>JAHHTL010000001.1 GCA_020024635.1 Ruminococcus sp.
TACCACTGACCGATATGTGGTATATAAATGGTCGGGTTGAAAGTTTACCGCTGACTGATATGCGGTATATAAATGGTTGGGTTGAAATGTTGTGGTCAAGCTTTTTTGTAACACCACGACCTAATTTCTGCCACAGGGTAATGTAAATTATTCTGTGTAAACCTCTTAGATTGATGATAAAATCATAGGTTTATAATGTATGTATTTAAGTTGGATGGGCTGAATGGCAGTTTTTGCTGTTCAGCCCTTTGTCTATGTATTAGCATGGATCCAGTGGCATGTCAAGGGGAGGCAGTAAAAAAACCTCTTAACTAGAAGAGACCAAACTCGGTAAATGCCGAAATTGGTCTCTGCTACTTTTTAACGAGTGTTATCAGCATCATACATTTCGAAAAGAAGCAAATAAGGCAGAAAGTATCTTCCTAGATTATCGGAATTGTGCAGATTTTACAGAGCAGAGTGTGATTATATATGGACACAATATGAAAAATATAAGGACAATCATTTGGGAAATAGTGAGCATTTTCCGTATCGTTGTGTGGAAGTTTTTGAAATGATATATATTGCTTATGATAGGTTAAAGACGAAATTATATCGAAAAGGCTAAATTCGCTTGTATCAGGTTCAATTTCGACATAGATAAAAAAAATGAGTTTTGTATGATAATCTATATTACAAGAAAACCAATAAACATAATTATCAATTACTAGGATATACATGGTTTGAAAAAAAGAAGAGAAAATAAAGGAGCGTTTTCATGAGAACAAGAAATTTGAAAAAAGAAGTGGGAAGAAAAGTTGCAGATATTGCAAAAAAAATTGCAGTAGTAGAAGTGAATTCGACTTGTCCATTAATTGCATTTCAGCCAAAACTTCCGACAGGGGCAGAGAAGTTGAGAAAATTCTAAAATGAAAATTGAGACTAAAGTGTGTGAAAAGCTTCTCCGCGATAAGGTTATTCAGGAAGAAGAAAAAGACATTATTCAATATGGTTTGCATCAGGGAGGAATGCTATTTGTCAATATATGTACATTGATGATAGTTTGCACTACTATTGGATGCGCTACACAAGGTTTTTGGTTTTTAGTATATTTTTGGCCATTAAGAATATATGCCGGTGGGTATCACGCAGATACGGAAAAAAAGTGTTATTTTTTATCTACTTTTAGCGAAATAGCTATTTTTTTGATTGCTCATTTTTTTGATTTTACAAGAGGAATAGAAATAATATTAATAACACTTACACTAATGGTAATTATATTTTTGATGACTCCACAAGATACTGAAAATCGAAGATTAAGTGATAAAGAGAAAACTGTTTATAAAAAGAAGGTTAATAAGGTTTTGGTATTTCATGTTATTAGTTTTGTCATGATGTATTTGATTGATAAAAAAGAGATATGGGAAATTATCCTGTTATCACAGGCGTTGATGGCATTCATTTTAATAATAGGACATATGAAAGAAATTTTGAAAAGTAAGGAGAATGAAAATGCAACTACAAAAGCATGTTGATATATTAAAGTATCAAGATAAAGTCGTTTTGGCCAATCGCTATAATGGAACTTGGATTAGAGTATCCGAGGAAGTTTTTAGCTTGATACAAGATTATCTGAAAGCGGATGTAGTATCCTCGGATGAGGTATTTGAGTTTTCAGATATAAAAGATAAAGAATATTTTAATAAAGTTATTTCAGAAATGACAAAGTGTTCTATGATTAAGGATGGAGAAACTTATTTTGAGCAAACAATGATGAATTCAGTAATTATTGAAACAACTAATAGGTGTAATCTACATTGTAGTCATTGTTGTGTTGCTGCTGGCGATGATTTTAGCGGCGAGTTAGATACAAAATCTATAAAAAGAATCTTAGACAAATGTATAGAGTGGAATCCGGAATTTATTGCACTTAGTGGTGGAGAACCATTATTTAGAAGAGATTTTTTTGAACTATTATTTTATTTACGAAAAAAATATCATGGGAAGATTGGGTTATGTACGAATGGGCTATTAATTACAGAACAAAATGTAGAAGCTATTTGTAAAAATGTAGATCAAATTGATATCAGTATTGATGGTGTAGATGAAGAAACCTGTTCGGTATATAGAGGAAGAGGGGTTTTTGAAAAAGTTATACGTTCCATAGAACTTTTACAAAGAACAGGGTTTGGAAATATTTCACTTTCGATGGTTTTTTCGGATATAAATGAACATTTAGAAGGTGCATTTACTGAATTAAATAAAAAAATGGGTACAAAGCCTATTTATAGGATGTTAGCTGAAAAGGGAAGAGCAAAAGAAAACAAAGAGAAACTTGCAAGTAACAAATATGAAGAATCGTATGTTCCAGAGTCTTTTATTGATGAAAATGGAAAGTGCAATGAATTAAATGCCAGTGAATGTGTAGCTGGAAAACATTCGATTATGATTAGGCATAATGGAGATGTATATCCGTGTCCAAGTTTTACAGAACATAAAGAATTTTGTATGGGAAATATTTTAGAAGCGGACTCTATACCAATTTTAATTGACAATAAGGATGTAAAAACTGCATTGTTTAGAGCCAACAGAGCCAACGGAGAAAATTGTAAAAGGTGTCCAGTAAATGTTTTTTGCTTTAGTTGTCCAGGAGATCCATATAGATTTTCTTCAAAAGAAAAATTTATGGAATATTGTAAAGTGAGCAAGAAATTATTGATGAAAAGAGTGTGGGGGATATAAAATGAATAATTATACAATTTGGCTTACAACAGATTGTAATTTGAGATGCAAATATTGTTATGAAGGTGTAGAAAAAAAGTCAATAGTTATGGACCGGGATTTAGCCGCTCAAGTTGTAGATTTTATATGTAAGACATTTGATGATAAAAATGAAGAACTTTGTATTGATTTTCATGGTGGGGAACCTTTGTTAAATTACAAAATATTAGTATTTTTTATTGAAACATTTAAGGTGCGGCTTCCGAATTGTAAAAAGAACTATTCTCTTACGACGAATGCAACCATACTTAATGAAGAACAAATAAAGTATTTGGCAAAAAATATAAAAAATGTATCAGTAAGTATAGATGGTTGTAGAGCAAAGCATGATTGTAATCGTATATTTCCAAGTGGTAAAGGAAGCTATGATATAGCCATAGCAAATAGTTTGAAGTTACTCGATATATTGGGAGAAAAACTTAGGGTTAGAATGACTTTTGGTCCACAAACTATAGGTGGGCTGGCAGAAGATATGCAGAGTTTATATGATATGGGATTTAAGACTGTTTCAGCATTGCCGGATATTTTTAATGCTGAGTGGAAAAAAGAAGATTTCATTTTTTTGAAACAAGAGATAGAACAGGCAAAGGGAAAAATAGATCAAGAAGAAGTGTCTTTTAATCTATTAGATCCGTTGATGGTACAAAAGAAAGGAAAGTGTTTAGGAGGAATAATAGAAATAGATATTTATCCTAATGGGGACTTTTATCCATGTACAATGGCGAGTGGCAATGAAACATTTAAAATTGGAAATATAAGAACAGGAATTGATATTGAAAAAAGAGAGAAGATTTTGGCTAATTCAAATGAGAAAATCCAAGAATGTATCGGATGCGATATGTATTCATTTTGTGAATGTATACGTTGTAGAATTGTTAATAATCTCGCGACAGGAGATTATATGACACCTAATTTTGCACAATGTATGTACAATAACACATTAATAGGTGCTAATGGATATGTTTTAATGTAAAGGTAAATATAGTATTCTTATAATTTTAGAATGGAGGATATTTATGAATACAAAAAAGACAATTAAAAAGATTAATGACAAAGAACTTAAAAGTGTGAGCGCACAGTGTTGCTGTCAGATTACAGGTAAATCTTCAGTGTATGAACCTGACAGCTGTTGTAAAGCAGACTGCACACATTGGTTTGGAGCCAATGATAAACAAAATACAATTTATCATTAAACTATTTTTAGCATATACATAGTAAACTATTAAAATAAAAATTGCAAGAAAATTATAAGAATACTAGTTACAATAAAATCTAGCAAAGAGCGACTAAGTGTTCTTTGCTTTTTTTAATAATGGAATTCGGGAGGTGAAGATATGAATAACATGGTGCCAATTGCAGTTATTGATTCGGGAATATCGTTAGAAGTAATGAATGATATGAAGTGTAATGTACAGCGTTACAAGATTGTAAATAATGAAGAGGGATTGGCATTAGTTCCAGGCGGAGATGATGATAATGGGCATGGGTCAATGTGTATATCTACTATATACAAAGAATGTTCACAAGTGGAAATTTTGAGTATTCGAATTTTTGATAGTGAATTGAACACTTCTATCAAATATTTAGAATATGCGTTGGAATGTCTCTTATATAGAGATATTAGGGTAATCAATTTAAGTTTAGCATTAACACAAAAGGTGGATTCGGCAAACTTGCTAAAACTTTGTAGAGAATTGGAAAAACAAGGAAAAATAATTATTGCAGCCGTTGAGAATGGAGAAAAGTGTAGTCAACCATCAAATTATAAAAGCGTTATAGGTGTGCAGGGAGAGTTAATACAGGATAATATATGGGAATTAAGACTAGGTAATCTTGATTTTATAAAACAGTCTATCCCATTTCTGCATACGGATCAACACAATTATTATAAAATGTTTGGTGAATGCAATAGCAGTGCAGCAGCTATGGTAACAGGTATTGTTGCTAAAATGTTATTAGAAAGACCTGAGTTGAAGAAAAAAGATGTTATTCAGAAGCTGGAAGCAGTGTCTATTAAAAAATTTAACTTTGAAAAAAAGTTTTCTTCAAACAGATTACATCCAGTATTTAGAGATGAAAGTATTCAATATGATAAAGAAAAGCTAAAACAAATAGAAAATATTTTAATGGAATTTTTTGACAAACAAGATGGAAGCTTGTTTTATACATATGCTTTATTTGGTTCTCGAATAGGTGGAAGGGAAATGGATTATTTTGGGTTAATAAAAAAATTAGAGAAAGAATTTAAATTCAAGGTTGCAGATTATAGAACAATTTCGAAGTACGATTGTGTTTCTATATATTCTTTATATAAGTTGTTAATGGAGGAATTGGAATGGTAAAGTATATCTTTTATTTAAGAGATGTGTTTTTGATGAATAGAAAAAGAGTACTGTTTGTTTTGATTTTATCAATATCCATACTTATCCTTAGTATAATTCAACCTGTAATAATGCAGCAACTAATGGATCAAGGAATTCTCAAGCAAAATATGCGGAAATTAGGGCTTTTCTTTGTGTTATTAATCTTAGTAGCATTTATGCAAGGTATTTTAAAATATATCATGGAAATAATTCATATAAAAATAAAAAAAGAGTATTCTTATTATATTAAAATCAAAATTTTTAGTCATATTTCTAATTTGTCCGGAAGTTTTTTTAGTGATAAAAAAACAGGAGAATTAGTTAAGGTTTTAGAGAATGATATATATACAATTGAAAATGCAGGAATGGATTTAATTATCGATGTTATATTTAATATAATTACAAGTATTTTGGCGATATTGATTTTGTGGAGGATAAATTTTCAACTATTGTGTGTTGTGTTAAGCATAGAATTCTTAATTATTATTATACAACAATACTTTATTAAACATATGTATAAAAGGGTTGAGGAGCTGAGATGTGTTTCAGGAAAGTCAATGAATTTTACAGAAGAGTTTTTATCTAATATTCTTAACTTAATTCTTGTAAAAGCAGATAAAATTTTTATGAGAAAATTTCGTGAAATTGAGAAAATTAATATTACTAAAACCGTAGAATATATGAAGTTTTCAGAAGGTGGAAAACAAACAAATCAGTTTATGAATTCTCTTATGATAGGGATGGTATATTTTATTTCTGGAATATTTATTATAAAAGGAGAGATGACAATAGGGATAATGATAGCATTTTTGCAATATGTATCGATGGTGGTAAATCCACTTTTATTTATTATTAATTCATATTCACAAATCCAAAACATGACAGTGTCTGTTAAAAAAGTATATGAGATATTAGATATTCCGATTCCTGATACGGGTAACCAGCAGATCCAAAATTCTGAGGTTACCATAGAAATGAGAAATGTTAATTTTGGATATCGTGAAAATGAAGTATTGTTTGAAAATTTATGTATGACATTTGAACCGAAAAAAATAACAGCTATTATAGGAGAAAGTGGTTGTGGAAAATCTACAATTACAAAACTATTATATGGCTTATGGCAGGTTGAGAAAGGTCAAATAAGATTTAATGGAATAGATATTAAACAATTAAATGTTAATAGTTTGCGAAAACATATTACTGTGGTTACTCAAGATCCAGTGATGTTTAATGATACTATTAAGAATAATGTTTCTTTAGAGGGGGATTATGGTGACGAAGAAATTCGTAATGTGTGTAAGATAGTACAATTAAGTGATATTTTGAATGAAGTGCCACATGGGTTGGAAGAAAATCTTGGAGAACAAGGAAATAAATTATCTGGTGGTCAAAAACAAAGAATTGCTCTTGCAAGAGCATTGTTAGAGAAATCGGAGATTATCATTTTAGATGAAGTAACTTCGGCATTAGATAATATAACACAAGCAACTTTAATGAAGAGTATAGAACCTATATTGAAGAAAAAGACTACAATTATTATAACACACAGGATTTCTTCAATAAACGAAGTCGACTATGTTTATGTTTTAGAAAATCATAGGATAGAGGAAGAAGGAACACCAAAATTCTTAAAGGAAAATGGCAAAAAATTTGCGCAATTCAAACTTCAAGATTTATAAAGATAGAAATAAGGAAAGTATTTTTACAAGGAGTCAATAAGTATGAGTATTTTAGAATTACAAAATGTTGAGAAAATATATGGAGAAAAAGACAATCAGGTAAAGGCACTACGGAATATAAATCTAAAGGTAGAAGAAGGCGAGTTTGTTGCCATTGTAGGAACATCTGGTTCGGGCAAATCTACTTGTCTTAACTTGATTGGAGGACTAGACAATCCCACAAGTGGAAAGATTTTCATAAAAAATCAAGAGATTGGTTCTCTGTCAAGAAAAGAACTGACGATTTTCCGCAGAAGAAATATCGGATTTGTATTCCAAAATTACAGTCTGATGCCTGTGTTGAATGTGTATGATAACGTGGCATTACCGGTAACATTTGATCGTGGAAGGCATATAAATCGCAAATATGTCGAAGAATTGTTACGGGAACTGGGGATTTGGGAAAAACGCAAGAAATATCCAAACGAATTATCCGGTGGTCAGCAGCAAAGAGTTGCCATCGCCAGAGCTTTGGCAAATAAACCGAGCATCCTGCTTTGCGATGAACCGACAGGTAATTTAGACACAGCTACAACCATTGAGGTTATGGAGGTATTAAAAACGAGTTGTCGCAAATACAATCAGACGATTCTTATGGTAACGCATAATGAAGCTATTGCACAGACTTGCGACAGAGTGATTCATATCGAAGATGGTCAGATTGTTACAGAAAAGAAAAGATTTCCAACAAAAGGCGGTGATGTTGTATGTTAAAACTGGCATGGAAATATATGCGGTATTACAAAAGTCAGACATTGGCAATCTTTACGAGTATTTTATTAACAGCATCATTGCTTTCAGGAATTTCCTCCTTGATTTACAGCAGTCAGAAAAGTGATCTGGCAAACAGCAAAACCATTTACGGAGATTGGCATTATTATGTAGAAATGGACAAGGCATTTTTTGATTCTGTAGAAAGTGGTGAGAAAGGAAAAGGATATACACTGGAACAGTGCGGGAAGATGGAAATTCGTGATGTAGTGGCAGAAGAGTTTTTAATCTGTTTTATCCATACCGATGAAATATACCGACAGATGGTACACAGAGAGTTGTTAGAGGGAAGATTCCCGGAGAAAGAGAATGAAATTGCAGCGGATGGATTTGTACTTAGCAATCTCGGATTTTCGGGAAATTTAGGAGATTCGCTTCGCATTGGAGAAAAGGAGTATATTGTCACTGGTGTTGTGAAAAGCGAATGGGCGGCAAGTTCCAGTGAAATGGAAGTTTTTGTGAGCGATTCTTTTAAAGGACGAGGAAGTCAGACGTTTTTGTATCTCAGATTTAATGAAGATGAGAAGTTACATAAACAGTTGGATGCTTTTTTGCAGAAATATAAATTATCATCTGAAGTAGTAGTCGGGAATGATGAAGTCATACAGTATCTTGGTGGAGAAGCACCAAGCAGCATTTACGAAATTGTGAAATTTGGTCTGACCAACGAAGAAGGAAACTTCACTTATATCGTTTTGAAATTGCAGAGTGATTATAATCTGGCTTATAACGGAATGATCCTCCTGTTATGTCTGTTTAGCCTTTTTGTAGTATATAGTGTATTTAACATTTCTGTATCAAAGAGAACTTCTGAGTACGGAATGTTGCAGACGTTAGGTATTAGTGAAGCGCAGATTGGCGGTACATTGCTTTTGGAACTTTGGGTGTTATTTTTCATTGGGTATCCGTTAGGATGTTTTTTAGGAAATGGTGTATTAAGCCTTGTGTATCAGAAGTTTAGTGGTGTATTTGGTGGAAAAGGAATTGGAGGAGCGGAAACTGGTCTATCTGTTGTCGATCATACGTTGGCAGAAGGGGAAAAAGCATTAGAGTTTTTTGTTTCAGTAGATGCAATGGTATTTGGATTTATATTCCTGCTGATTTCATTAGCATTTGTTGCCTTTATTGTGGTTCGCTCACTTCGGAAACACTCTTTGAAAGCGGTGATGAGTGGAGAGATGTCATTCACAAAGCGGAGAAAAATATATGCACTTCGCCATGTAAATATGGCAAACGTAGTTGTACGGAAATTCATGTTTTCCAATAAACGGAAAGTGATTGGAATTTTATTATCCTTGTCTATAGGTGGATGTATTTTCTTGTGTACTACTTATATGGTAGAGAATTTGAAGGTTCACACAGAACTTTCCATGATGTCTGATGACGGACTTGGTTCAGAGTACCGCATTTCTTTAAAGTCCGATTCACTGAAAGACACAATTCCAAAGGCGGTAGCAGATAAGATTAAAAATATGCCGGAAACAGAGAATGTATATATAACAAAGTATACGATGGGGGAATTACAGCTTTCTAGAAATGAGTTTTTGGAAGAAGAAGATTGGAGTGATTATTTCAAATATCAAAATCAAGAACCATATTTTATCCAAAGATATGATGGCATCTGTAATCAGAAGGAAGATGGAAATTACCGCATTAAATATAATGTGTACGGTTACGATGAAGCAATGATAGAACAACTTCAGGATTTCATTTTGGAAGGAGAGATTCAACCAGAAACAATCAAAAACAATAATCAAGTGATTGTGACAGCAAATATGGATGGTCAGGGAAATTACTATTTTTACGGAAAGAAACCAGGAGATAAGATAACACTTCGTGTACCAAAGACAGAGAACTATACGGATGAACTGTTAAAATTCCAGAGTGGAGAAGAAAACTATATCGAGAAAGAGTTTGAGATTGCTGCAATCGTAAACAGACCGTTGGCGCAGGAGAAAGATTTCCTGAATACAGAAGTCTGGAAAAATGCTCAGAGTGTGATTATGACTGGCAAACAGATGGAAGAAAACTTTGGAATTACAGATTACAGTTTTATCAATGCGTCACCAGTTGAGGACGCAGATGTAGAGAGCGTGAGCAATCAATTGCTTCAGGTAATCCGAGATGTTCCGAAGGCAGTATTGCAGGATTATACTTCTGCAATAGAAACACAGAAAGATTATCTCAAACAACAACAGATTTTCTTCTCCAGTATTGCAATGATACTGCTGATTATTAGTTTGTTTCATATCGCAAACAGTATGAACCATACAATTCTTGCCAGAAGAAGAGAATACGGTATCATCCGTGCAATGGGAATCACAGAAAACGGGTTTTATAAGATGATTTTGCAAACAGGTATTTTTTACGGGTTGCTGGCAGATGTATTTATCTTTCTGCTTTATAATCTGGTTCTTAGGAAAGTGATGGATTATTATATGGCTCATGTACTACAGTTTTTACATCTGACTTCCAATGTTCCGAATCTGGTTTTGATTGGAATTATGCTGATGAATGTGGTAATTGCAGTGGTGGCAGTGATGATTCCGGCATGGAAGATGGGAAGAGAGCATATCATAAATGAAATTAGAAGATAGAATTATAATAGCGTAAAACTTGTAAATCATTATCGCATAATTTGCTACTTTATATATGGGTTATTTTATGATAGAGTATTATTCGAAATGACACAATAAGGAGTTCAGAAATGTATAAAGTAGCGATATGCGATGATGAAATTGGTATTTGTAATCATTTGGAAAGTTATATAGAAAAATATATGGAGGCACATTATATATCAACTGAAGTTGATGTGTTTTATACGGGAGAAACTTTATGTGATTATTTGGAAAGAAATAATGAAATCGATTTGATTTTTTTAGACATTGAGTTACCTAAAGCAAATGGTGTTGAAGTAGGACAGTTTGTACGAAATAAGTTAAAAGATGAAGTGACTGATATTATATATATATCGTCTAAAACGAGTTATGCCTTAGATTTGTTTAAGTGCCGCCCATTGGATTTTATAATTAAACCACTCTCATACGAGAAAATAGAAAATATCTTAGATGTGGCTATCAAGAGGAGCGGAATAAAAAGTAAAACATTTGAGTTTCAATGTGAAGGAGTAATAAAAAAAATTTTATTACAACAGATACTTTATTTTAGAAGTGATAATAAAAAAATCCATATAATTACATGTTCTGGAGAAGAAAAAGTGTTTAATGGAAAACTTATTGATGTACGTGATAAAGTACCTGCGACAGCTTTTCTACAAATACATAAATCATATTTGATTAATTGTGATTATGTTTCGGAATACAAATATGAATGGGTAAAAATGGTTAATCATGATATATTAAACATTTCAAAAGCACACAGAAAGGATGTAAAGGGTGCATTGATCAAACGTGCACTACAGTAGTGGTATAAAAATGGAGAGAGTGATCTTGGGAGTTATAGCAAATGTTTTGAGAACATATGCTATATATAGATTTATTGGATTGTTTTATTTCTCTAAAACAGAAAATAAGTGGATAAAAAGCGGAGTATATGTTTTATTTGTAATGCTAACTAGTGGCGGTTATTATCTCTTGAATAATCAATATGTTAATATTTTTACGAATTTAGTTGGATTATCCTTGATTGTTTCAACTTATCAAGGATCTATAAAAAAGAATATTCTGTCTGTTATCAGTATTTATTCTGTAAATGTAGTAATAGAAAGTTTAGTTTTTTCGATTATAAAAACAAATAGACAGTCGATCGATATTTTGGAGTCAGTAAACGAGTGCATAGTTAGTATTGGAATTCTCTTATTTGTAGTGGTTTTAGAAAAAACAAAGGCAATAAAGAAAAAAGAATTTCAAATTAGTTCTTCATTGTGGTTATGGCTAATTAGTGTACCGGTCATAAGTATTATTATTATTTTGTTAATGCTTAATTCAACTGGATTAGGAGAAAATATAATTGAAATAGAAATTACAGGAATACTTGTAATAAATTTTGCAATCTTTTATTTATATGGTGCCGTGCAAGATTATTATAGGCAGAAAATAGAAAAAGAAGAGTTTTTCAATAGGATGGAAATATATGCGAATCAATTAGATATAATGAAAAATTCTTATCAAAAGATAAGAGAATTACGACATGATATGAGACATCATTTAGGTGAGTTGAAATATTTAGCAAATGCAAATGAAAAAAAGCAATTACTTGTTTATATTGAGGATATGGAACGCCATATGATTAATGCGGAGGAATATGTGGCGTCAGGCAATAAAGAAATTGATGGAACGTTAAATTATCTATTACAAACTGCAAAAAAGAAATTAAAAGAAGTGGATGTTAGTGTTTCGATTCCAGAGAATTTAGAAATTCACAATTATCTTTTTAATGTTATTTTAGGAAATCTTTTGGAGAATGCTATTTCGGCTGCAATGAAGACTGAGAAAAAATATTTGAAAGTTCATATTAAATTAAAGCAAAATATTATATATATTGTCGTAGAAAATAGTTATAATGGAGAAGTGAAACTAAAAGACAATAAAATAATGACAAGTAAAAAGGATACGGAGATTCATGGGATTGGATTAGAAAGTGTAAAGAGAATGGCTGAGGAAATGAATGGTATGCTGGATATTCAATGGGAAAAATCAGTATTTACAGTAAATGTTATGTTTTATTTAGAAGAAATAGAACATAGTAATTCTATAAAAGTTTAGAACAGAATTACGGAGGATTGAGAGAAGATAGTTCTTTCAATCCTTTTATATTGTGGGTTTTAGATGAAATGTAAATGATAGTGTAAAGATGGTAATGTAGATTATTCGTAAGCGATTAGTTTTTGGGCGTTCAATAGATAGTAAATAGTTTTTTACTACAGATTTCCTATCAAAAATACCCTGACCACATTTGGGAATGTAATCAGGGTACCTTGACAATTCATATATGATTGAGTGTATTGAGACTATGAAGAAAAGTCTGCAAATGTAAATTTTAGATGTGACTTTCTATGATAATGATAGGGCAGATTGCTTAATTTTATCTATTCTTCATAAGCTGTAAAATTTTGGAAAGCATTTTATGAATGCTTATTCTGTCTTCTGTCTCATTTTTATAACCTTGGTCAACGCAATCGTAACAAACCTGATTATGTGTTTGACGACGAAAAAAAGTAAAAAGGAAATTAGACATGTCATTGAAATCAGAATCAATGAACCACCAAATGTTTTTAACCATAGAATAGGAGCGAAAGGAATAAGAAAACTAAATGATTTTAGGAATAGCGCAATTCCAGTTCCACCTAATGTGATCACAGTTACTCCGATTGAAAAAATAATGGCTAAAAAAGATATTAAAAGTGCAAATCCAACAGATAAAACGACGATAAGAATTGGAAAACTAAATGGGAGTACACATATGCCGGCAACAGCAAGTGTAAGCCCTTTTAGAGGCGGTGTTTTTTTACTCTGCTCTTGCGTGACTTGTTTCGTAGCCGATTCTGCGTATATTTTTGCCGCAAGACTATGAGGTTCGCCAAAGTATTCTTTCATTTGGTTATACTCTGTCAATTTTCCCTCAATTGCATATTCCTTATAAAAACTAACTGCATCCTCTCGTTCGTCGGCAGGTAGCCGTTTAAGACAAGCATATAATTCGTCAAAATATTGATCAATATTCATTGTTATCCCCCTTTTTCAATAAATTGTCTATGTCTTTTTTGAATTCATTCCATTCCAAAATATAGGTGTCTAATGCTTTTTTTCCACTCTCAGTCAATCTATAATATCTACGATTTCTACCCTGGTAAGGAACATCATAGGTAGATAGAAGGTTGTTTTTTTGTAAACGCTTCAAAGCTGGATACATAGCAGTCTCTGATATATCAAGAATCTTTCGAACCTCCTGTGTAACAATATATCCATATTCATCTTTATTTTTCAGTGTACTGAGAACAACGAAATCTAAGATATTCCCCCCAATTTGGAATCCCATAAAATCACCTCCTAATTACTAGCATAATGTTTATTTTTTAATTTCTCATATTATAAAACAAATAATATAAGAAGTCAAGTAGTATAATTACAAGAGTTGTTATCTGGATGGAGGGACTATCATTGATTTTCATGAAAAATACATATATAAGAATATGGAATATGAAAATAAATATTGAATATTTGTTTGAAGAATGATATAATCCATCTAAAAATTATTTATTTAGGAGGATATAATTCATGGACACAGACCCTGACGGGACACAAATTTTTACACAATTATTTATTTTAGTATTTCTAACATTGGTAAATGCTTTTTTTGCCGGAGCTGAGATGGCGGTGGTTTCTGTAAATAAGAATCGAATTCATCGACTTGCGGAAGAGGGAAATAAAAAAGCGTTACTGATTCAGTCGTTATTTACGGATTCTACAAAATTCTTATCTACAATTCAGGTTGCAATTACATGTGCTGGGTTCTTTTCAAGTGCGTCTGCAGCCACAGGAATATCGCAAGTGTTAAGCGGATGGCTGACACGGATTCGTGTGCCATATTCAGACACAATTTCTTTTTTTGGTGTAACAATTATATTGATGTATTTTAACCTTGTTTTTGGTGAATTAGTTCCAAAAAGAATTGCTTTACAAAAAGCAGAGGCGTTTTGCTTTTTTACAGTGAAACCAATTTATTATATCTCGAAAGTATTATCTCCATTTATTGCATTGCTTTCTATGTCAACAAAGGGAGTATTGAGAATAATTGGAATGAAAACGGAGGAAGAAGAGGAAAACGTTTCCGAAGATGAAATTAAATCTTTGATTGAAAAGGGAAGAATGACAGGTGTGATCGAAGAACATGAAAGTGAAATGATTAAATCTGTATTTTCCTTTGATGATAAGTGCGCAAGGGACATTATGACACCAAGAAGAGAGGTATATGCAGTTGATATCAAGGAATCTTTGCAAGAACAAGTGATTAGTATATTAGAATCCAGACATTCTAGAATTCCAATTTACGAAGATCATATTGATAACATCATAGGTATTTTACATATTAACGACTATATGATTGCGATGCAAAATCAAAAGGCAGATCATGATATTCGTTCTCTTTTGCAAAAGCCTTATTTTGTTCCAGATAGTAAGGATGCAGACGAATTATTTAGAGAAATGCAAAAAAATCAAAAGAGAATGGCTCTTTTGGTAGATGAGTATGGTGGATTTTCAGGGATTATTACGATTGAAGATCTTGTAGAAGAGATTGTTGGAGATATTAATGAAGAAAATGACTGTGTGTTTCCAGAATTTGTAGAAGTAGGAAAGAATCAGTACTTAATTGATGGAAAGATGTTGGTGGAAGATCTAAATAATAAACTGGATTTAACGATTCAAACAGAAAATTACGATACGGTTTCAGGTTTTTTGATTGAAAAATTAGGATATATTCCAGAGGAATCCTCCAAGGAAGAGATTAAAATCTCTAATTTATGTTTTCAAATACATGAAATGAAACACAAAAGAATTGAAAAAGTTTTGCTGGTGTTTTGCTAGTATTTCGAAGAAATTGCATAAAAGTTACCGCCCACGTGGGCGGTATTTTTGCGAGTTCATGAAAAAAAGTTATAATTCTACGAAATCATGAAGAGTGGAATATGTAAAGTACGCTTTTTGATCTTCCGGCTTGATGTAGACACTTAGCTTTTCTTTGCATGTAATCTCCAAACCATTAGCTTTACATTTTTCTTCGATTTTGTTAAGAATATCTGCTTCGAAATATTCGTGATCCTGATACTGAATAAAAATGTCGATATCTTTTACTGGGGGTTCGGATACAGGTGGAGTAATATGGAAATTTTTTTGTCTTTTTTTATCAATTCTTTTGCTCATAGTATCGACTCCTTCTTACTTAATAATGTATTTAAAAAAATTATAATACTTTTGCAAAAGGAAGTCAAAAAATAAAAAATAAAAAAAATGAAATTTATGCTTGCATTTTCTAAAAAGATATGATAGTATAAATATTGTCTTAAGGACAACGCGGGTGTAGTTCAATGGTAGAACACTAGCCTTCCAAGCTAGATACGTGGGTTCGATTCCCATCACCCGCTTTGAAAACAGTCGATATTCTATCGGCTGTTTTTTCGTTATAAAGAAAGAATTTCTAGAAAGAATTCATAGCGGCTTTGTAACGGATATGTTATACTTTTTACAGAATAGACAGTACGCATATAGGAGGAAGTCATTGATGAACGTTTTGGAAGAGAGAATTTTGAAAGATGGTATGGTAAAAGAAGGGAATGTACTGAAAGTTGACAGTTTTTTGAATCACCAAATGGATATTAAATTGTTCGAGGAAATGGGAAAAGAATTTAAAAAACGCTTTGCAGATAAGAATATTAATAAGATTCTTACCATTGAATCCTCAGGAATTGGAATTGCGTGTGTTGTAGCACAACAGTTTGATGTTCCGGTTGTTTTTGCGAAAAAATCAAGAAGTATTAATCTTGAAGGTGAGATGTATGTAGCGGAAGTGGAATCATTTACCCATAAGTGCAAGAATAATGTGATTGTTTCAAAAAAATTCCTTACTCCAGAAGATCGAGTGCTTATTATTGATGATTTTCTTGCAAATGGGTGTGCGCTTCAAGGACTGATCCAGATTGTACAGTCAGCTGGTGCTACAGTAGAAGGAATTGGTATTGCAATAGAAAAAGGATTCCAGACTGGTGGACGGATGATTCGTAATCTTGGTTATCCGTTAGAATCACTTGCAATTGTAGATAGTATGGATGCTACTACAGGAGAGATTGTTTTCCGCCAACAGGAATCTTCTACTTCATGTTAGGGAAAATGAATGATGTTAAGATCCTATGTTGCATTTGATTTAGAGACAACCGGATTAGATCCCGCAAAAAATGATATCATCGAAATTGGGGCATTAAAGGTTCGTGATGGAAAAGTGGAAGAGCGTTTTATGGAGTTTGCATGCCCAAAGGAAAGAATCTCTCCGAAAATTGAGGAACTTACAGGGATTACCAATGAAATGGTGGCTCACTCTTGTTGCAGTCAGGAAGTTGTAAAAAAATTTCTTGCCTTTTGCGGAGAGGATGTTCTTATTGGACATAATGTGATTTTTGATTATAGTTTCGTGAAAATGAGTGCACTATCCCAAGGGCTTCCTTTTGAGAGATTTGGAATTGATACGCTTAAAATCGCAAGAAAGATGCATAAAGATCTTCCTTCCAAAAGTCTAGAAAGCTTGTGCCAATACTATCACATAGAAAACAAAGCTGCACATAGAGCATATTGTGATGCTTTGGCAACTGCGAAATTGTATCAAACACTTTCTCATTACTTTGAGGAAGAGGATCCAAAGATTTTTAAACCACAGATGCTGATGTATCGTCCCAAAAAGATTCTTCCAGCTACCCATAAGCAGATAGAATTGCTTTCACGACTTAGTGAGGAAAATCAAGGAATCATAAACTGGGATAAAGATACCATTACAAGAAATGAGGCTTCTAGGCTAATTGATCAAATTTTAAAAGGAAAACTATAAAAAGCCTATGCCTATTCAAAACGAATATTATATTGATAAAGTACCGCCAGTGCTTATCCATAAGAATGAAAACTGCCTAAAGAGTATTTGTTACCTTATAGGCAGTTTTACTTTGTAGAAGAATTGTAAGAAACGTGATTTTATGATAAAATATTTCCAAAATCGACAGAAATGTAGTGGTTAAAGGAAGATACATTTCGGATAAGGAGAAGTTCTATGAAAGACCAAATGAGTAGTTGGATTCGTCAGATTAGAAAGTTTCGCTTTGCGAAACGAATCGTGTTTTTGATCATTCTTTTAGTAGTCGTTGTTGTGGGAGTGATTTTCTATACTCGTTCTTGCAACAAAAGTGAATCAGAAGTGATTACAAAGTCTACGTTGGAGCGGATCATAAACGTGAGCGAGTTGTCTACATTTGAAGCTGTTTACAATGGAATTACGCAGGTTATGAATAAGACAGACGAGCAGAAAGTGGATTATCACGTATATTATGAGGCGAAAGTCAAGGCGGGATTTGATTTTGAAGCAGTAAAAATTAAGTTGGATGGTAAAGACAAAAAGATTGTGATTACCCTACCACCGATCAAAATAAATGATATTAATGTAGATATTGCGTCTTTGGATTATATGTTTGAGAATAAAAAAGCAGATACGCAGACGGTTTCTCAAGAGGCTTACAAAGCGGCAATTGAAGATGTGACGAAAGAAAGCGAAAAAGAAACAGCAATTTATGATTTAGCCAAGCAAAATGCAGTGAATATCGTGGAAGCACTTGTAAAGCCATTTGTGCAACAAGTAGATCCAGAGTATCAGATTGAGATTCATTAAGAAAGGGGAATAATATGAAAAAAATAGGAATCGTTTCTCTTATAATCGTGATGCTTTTTTGTTCCGCTTGCGGGAAAAAGGAAGAGCCAATAGAACCAGAGTTATCACAAATGAAGTCAATCTGTGAATTGGCCACAATGGATTGCTATTATCACAATGTGGCAAAATATTCTGAAAAAGATGCACAAGGAATTTTGTGGTGGAAAAAAGATAAAAAATTTTGGATTGAATATGACGGCATTGTAACGATCGGGGTTGATGCATCTTTGGTGGATATCCAAGTAAAAGGAGATCAAGTCACCATTACAATGCCACAGGCAGAAGTGCTAGGATGTAAGGTTGATGAAAAGACCTTGACGGAAAAGTCTTTTGTAGTAGAAAAAGGATCCGCAGATGTCAGTGCAGTGGATCAGACGGAAGCGTTTAAGCTGGCACAGAAAAATATCAAAGAAAGCGCGTTAAATGATACGGTTCTATTAAAAAATGCACAGCAAAGAGCACAGAAATTACTGGAGGATTATGTACATAATATTGGTGCGGCCATTGAAAAAGAGTATCAGATTCAGTGGAAATACGTGGATGCCAAGTAATTCTGCTGTTTTTCAGTTTTAAAGAAGAAGATGGGATTCTACTTATCTAAGATTTGTCTGCTTTAGTAAAGAAGCGACGCGGTCTGGATAATTGGATATAATCCCATCGACTTCTTTATGAATCATATCCAAAATGTCTGCTTCCTCATTTACTGTCCACGTATTAATCTTTATGTGATGATTCTTTAAATCTGTTGTTTCTTTCTTGGTCAGCATGTGGAAATCAGGATGATAAGCTTCAATACCATGAGAGCATACATAAGCTCCCGCGTCTAGAATCCAGGTTTCTGTAAGGAAACCACATTCAATTTTGCTATCGATGTTCTTCATTCTCATAACGGAATGATGATTGAAGGATGAAATTATCACTTTTTTTTGTAATTGGTACTCACAAATCATGTCATAAACAGCTTTTTCAATTCCGGGATATTCATACACACCAGTCTTTAATTCAATGTTAGTTATAATATTTTTCTCCTTTACAAGTTCAAAATATTCACGAAGAGTAGGAATTTTTTGAAACCCAAACTGACCTGCATATTTGTAGGAAAAATCCACATTACAAAGTTCTTTATAGGTCATATCTTTAACAAGGCCTTTCTGATTGGATGTGCGGTCAATGTTTTCATCGTGGATGATAACAAGATGATGATCTTTTGTTAAATGTACATCGAATTCGATTCCTTCACAGCCTGCATCTAAGGCTTTTTCAAAGGCAAGCATAGTGTTCTCGGGATAATGCCCGCTAAATCCCCTGTGTGCGTAATTTCTACATTTCATGAAAGTTCCTCCGAAACAATAATTCTTATTTAAAATGAATACCTTGATTATAGTACTATTTGCGTAGAAAAACAACTTGCGAAAGGCGAGTTTCTTGACACTTGAAAGAGGAGTCTATTATAATATTAAGTATAGTTTTTAATCGAATGGAGGAAAGAATGAAAGTGATACAAGGAGAATCCAAACTTACAGTTTTCGAAGCTACAAGTATTATTGTAGGACATGGGGTGGGATCTGGAATTTTGTCGGTTCCATTTTTAGCTGCACACAACAGCATACGGGAAATCTTACTGATTGTTATATTTTGTTATCTGTTTAATGTAATTTTACATCTTATTATTGCAGAACTTTCTTATAATAATCAAGGAGCGCAGTTTATCGGTTGTCTGAACGAGGAACTTTTTTCGGGGAAAATAAAAAATATTCTTACGTGGACCGCATTTATAACATTGGGGATTTCCGTGATTGTAAATGTTAGTGCATTTCTGACAGGCGCAGCAGCAGTGTTTCGATCTTGGTTTCATTTGCCGGATACGGTTGGAATCCTTCTTTTCTATTGCATTGGTGCAGGGGTGGTATTTATTGGAATGAAACTGGTGGGCATCTGTGAAAAATTGGCTGTTAGTTCAATGATTGGTGTGATTGGGATTCTCCTAATTGCTACACTGTTGTCCGAAATGAGTGCGCTTCCTACAGGATGGCATGGAATTAGAAATGTGCTTGCGTTATATAGCATGGTTTCCTTTTCCCTTTCGGCAGTTATGTCTACCCCACAGGTTGTAAAAGGTCTAGAAGGTGATGTTAAGAAGATTCGCATCTCCATTGCATCAGGACTTGCCATTAACGTTGGACTGATACTGATGATTACAATTATGACGCTACTAGGAGCTGGAAAAAATATTTCAGAGGATGGAGCATTGGTAGATCTTGCAGCTCATCTTGGGGGTTGGGTCAGTGTGATTGGATATGTATTTACATTGATGGCACTTGCCACTTCTTTTTGGGCAAATACACTAAATCTTCGTGATATTGTGCAGGAACAGACACACTGGAATATGCGTTTAAGTTGGTTTGTAGCATCCTTTCCATGTCTTGCGATTGCATTTTTCGGTGCTTCTACATTTGTAGGATTCACACGGTTTGCAAGCATTATTCAGGTTGTTACAGGAGTGGGGATTATTGTAGCATATCATTTGTCGAGAAAACGTCATCCATCATCAGAACTTGTAGGGAGATTTGGAACGCTTCCTTTTCAAATTTTTGTTGTTATTTGTACACTACTGGCAAGTGTGGGAGCAATGCTTCCAGTTCAATAAGAAGGGGGTTAAGAGATGAAAAAACGTACAAAGAGACTGTTAGCAGTTCCGGCAATTGGAATTGCGTTTATGGCAGAGGAACTTTATCGATATGTATTTTGTAGAAAAAGCTCTGCACTGTTTTCGCTTTTGTTTGATACCAAAGGACATGAAGAAAATTATTATCGTGTGAGAGATGCGGCAGCAGATAGGTTTCGAAAACGATACCATGAAGAATACACGATGAAATCAGCACGAGGAGAAGAACTCAAAGGGTTTTATTATCCATTTGGAGCCAAAGGGAAAAAAATTGCTTTTATCATTCATGGATATCGTTCGGAACATGCAGATACAGCAGGGTTATATTATGAATATTATAAAAAACATGGGATTGATGTGTTCTGCTGCGATCATACTGCTTCTGGAGAAAGTAAAGGAAAGTATATAGGGTTTGACATATTAGAAACAAAAGATTGCCTAAAATGGATTGATTTTTTAAAAGAAAAGTTTGGAGATGATATTCAGATTATTTTGCATGGCTTTTCAATGGGGGGAGCAACCGTTATGCAGATGAGTAGCGCTTGTCCTTCGAATGTTAAATTTATTATAGAAGACAGCGGATATAAAAATGCAAAAGCTTCCTTGGAACATCAGGTTGGTATTTTGTATCAACCACTTCGTTGGATGAATAAGATTTTTGCAGGATACGATCTGGATGATTCGGATGTTGTAAAGAGCCTTGAAAAATCAAAAATACCGATGCTATTTGTACACGGAAGAGACGATAAACTTGTTCCATTCGAAAACGGACCGGAACTGTATGAGATGTATCAAGGGGAAAAAGATTGTTTCTTCCCATCCGATACAAGGCATATTGAAAGTATGTACACGTCACCGGAATTGTATGCAGAAAAAATAGATTGTTTTATTGAAAAATATTTTGAGCATAAGGAAAAATAGAAAAGATGCGTATCGCTTTTTCGCGGTACGCATTTTTGGGTTATATTTGAGAAAAAGAGTTACAATAATATTCAAAGCGATAGGTTTGTTTTGCGTCTGGATATTTCTCTTGATCCACAAGACTTAAAAACATATCTTTGGGACGACAATATAATTTTTTTGTGCCATAAAGCGCTTTGTATACGACAAGTTCCTCCATCGTTTCGCTGTGCAGGCACACACCGATTATTTCATAAAGGTATTCAAAAGGGTCTGTGCCCGAAGTGAAATTTCTTTTAAAGTGAACGACAATGGTACCTGGCTTTAATAATTGCTTTTCTCGGTTTGTTTCTGACATAGTGAATCCTCCTTGAAAAAATAGATTATAGCAAGGATTGATTTTAAAATCAATATGTAAAAAAATTGAGACTACAGTAGAAAAATGAATTCGATTTGAAGATGAATAAAGTACGAAAGATACTGACATACTATCTTTGTGATTGATAAATAAATATAAAGGAGGTATCCAGTATGATTGTGAATCTTACTGAAAAACAACGCTTTGTGATTACAGATTTAAAGGATCAAGAGCAACTGTGTATGGATAAATATGAAAAAGGAGCCCAAATGGCAAAAGATCCGGTATTGAAAGATCTATTTTCATCGATCAGAGAAGAAGAGCAAAAACATTATGATTCTCTAGATAAACTTTTACATGGAGAATGTGTTGCAGTAGATACGAAAGACAAAGCTGGAGAAAATTACGAGCCAAAGGCAACGTATACTGGAAGTTTTATGCAGGCAGACAAAGAAAATGATAAATATCTTTGTACGGATGCGATTACAACCGAAAAATATGTATCCTCTGCATATGATTTTAATTTATTTCAGTTTGCCGATCCAAACATCAGAAGACTGTTAAATGATATGGAGACAGAAGAGCAAACTCACGCAGAAATGATTTACAAATATAAAACTGTAAATCAAATGATCTAGAAGAGGAAAAGGTGAAACAATTTCTAAAAGGTGTTGTTTCATCTTTTTTATTTGTTTTAAGCTATGTTATAATACGGTTACATAAAAAGACAGAGATGTAATAATAAAGTTTATAGTAAAAGAGGACGATGGTATGATTTTATATTTTAGTGGAACAGGGAATAGTGAGTATGTTGCAAGAAGAATTTCGGAAGAGACCAATGATAGTCTTTTATCAATTACAGTTAGTTTAATGTCAGAGAATGTGCTTCGGATACCAAAGAGTCAAGTGATTACATTTGTTACACCAACGTATGCATGGAGAATTCCGAAAGTTGTAGAAGCGTGGATCAAGAAAAATACTTATCTAAAAGGACAAAAAGTCTATTTTATTCTAACGTGTGGATCGGATACGGGGGATGCTGGCAAATACCTGAAAAAGCTGTGCGAGGAAAAAGAATTGGATTATATGGGCTATGAATCGATTGTTATGCCAGAAAATTATCTTGCAATGTTTCAGGTGCCAGAAGAAGAGGTGGCAAAAGAAATCATAGAACAAGCAGATCCAGTCATTCAAAAAGTAGCAGAATTGATTCGTGAGGGAGAAAAGATACCGGAGAAGGAAGTTCGTGTTCTTGACAAAGTAAAAAGTGGGATGGTGAATGACTTATTTTATCCATTGTTCGTGAAAACAAAAAAATTTTCTTCCAACCAAACGTGTATTGGATGCGGAAAATGTGAAAAAGTCTGTCCATTGCAAAATATTGTGTTGAAAAGTGGCCGACCTGTTTGGAAGAACAATTGCACCCATTGTATGGCATGTATTACAAGTTGTCCGGTAGAGGCGATTGAATATGGCAAAAAAAGTAAAGGGCAACCAAGGTATCGATGTCCACTGTAAAAAAAGGATTTTCAGTCGTTTTTGGCTGAAAATCCTTTTTCTTAGTTTTGGTAGTGAATCCTTTGCTCTTTTTTTAGATCATAACAAGAAAGACCATCACTGTTAAGATCAACATGATCGAGGTAAACCGCATGAATCTGGCTGTTATCATAAGTCTTGTAATAAAAAATCCCTTTGCTTGCGTTGATGCAACAGCTATACAAGGTCATATCATTTTTCTTTTCCTGAGTCAGTGTGGAGCCTTTTAGCATAGAGACAGAATCTAGTATATGAAAGACTTGTGTTACATTCGCATCTTCGGTATCTTCTTTTGGTGCGTTTGTAAGATGAAATGCTGCACGAACAAAACGAGAGGCGCTCGAAGCATCTCCGGGAAGTCCGATTGCTCCCATCCCCACACAGTAGGTTTGCAATTCATAGTTGGAACTAAAATTGTTGGTTCCCACATGGGGAGTAAGATTTCTATAATTGTTTATATTCCACAAATGATACTCAAAGGGTGGGTTGTTTGTCATTACATCATAAGGATTATCATAAATGTGCAGACCATCTTCCATCGGTTCGATTACAATGGAAGAAGTTTGATCGCTGATCATAAAATGCAAAGGAGACAGTGGCAATTCTTTTGCAAAAGAAATGTTTGTCAGGTTTAAATTCTGTAATAACTCCTTAATTTCCATGATGGTTTCGGCTTGTCCTAATAACCATGGAATGAATTCAAAAGGTGTCACGTTAACAGCTCCTTCTTTCGGGGATAAATAACATGCATTACCAGGAAAATTCAAACCAGCCATAACAAGCCCTTTTTCATTCGATGCCTCGTAGTAAAGTGGATAATCTCCGATAACAGTGGCGATTCCAATTAGAGCATATTTGTTATAGAAGTCTTCTCCGTTTCTTAAGTGAAAAAGATGATTTCTGGGAGTAATGACTACTTGCTCATGATAGGAAAACTCAAGGTCCAGATTGCGACCAAAATAAAGATCTTTTTTTCTGTAACTGATGGATGTACACATATATAAACCTCCTATAATATTGTGGTACCTATATTATATAACAAAAATATGTGTTCAATTATTGAAAAAATTTACAAAATAACTGATTTTTGAAGTTATAACATCAATTCAGGGTGTGTTTCCATCACTTCATAGTAAGGTTTTCCAAAATAACAGTAATAAGCAAGATAAAAAATAATGTCTCTTGGTGCATGAATGTCAAAAATTACTTTTCCAATGTATTTCATTTTTTGTGGTTGATCAATATTGTCCCAACAAAGATTACTGGTACGTTCAATTTGGCGGGCGGCGGCTTTGTAAGATCGATTCGTGTGTTCTGCAACAAAGGGATAAATATCTTTTGTTACTTGAATATCATCAATTGATTTTCCTTTTACAAACATAAGCTCTTCGGCGCGCTTGATTGCACAGGCGAGAGGGTGAAGTTCGACGCGGGTAGGACCGATAATGGTTCGAACTAAAATATCTTCTTTTGTCATACGATAAACTCCTTTCGTGTAACATAAGAATATGGTAAAAAATACCAAAGTCGATAATATGCGACAAAAAGCGACAAAGAAGAACGGGGAAGAATTAAAAAAATATAAAAATTTATCAGTTTGAAAAATTTAAGAATTGTGATATGATTTAACTCAATGTTTAAATTTATGAGAAAGAGGAAGGATTTTGGAAACATTAAAACTTGTTATAGGGACGATCAATAATTTTGTGTGGGGAATTCCGGCTATGATTTTTGTAATTGGAGTAGGCCTTTTCCTTACTGTACGTACTGATTTTATACAATTTCGAAAATTTAAAATTGCATTTCAAGTAACGATTGGAAAAATCTTTGATAAAAAAGAAGCAAAACGTGGAAGTGTAACTCCTTTTCAGGCAGTGTGCACAGCGCTTGCAGCTACAGTAGGCACAGGAAGTATTGCTGGTGTGGCGGGAGCAATTGCCATAGGAGGTCCGGGGGCAGTGTTTTGGATGTGGATGTCTGCGCTGCTTGGTATGTGTACAAAATTTTCTGAGGTTACGCTTGCTGTTTATTTTCGAGAAAAAAATAAAGAAGGCGATTATGTTGGAGGACCAATGTATTACATTAAAAATGGTCTTGGCAAGAAGTGGCAATGGCTTGCGGGAGTTTTTTCGGTCTTAGGGGTTCTGGCAGTATTTGGGACGGGAAATGCAACACAAGCCAACACCATTGTAACAGCTATAGATTCGGCGTTGCTCAATTTTCAAATGATTCATCAAAGCCAGATTGGAATTTTGAATTTTCTACTGGGAGTGTTGATGGCAATTTTCGTTGCAATGGTATTGTTGGGCGGGATTCGCCGTATTGGGAAAGTTACAGAAAAATTAGTACCAGGAATGGCGCTATTTTATATTGTGCTTGCGCTTGGGGTTATTTTGTTGAACTATCGAAATGTTCCAATTGTATTTGCATCTATATTTGAAGGAGCATTTCATCCCTCTGCAGTTACAGGGGGAATCATTGGAAGCGTGTTCCTAAGCATTAAAAAGGGAATATCGCGAGGGATTTTTTCAAACGAAGCAGGGCTTGGAACTGCGTCAATCGCACATGCAGCTGCCGATACAAATGATGCTGTAAAGCAAGGCTTCTTTGGGATATTTGAAGTGTTTGTTGTTACAATTTTGATTTGTACCATGACGGCTCTTGTGATTTTATGTAGTGGAATCCAGATCCCTTATGGAACAAATGCAGGAGCGGAGTTGACCATTCAAGGTTTTACGGCAACTTACGGAAACTGGGTGTCAATTTTTACAGCAGCCGCATTGTGTTGTTTTGCGTTTTCTACTATTTTAAGTTGGGGACTTTATGGGACACGCTGCTTGGAATTTTTATTTGGGTCAAAGGTAAATCGTCCTTTTATGATAGCTTATGCTTTAGTTGCAATCTTGGGAGCAACACTTGATTTGGGATTATTATGGGAAATTGCGGAGATCTTTAACGGATTAATGGCGATTCCAAATCTAATCGCACTATTTCTTTTGTCAGGAACAGTTGTACAATTAGTGTCAAAAAGCAACACGCAGTAATGGAGATGGCAAAATGTTACAAAACATGTACAAATGTTACAAATTCTATTTTAATGCGGAGGAAAATGTGCTATACTACTTTGGCGTATATTAGTTTGGCATTATGAACAAAATAATAAGAGGATTTGTGAGGAGATTCGTTCATGGGAACAGACATAGAGAAGAAACTACAGGAGATTTGTGAGATTTTCTGTGTTTCAGGAACATTTAAATCTTATGAAGAGATTAAACTTGGGAATATTAATAAGACATATAAAGTTGATTATGAAAAAGAAGATGGTAGAGAAGCATCTTATATTGTACAATCAGTTAATACTTATGTGTTTAAAAATCCAATTCAAGTAATGGAGAATATCGATAAGGTAACAAAGCACCTTAGAAATAAAAGACCGGATCGGACAACGCTTAAGTTTTATCATACAAAAGAGGGAAAGACATATTACTTTGAGAATAATGGATTTTGGCGGTTGTTCAATTATATTCCATCTACTACATACAATGTTTGTGATAATTTAAATGTTGTACATAACGCGGGGAAAGAGTTCGGGGAGTTTCAAGTTAGTTTGTCTGATTTTGAGGTTTCGAAACTTTATGATACCATTCCAGATTTTCATAATACACGGAAACGATATGAGGCTATGATTCAACATATAGCAGAGGATTCTTGTGATAAGGTAAAAGAGGTTGTAGAAGAAATTGACTACCTTTTATCAGTACAAGATAAAGCCTGTCAGCTAACAGACTTATTGGAACAAGGAGAACTTCCACTGCGAGTGACACATAACGATACAAAGATTAATAATGTATTGTTTGCGAAAGACAGTCAGGAACCGCTGGTAGTGATTGATCTTGATACAGTTATGCCAGGACTTGTGGGGCATGATTTTGGGGATGCGGTACGTTTTGCGGGAAATTATGTTGAAGAAGATTGTCCGGACTTAGAAAAAGTAGGGGTTAATATTGAGGTGTTTCAGGCTTTTGCGGAAGGATTTTTGTCCGTAACAGCTAAAGTGCTCTCTAAACGCGAAATTGAAACATTGGCACTGGGGTGTTTTGTGTTAACTTGCGAACAAGCTGTACGATTTCTTGATGATTATATCCAGGGAAGTCCTTACTTTAAAATCAACTATCCAGAGCACAACTTAATTCGTACGAGATGTCAGGTGGCACTTGCAAAAGATATGGAACAGCGGATGGAAGAAATGCAAAAAATTGTTCTTGAGAGTGCAAAAAAGTATTGTTGATTTGTGTGATGATAGAAACGAGTGGAGTGAAATAAAATGAGTATAAATAAAAGAAAGATACAGTTGTGGCTGATAGATACTGTGCTGTTTATAGCTGTTTATTATATAATGGCGCTTACAAGTGGCATGGAGATTTATTCGATCAGCGTGCATGGAAAATACAGCTTTACAAAAGCGGTAGTGCTTTATCTATGTATGATGGTTGCAAGAGTGACGGTTAAGATTTACGGAAGTATTTGGAGATATGCAAGTGTTGATTCTTATTTGAAACTGATGGCAGCAGATACAGTTGGTGGTTTTGTGTATATGCTAATTGCGTACTTTAACCCATCGATTAATTTTGGTGTTGCATACTCCGTGGTAACTATTATGGCAGTTATGCTGACGACATTGGGAATTCGATTTTGTTATCAGTTTTCTTATGCATATAAAAACAAGGTGGTGGAGTCAAGACAAACTGCACAAAGAGATGAAGATGAGATTCATAAAATTGACGTAGCAATAGTGGGAGCGGGAAATATTGGGGCATCTTTGGCAGAAGAACTGAAGAGAAATCCAAATTCCCACTATAAACCATATTGTTTTATAGACAAAGATGTAGACAAAATTGGCAATAATATTAACGGACTTCCAGTTTTTTCGGAAGATGATAATATCATAGATCGTATTAAAGAATTACCAATCCAAGAAATCATTGTTGCAATTCCAGATGCATCACCAGAAGAAAAAAGAAGATTGTATGAGCTATATAAACAAACAGAGTGTAAAGTAAAAATTTATAGCTATCCGTTAGAAGACAATCACAAATTTGGAGAAAAACGAACCCTCCGTGAATTTAAAATTGAAGACCTTTTGTTTCGAAAAAGTCTCAAGATCAATGGAACAGAGACGGAAAAATTTTACGATGGTAAAACCATTCTTGTGACAGGCGGCGGTGGTTCTATTGGTTCTGAATTATGTCGTCAGATTGCAACGATGAATCCAAAGAAACTCATTATTCTTGATATTTATGAGAATGCGGCATATGATATTCAACAAGAGTTGATCAGAAGATATGCAGGTCAGTTACATCTTGAGACCCTGATTGCGTCAGTACGAGATGTAAAGCGTATGGAAGAAATTTTCCGCAAAGAAAAGCCGGATATTGTATTTCATGCGGCGGCGCATAAACATGTTCCTTTGATGGAAAATAGTGGGTGCGAGGCAATTAAAAATAACGTGATGGGAACCTATAATGTTGCAAACCTTGCTGAAAAATATGGGGTACAAAAAATGTTACTCATTTCAACGGATAAAGCGGTAAACCCAACGAATATTATGGGGGCTTCTAAGAGACTTTGTGAGATGGTATTACAGTGTCGTTCCAATAGTAAAACGGAATTTACTGCAGTTCGTTTCGGAAATGTACTGGGAAGTAACGGTTCTGTCATTCCGCTATTTAAGCAGCAAATTACAGCAGGTGGACCAATTACGCTTACAGATAGAAGGATCATCCGTTATTTTATGACGATTCCAGAGGCGGTTGGACTTGTTTTAGAGACAGGGGCAATGGCGCACAACGGAGAACTTTTTGTGCTTGATATGGGGAAACCTGTGAGGATTTTGGATCTGGCGGAGAATATGATCAGACTTTCCGGACTTAAACCATATGAAGATATTGATATTATTGAAATTGGTCTTAGACCAGGCGAAAAACTCTATGAAGAACTTTTGATGAAAACAGAAGAATTGGATAAAACATCAAATGATCTTATCTTTATAGAAAGAGACACACCACTTTCAAGAGAAGAAGTGGAGAAAAAATTAGAAATCCTTTTAGATGCAGTGGAAAAAGAAGGGAAAGAAAACATATTAGAAGCGATACGAAAGACGGTTCCTACATTTCGGGATCCGGAAGAAGTGAATAAAAACGCAGAACAATCAAACGAGATGAATCGAGTTTTTAATTCTCAGGAGAAATAAATTAAAAGGAAAAGACTTGACTTTCATAGCTAGAACATGGTACAATGCTCTAGCGAATGGAAGTAGGTCTTTTTTTTATGCCTAAAAATTTTGATGGCTTCGCAACCATCATGTAACACAAAGTTTATTAAAAAAAAAGCGAGGTGGAAGTTGTGCGCACAAGAATCACATTGGAATGTACAGAATGCAAACATCGTAACTACAATATGACAAAGGATAAGAAAAATCATCCTGAGCGTATGGAAACAAAGAAGTATTGCAAATTCTGCAAATCTCACACACTGCACAAAGAGACAAAATAGTCGTTGGAAGGAAGTGGATGTCATGAGTGAAAAAACAGAAAAAGCTCAGAAAAAAAGTTGGTTTAAAGGACTTAACACTGAGTTTAAGAAGGTTGTTTGGCCAGACAAGAACACACTTGTAAAACAGACTACAGCAGTTGTCTCAGTTTCAATATTACTTGGAGCATTGATTACAGTTATTGATGCAATCTTAAAGTATGGAATTGATTTTCTGGTCAGATAACAGGCCAGACAGAAAGGTGATTTTATGTCAGAGGCAAAATGGTATGTAGTTCATACTTATTCTGGGTATGAAAACAAAGTGAAAGCGAATATTGATAAAGCGATTGAAAACCGCCACCTGGAAGAGCAAATTCTTGAGGTGCGCGTTCCGATGCAGGAAGTTGTTGAACTTAAAAACGGAGTTCAAAAAGCCAGCCAGAAGAAGATGTTTCCAGGCTATGTTATGATCCATATGTTCATGAATGATGATACATGGTATGTGGTTCGTAATACTAGAGGAGTCACCGGATTTGTCGGACCAGGATCGAAACCGGTTCCGCTTGAAGAAGATGAAATGTTGAGACTTGGAATAAGTGAAGAACACATTTTCTCAGACTTTGAGATTGGTGATATGGTATCTGTATTAAGCGGTGCCTGGGAAGGGACTGTTGGTGTAGTTCAGTCGCTGAACGAACAGAAACAGAGCTTATGCATCAATGTTGAGTTGTTTGGAAGAGAAACACCAGTAGAACTCGACTTTGCAGAAGTAAAAAAGATGGATTAAAAAACCGTGGGAGGGATGGTTGATCCCGCCAATACCACAAGGAGGTAATGAAAGATGGCAAAAAAAGTAGAAGGATATATTAAATTACAAATTCCAGCAGGAAAAGCAACTCCAGCACCACCGGTTGGTCCTGCACTTGGACAGCACGGTGTAAACATCGTTGAATTCACAAAACAGTTTAACGCTAGAACAGCAGATCAAGGTGGAATGATCATTCCTGTTATTATTACAGTATACAATGACAGAAGCTTCAGCTTCGTTACAAAAACACCACCAGCAGCAGTTCTTATTAAGAAGGCTTGTAATCTTAAGTCAGGATCAAGTGTTCCTAACAAGAATAAAGTTGCAACAATCACAAAAGCTCAGGTAGAAGAGATTGCAAATACAAAAATGCCAGACTTAAATGCTGCATCACTTGAAGCGGCTATGAGAATGGTTGAAGGTACATGCCGTTCTATGGGAGTAACAGTTGTAGAGTAATACGATCACTTAACGAAGTTGAATTAAGTGGGAGGGGATAAATTCCCGTCAATACCACAAGGAGGTTATTTGAAATGAAACACGGAAAGAAATATATGGAAGCTTCTAAATTAATCGAGAGAGGAAATCTTTACGAAAAAGAGGAAGCAATCGCATTAGTAAAAAAATCAGCAGTAGCTAAATTTGATGAGACAATCGAAGCTCATATCAGAACAGGTTGTGACGGTCGTCACGCTGACCAGCAGATTCGTGGTGCAGTTGTATTGCCACACGGAACAGGTAAAAAAGTTCGTATTCTTGTATTTGCAAAAGATGCAAAAGCAGAAGAAGCTTTGGCAGCAGGTGCAGATTTCGTAGGCGGACAGGAATTGATTCCAAAGATTCAAAATGAAGGTTGGTTTGACTTTGATGTAGTTGTTGCTACACCAGACATGATGGGTGTTGTTGGACGTCTCGGACGTGTACTTGGACCAAAAGGTCTTATGCCAAACCCAAAAGCTGGAACAGTTACTATGGACGTAACAAAAGCTGTCAATGAAATCAAAGCTGGTAAGATTGAGTACAGATTGGACAAGACAAACATTATCCATGTGCCAGTTGGTAAAGCTTCCTTTACAGAGGAACAGTTAGCGGACAACTTCCAGACGCTTATTGAAGCAATTCTTAAAGCTAAACCAGCAGCTCTTAAAGGTCAGTATTTAAAGAGTGTTACACTGACATCAACAATGGGACCTGGTGTAAAAATCAACCCAATGAAGCTTGCTTAATTTTAAAATAGTAAGAGAATTCTAACATATATAAAACTGCTGTGTTAAGACAAGTAAAGTCGAAACATAGCAGTTTTTTAAAAGAAAAATAAAAAACTATTGACAAATCTAAATAGAGATGTTAATGTAATAAGGCAATTGACTGCCGAAGACAGCAGGTGCCGTAAGGCGTAAGATAGAAACACCTGCCGAGGAAGATCAGAATTCTAAATTATGAATTTATGAACTTTCATGTTTTCGAACGTGGAAGTTTTTTGTTTGGCAGTACACGCACAAATAAAATAAGGAGGTGTACCTAAACGTGGCAAAAGTTGAATTAAAACAACCAATCGTTGAACAGATTTCAGAAGAGATCAAAGATGCTCAGTCTGTTGTTCTTGTTGATTACCGTGGATTAACAGTAGCTCAGGATACAGAACTTCGTAAACAGCTCAGAGAAGCAGGTGTTATATACAAAGTATATAAGAACACTATGATGAAGAGAGCATTTGAAGGAACTGAATTTGAAGGACTTACAGAATGTCTGGAAGGACCAAGCGCAATTGCGATCTCTAAAGATGACGCAACAGCACCAGCAAGAATTCTTTGCGATTTTGCTAAAACAGCAGATAAGCTTGAATTAAAAGGTGGTGTAGTTGAAGGAGCAGTATACGACATTGCAGGACTTACAGAAGTTTCTAAGATTCCAGCAAGAGAAGTATTACTTTCCAGATTACTTGGAAGCATGCAGTCACCTATTACCAATTTTGCTCGTGTTATTAAGCAGATTGCAGAAAAAGACGGCGAAGCAGCTCCAGTAGAGGAAGCAGCAGAGACAACTGCTGAATAAGCAAACGGACAAAACCTATCAAATTAGGAAAGAAAAATCAAATACAGGATCCAAAGGATGCCTGAAATAAGTTAATGGAGGATATTATAATGGCTAAATTGACAACAGCTGAAATGATTGAAGCAATCAAAGAGTTATCAGTATTAGAATTAAATGAATTAGTAAAAGCTTGTGAAGAAGAATTTGGTGTATCTGCAGCAGCAGGTGTTGTAGTTGCAGCAGCAGCTGGAGATGGTGCAGCGGCAGCAGCAGAAAAAGATGAGTTTGATGTAGAATTAGTATCTGCAGGAGCATCTAAAGTTAAAGTTATCAAAGTTGTTCGTGAAATCACAGGACTTGGACTTAAAGAAGCTAAAGAAGTAGTTGATGGAGCTCCAAAAACTCTTAAAGAAGGTGTTTCTAAAGCAGAAGCTGAAGAAATCAAAGCGAAACTTGAAGAACAAGGAGCAGAAGTTAACCTTAAATAATTTGGTGACTCTGTTGAATGAAGAGACATTGCATACTGCAGTGTCTCTTTTTGCTAATATGGAACGCTTTAAGTATGGCGTAGAGTTTTTTTGAAATTAATGGAAAAGTTGTTGACAGAAAGAAGAGCTTTGTGATATAGTAAAAAATGCACTATTATGGAAAGGTGTGCCATTGTAGTGGCGGTTTTACGTCACAAGGCTCTTTCCAGATTTTACGTAAATTTAGTAGAAAACGGAGCATTTTAGGGCAGCCTGGGGGCCCGCTAAAAAATAAATGAGGAGTGAAATGTCAATGGAGAAAAACAGAATTCGTCCCATCACAAACGGAAAAAGCATGCGCATGAGCTATTCCAGACAAAAAGAAGTATTAGAGATGCCGAATCTTATCGAAGTTCAGAAAGACTCTTATCAGTGGTTTCTGGATGAAGGATTAAAAGAGGTGTTTGATGATATTTCGCCGATTACGGACTTTAGTGGTCACTTAAGTCTGGAGTTTGTTGACTTTACACTGTGCGAAGATGATGTGAAATACACCATCGAAGAGTGTAAAGAGCGTGATGCAACTTATGCAGCACCGTTGAAAGTCAAAGTAAGACTTTACAACAAAGACAATGATGAAATCAATGAACATGAGATCTTTATGGGAGATCTTCCAATTATGACAAAAACAGGTACCTTTGTAATCAATGGTGCAGAACGTGTTATTGTCAGCCAGCTGGTACGTTCCCCTGGTATTTACTATGGAATCGCACACGATAAGCTTGGTAAAAAACTTTATTCATCAACTGTGATTCCAAACCGTGGTGCATGGCTGGAATACGAAACTGACTCCAATGATGTTTTTTACGTTCGTGTAGATAGAACAAGAAAAGTACCAATCACAGTTCTGATCCGTGCACTTGGTATTGGAACCAACGCAGAGATTGTAGAATTATTTGGAGAAGAACCAAAGATTCTTGCAAGTTTTGGAAAAGATACAGCTGAAAATTATCAGGAAGGTTTGCTGGAATTATATAAGAAAATCCGTCCAGGCGAACCACTTGCAGTAGAAAGTGCAGAAAGTCTTATTACAAGCATGTTCTTTGACCCAAGACGTTATGATCTTGCAAAAGTAGGACGTTATAAATTTAATAAAAAACTTGCATTGAAAAACCGTGTCACAGGATGTATTCTTGCAGAGGATGTTGTGAATACAACTACCGGTGAAATTGTAGCAGAAGCAGGAACAAAAATCACAAGAGCAATTGCGAGCGAAATTCAGAATGCCGGTGTTCCATATTTATGGGTAGAAGGCGAAGAAGAGCGTAATATTAAGATCCTCTCTAATATGATGGTTGACCTTAATGCAGTTGTAGATATAGATCCAGAAGAAGTTGGTGTAACAGAGCAAGTATATTATCCAGTACTTGCAGGAATTATCGAAGAATCTGCAGGAGATATCGACGAGTTAAAAGCCTTAATTCGCAGAGATATTCATGATTTAATTCCAAAACATATTACGAAAGAAGATATTTTGGCTTCTATCAACTATAATATCCACCTTGAATACGGAATTGGAAATGACGATGATATCGATCATTTGGGTAATAGACGTATTCGTGCAGTTGGGGAGTTGCTTCAGAACCAGTATCGCATTGGGTTATCCAGACTTGAAAGAGTTGTTCGTGAAAGAATGACAACACAGGATCAGGAAAATATTTCCCCACAGTCTCTGATCAATATTAAACCAGTTACTGCAGCAGTGAAGGAATTCTTTGGATCTTCTCAGTTATCACAGTTTATGGATCAGAACAACCCACTTGGTGAATTGACTCATAAAAGACGTCTGTCTGCATTAGGACCAGGTGGTCTTTCTAGAGATCGTGCCGGATTTGAAGTTCGAGACGTTCACTATTCTCACTATGGAAGAATGTGTCCAATCGAGACTCCTGAAGGTCCAAACATCGGACTTATCAACTCTTTGGCAACTTATGCAAGAATTAACCAGTATGGATTTATTGAAGCACCATACCGTAAAATTGATAAATCAAATCCAGAAAATCCGGTTGTTACAGAAGAAGTTGTTTATATGACAGCAGATGAAGAGGACAACTACCATGTAGCACAGGCCAATGAAGCACTCGACGAAGAAGGACACTTTATTCGTAAGACAGTTTCTGGTCGTTATCGTGAAGAAACACAAGAATATGAGAGAAGTAAATTTGATTACATGGATGTTTCTCCAAAGATGGTATTTTCTGTTGCGACAGCCATGATTCCTTTCCTTGAAAACGATGATGCTAACCGTGCCCTCATGGGATCAAACATGCAGCGTCAGGCGGTACCGCTTCTTACAACAGAAGCTCCAGTTGTTGGTACAGGGATGGAAGTAAAGGCAGCTGTCGATTCAGGTGTTTGTGTTGTAGCTGAAGAAGCTGGTATGGTAGAGCGTTCTACATCAACAGATATCACAATCAAACACGATGATGGTACAAAGAAAACTTATAAGCTTACAAAATTCTTAAGAAGTAACCAAAGTACATGCTATAATCAACGTCCAATCGTGAATAAAGGTGAGCGAGTGGAACGAGGACAGGTCATCGCAGATGGTCCATCTACTTCAAATGGGGAAATGGCACTTGGTAAGAACCCATTGATTGGATTTATGACATGGGAAGGTTATAACTACGAGGATGCCGTACTTTTAAGTGAAAGACTGGTACAAGATGATGTATATACCTCTGTTCATATTGAAGAATATGAAGCAGAAGCACGTGATACAAAATTAGGACCAGAGGAAATCACACGAGACATTCCAGGTGTTGGTGATGATGCACTGAAAGATCTAGATGATAGAGGAATTATCAGAATTGGCGCCGAGGTTCGTGCAGGAGACATCCTTGTTGGAAAAGTAACTCCAAAGGGAGAAACAGAGCTTACAGCAGAAGAAAGACTTCTTCGTGCAATCTTTGGTGAGAAGGCAAGAGAAGTAAGAGATACTTCCCTAAAAGTACCTCATGGTGAATATGGTATTGTTGTAGATGCGAAAGTATTTACAAGAGAAAATGGAGATGAATTGTCTCCAGGAGTAAACCAGGCAGTTCGTATTTACATCGCGCAGAAGAGAAAAATTTCTGTAGGTGATAAAATGGCCGGACGTCATGGTAACAAGGGTGTTGTTTCCCGCGTGCTTCCAGTAGAAGATATGCCATATCTTCCAAATGGTCGTCCGCTGGATATCGTTTTGAACCCACTTGGTGTACCTTCCCGTATGAATATTGGACAGGTACTTGAAATCCATTTAAGTCTTGCCTCTAAGGCACTTGGATTTAATATTGCAACTCCTGTATTCGATGGTGCTAACGAGATTGACATCATGGATACACTTGATCTTGCAAACGATTATGTAAACCTTGAATGGGAAGACTTTGAAGCAAAACACGGAGAAGAGCTTCTTCCAGAAGTGCTTCAGTACCTTTCAGATAATAGAGAACATAGAAAATTATGGAAAGGTGTTCCACTTTCAAGAGATGGTAAAGTTCGCTTAAGAGACGGACGTACAGGAGAATACTTTGACAGTCGTGTTACAATTGGACACATGCATTATTTGAAACTCCATCACCTTGTTGATGATAAGATCCATGCACGTTCTACAGGTCCATACTCACTTGTTACACAGCAGCCACTTGGTGGTAAAGCACAGTTTGGTGGACAGCGTTTTGGAGAAATGGAGGTTTGGGCACTGGAAGCTTATGGTGCATCATATACACTACAGGAAATCCTGACAGTGAAATCAGATGATGTAATCGGACGTGTGAAAACATATGAAGCAATCATTAAAGGGGAGAATATTCCAGAACCAGGTATTCCAGAATCATTCAAAGTATTGTTAAAAGAACTGCAGTCACTGGCACTTGATGTACGTGTGCTGCGTGATGACAATACAGAAGTAGAAATCATGGAAACAGTGGATTATGGTGATACAGACATCCGTTCTATTATTGAAGGGGACAGACGTAATCACGAACACAAAGAATCTTATGGAGAACATGGATTCACAGAGCAGGAATTTGTTGGAGAAGAACTTACGGATGTAGAACCTGAAGAAGCTGACTATGAAGAGACATCAGCTGAGGACTATGATGATTATATGAATGATGAAGAATAGGAGGAGCCGTTTTTATGCCAACAAGTAATAATGAACAACAATACCAACCATTAACTTTTGATGCAATCAAAATCGGGCTGGCTTCACCGGAAAAGATTTTAGAGTGGTCAAAAGGCGAGGTAACAAAACCTGAGACCATTAACTATAGAACTCTGAAACCTGAAAAGGATGGTCTTTTCTGCGAAAGAATTTTTGGACCTAGCAAAGACTGGGAGTGTCATTGTGGAAAATACAAAAAGATTCGTTACAAAGGCGTAATTTGTGATAGATGTGGAGTTGAAGTAACAAAAGCATCTGTACGTCGTGAGCGCATGGGGCATATTGCATTAGCAGCCCCAGTGTCTCATATCTGGTATTTTAAAGGGATTCCAAGTCGTATGGGTCTGATTCTTGATATTTCACCTAGAACATTGGAAAGAGTGTTATACTTTGCATCTTACATTGTTCTTGATAAGGGAGAAACAGATTTACAGTACAAACAGATTCTTTCAGAAGCTGAGTATCAGGAAGCAAAAGAAAAATGGGGTTACAAATCATTCCGCGTAGGAATGGGTGCGGAAGCAGTGAAAGAACTTCTTGAAGCAATCGATCTTGAAAAAGATTATGCAGAACTTCAGGCAGAACTTGAAAATGCAACAGGACAAAAACGAGCAAGAATCGTGAAACGTCTTGAAGTTGTAGAAGCGTTCCGTGAGTCAGGAAATAAACCGGAATGGATGATCTTGACAGCAATCCCAGTGATTCCACCAGATCTTAGACCGATGGTACAATTAGATGGTGGACGTTTTGCGACATCAGATTTAAATGATCTTTATAGAAGAATTATCAACAGAAACAATCGTCTTCAAAGACTTCTGGAACTTGGAGCTCCAGATATTATCGTTCGTAACGAGAAACGTATGCTTCAAGAGGCAGTAGATGCGTTGATTGACAATGGTCGTCGTGGTCGTCCGGTAACCGGACCGGGAAATAGACCATTAAAGTCACTGTCAGACATGTTAAAAGGAAAATCAGGACGTTTCCGTCAAAACCTTCTTGGTAAGCGTGTGGATTATTCCGGACGTTCCGTTATCGTTGTAGGACCAGAACTTAAGATTTATCAATGTGGTCTTCCAAAGGAGATGGCAATTGAGCTGTTCAAACCTTTTGTTATGAAAGAATTGGTAGCAAATGGTACAGCACACAATATTAAAAATGCAAAGAAAATGGTAGAAAGACTTCAGCCAGAGGTATGGGACGTTCTAGAAGAAGTAATCAAAGAACATCCAGTTATGTTGAACCGTGCCCCTACACTGCATAGACTTGGTATTCAGGCATTTGAACCAATTCTAGTAGAAGGAAAAGCGATTAAGCTTCATCCACTTGTATGTACAGCATTCAACGCCGATTTCGATGGTGACCAGATGGCGGTTCATCTTCCGCTTTCTGAAGAAGCGCAGGCAGAGTGCCGATTCCTTCTTCTTTCACCAAACAACCTTTTGAAACCATCTGACGGTGGTCCAGTAGCAGTTCCATCACAGGATATGGTTCTTGGTATTTACTACCTTACACAGTTAAGACCAGGAGCAAAAGGCGAGGGAATGTGTTTCAAGAGCTTAAATGAAGCACTTCTTTCTTATGAGAATGGATATGTAACACTTCATTCACAGATTAAGGTGCGTGTTCGTAAAACAATGGCAGATGGTACTGTGAAACAAGGGACAATTGATACCACAGTTGGACGACTTTTATTCAATGAAATTATTCCACAGGACTTAGGTTTTGTAGACAGAAGTATTGAAGAAAATGAACTAAAAATGGAAATCGATTTCCATGTAGGTAAGAAACAGTTAAAACAGATTCTTGAAAAAGTTATCAATACTCATGGTGCAACACAGACCGCAGAGGTACTTGATAAAGTAAAAGCAATCGGTTATAAATTCTCTACAAGAGCAGCGATGACAGTTTCCATTTCAGATATGACTGTGCCACCACAGAAGCCTCAGATGATCGAAGAAGCACAAAACACAGTAGACCAGATTACAAAGAACTATAAGCGTGGTCTTATTACAGAAGAAGAACGTTACAAAGAAGTTGTAGAAACATGGAAAGCAACCGATGATAAGCTTACAGAAGCACTTCTTACAGGACTGGATAAATACAATAACATCTTCATGATGGCCGATTCTGGAGCCCGTGGTTCTGATAAACAGATCAAACAGCTTGCCGGTATGCGTGGACTTATGGCGGATACAACAGGTCATACAATCGAACTTCCAATCAAGTCAAACTTCCGTGAAGGTCTTGACGTACTGGAATATTTCATGTCTGCTCACGGTGCCCGTAAAGGTCTTTCCGATACGGCTCTTCGTACAGCCGATTCCGGATACTTGACAAGACGTCTTGTAGACGTATCTCAGGAATTGATCATCCACGATAGCGATTGCTGTGAAGATGGCAAAGAAATTCCAGGAATGTATGTAAAAGCATTTATGGATGGAAATGAAGAAATCGAAAGTCTTCAGGAACGTATCACAGGACGTTACTGCTGTGAAGACATCAAAGATAAAGACGGCAATATTATCGTAAAAGCAAACCACATGATCACACCAAAACGTGCAGAGCAAGTTGTAAGATTTGGTGTTGATGAAAAAGGAAATCCAGTAGATAAAGTGAAGATTCGTACCATCCTTACATGTAGATGTAAAAATGGTGTTTGTGCAAAATGTTATGGTGCAAATATGGCAACTGGTGAAGCAGTTCAAGTTGGTGAAGCAGTTGGTATTATCGCCGCACAATCTATCGGTGAACCAGGTACACAGCTTACTATGCGTACCTTCCATACTGGTGGTGTTGCCGGTGGAGATATTACACAGGGTCTTCCTCGTGTCGAGGAGCTTTTTGAAGCAAGAAGACCAAAAGGACTTGCGATTATTACAGAATTTGCTGGTACAGCAACCATCAGTGATACAAAGAAAAAACGTGAGATTATTGTTACAAATCATGAAACAGGCGAATCGAAAGCATATTTGATCCCATACGGATCTCGTATTAAGATTCAGGATGGGGCTGTATTAGAGGCCGGAGATGAGTTGACAGAAGGTAGCGTAAATCCACATGATATTCTTAAAATCAAAGGCTTGCGTGCTGTTCAGGATTATATGATTCAAGAAGTACAGCGTGTATATCGTTTACAAGGTGTTGAGATCAATGACAAACATATTGAAGTGATTGTGCGTCAGATGCTTAAGAAAATCCGTATTGAAGAAAGAGGAGATTCTGAATTCCTTCCAGGAACAATGCAGGATGTTCTTGAATTCAATGAAGTAAACGAAAGACTTGAAGCAGAAGGAAAAGAGCCGGCAACAGGTGAGCAGATTATGCTTGGTATCACAAAAGCATCTCTTGCTACGGATTCCTTCCTTTCAGCAGCTTCTTTCCAGGAAACAACAAAAGTTCTGACAGAAGCGGCAATTAAAGGAAAAGTGGATCACCTTGTAGGTTTGAAGGAAAATGTTATCATTGGTAAACACATTCCAGCAGGAACTGGTATGAAAGAATACCGTGAAGTAACGTTAAACACAGATTTTCAACCAAAAGAAGAGCCAGAAGAAACGGAAGAAACAACATCGTTAGAGGAAGAAAATATGGTTGAAGAGAAACCTGTAGAAGAAACAAATGCTACAGAGGAAGTGGCAGTAGAAGAAACAGTGACTGTGGAAGAATAAAAAAGTTAGATGAAAAACCCCGAAGGTTAGGAACTTTAGAAGTTTCCTACCTTCGGGGTTTTTAGAAGTAAAAATCGATTAAATCTGTTCTCCGTTTTTATATTTTTGAAGTACATGTTGAATTCTTTCGTTTGGATTCAATAAAGTACTAATAGAACCATCGTGATTCAATGTGTCGATTAGAAGTGCGATGTATTTACTCATATCGCAGTTGATATAGTATGGTTTAGAGAGAAGATTTGGAGTTTGGTATATCAGATTTGTCGTAAGAATACCAGTAATGAGTCCTTCTTCATAAGCTTGGTCGAAAATTTCCATACCATTTGTAAATAAGCCAAAAGTAGCTGCAGCAAAAATACGATTTGCTTTCCTTTTCTTTAACTGTCTTGCCACATCGAGGATACTATCTCCCGATGAAATCATATCATCGATAATAATCACATCTTTGCCTTCTACAGAACTTCCCAAAAATTCATGAGCCACAATTGGATTACGCCCATCTACAATTTTCGTGTAATCACGACGTTTGTAAAACATTCCCATATCAAGACCAAGAACATTTGCAAGATAAATTGCACGATGTGTTGCACCTTCATCAGGGCTGATAATCATCATATGATTGCTGTCAATTGAAAGATCTTTGTAATTACGTAACAACCCTTTCACAAACTGATAAACAGGTGGAACCGTCTCGAATCCACTAAGTGGAATCGCGTTTTGCACACGAGCATCATGAGCATCGAAGGTAAGAATATTATCTACACCCATACGTACAAGTTCTTGTAGCGCAAGCGCACAGTCTAAAGACTCTCTGCCACTACGTTTGTGTTGACGGCTTTCGTAAAGGAAAGGCATGATTACGTTGATACGGCGAGCCTTTCCTCCTACAGCAGCAATAATACGTTTGAGATTTTGAAAATGATCATCTGGTGACATATGATTGGTGTTTCCAGATAAAGTATAAGTTTTACTATAGTTCAGAACATCGACAAGAAGATAGAGATCCTTTCCGCGGACAGATTCTTCAACAATACCTTTTGCTTCTCCAGAGCCAAATCTTGGAACTTTTGTATTCACAATATAAGTATCTTTCTCATATCCTTCAAAAGCAACATCATCTTTGTATTCCAGAGCGCTTTCTTTCCGCCACTTTACAAGATAATCATTTACTTTTCCTCCAAGTTCCTCACTGCCCCAGATCGGAATAAGACCTAAAGAACCAACCGGAATATTTTCTAACGTTCTTTCTGTTCTATGCAACATTTTTATCCTCCTAAAATTGAATAATTCATTATTATAACAACCTTGATTTATTATACTGGTTTTCCATATGAAAAGCTAGCGTTTTTTTAATTTCATTGCGAGTCTTATATCGTCTCCAAATAATCGAATCATGGTATAGTTGCTTGTGATTCGAGAGAAAGACCGTTCCGTATACAAATCTGCCAGTGAATCAAGGGAAAGATTCGTAGAAATAATGGTGGAACGTTTGGAGAGAAGACGTTCATTAATGCAAGTAAAAAATTGGGACGAAACAAATTTATTCGTATATTCTGTTCCCAGATCGTCAATGATCAAAAGATCACAGGTATGAATTAGGTCATAGATATTGTCAGCATTGCCATCGTCTTTTCCAAAAGCTTTATTGGCCAAGGAAGTAAAAAATCCAGAAGCGGACATGTATAATACAGAAAATCCTTGATCAATCAATTCTTTTGCAATGCAGTTGGTAAGAAATGTCTTTCCAACACCCACATCGCCAAGAAGAAATAGATTTTGAAATTCTTTGTCAAAATGAGATACAAAATATTTGGCCGCATTGTAAGCATTTTGAGCAGCTTCTTTTGCAGTGCGCCCAGACTTTTGATCAACAAAATTGGAAGAATAAAGATCAAGGGAAAAGTGTTCGAAATTCTCCTCTTCTAAAATTCCTTTCAGGTTAGATTGCTCATACAATAGATCAATAATCGCTTGTTTAAAACAATGACATTTATCGTTTCCGATGTAACCTGTGTCATGGCAATCCTTACACAGGTAAACAGGATCTAAATAATCGGAGGGAAATCCGGCTGATGTTAGTAGTTCTTCTTTGCGAAGGCGGATAGCCGTCAGCTTATTTTTCAGATCAGTAACAGCAGTTTTATCACCTTCCAATAGCCTTTTTCCATGTTCTAAGGATAGGGATGATACAGAATCATCCAGACTACGATATTCTGGAATGGTTTCGTAAACTTTTTTATAATGGGCTTTTAAAGTGTCGTGATTTTTCATCTGCTGTTTTTCATATTCACGCATAATCGCCTGATATTGTGCTGTTTTTAATCCCACAGGTAGACTCCTTTCTAATTACGATTTAATAGTTGCTCTTCCAAAGCATCCATATCATAGGAACGACGTTTAAAATTATTGTGGTTTGTGGTAGATACCTTTGGAACATTAGGAGCAGAAGCGTTTGGTACAGATTTTTGCTTTTGATAAGCATCATCTAGGGTTTTGATATCTTTTAAGTGGTGTACCTGTCCTGCATGCCATTTGGATAAAATAGAATCGGTATATTCAAAACTTGGTTGATGGGTAGCGGTAATGGTTCGGTTACAAGCTTCCACAATAATATCAAGTGAAAAGCCCCATTCTTCAGTCCATTTTTCAATAAAAGCAAGCTCACTAAAAGCAGGCCCTCTGTTTTTGATCCCAAAAGCTTTTAAAACAGTGTAACAGTTTTTATGATAAAGGGAAGATTGCTTTCGCGCCTGTTCTTTTGTTGTGATTCCGCTTTCTGCCCAAGATAATGCCACTTTTTGAATGTAATGCATACTTTTATGACCAGCTTCTACGCAAGACTCAATTAAATATTCAATGAGATCAACGGACATATGAAGATGTTCATAGAAATAAGTAATAGATTCAATATCTGTTAAAGTCAAAGTTTTGTTTAGATATTGTTCAGCAATAAAAAGAACAGATTTGAGTTCCTTTTTTGAATCTGAAGAACGAGAAGTGGTAGTTTTTTCCACGGTTTTTTTTGACGGAAGTACCGGATCTTTTGATGGGGGAACAGCCCCTTTTTTTGTAGAAGCAGATTTCGAAAAGGGAGTTAATTCAATGGCCTTAACGGCATTGGAAGAATCCTTAATAAGCGTTAAAAGTCCTTCAGATTCCCAGTATCTGAAGGCTCTTAAGATATCATTTTCTGTGTTGTTCAGGCAATCGGCAATGTTAGAAACCGTCAGATGAAAAGACGTATCATTTTGATGCCGAAGTAGAAACAGATAAACTTTGACAAATTCCCCATTGGCTTGAATCATATGGTGATCTATAAAATCATTTGTAATCAAAGTGACATCTGCATGAAAAGTGCTGGTAATTTTTAAGGTGTTCATAATATTCTCCATAGTAATAAATTAAGCGAATTCCAAACAGAAAACAGGGTTATTTTAAAAGATCTTCTCCGATGTTTACGACATCTCCAGCTCCCATAGTAATTAAAAGATCACCAGGAGTACAGTGCTCTTTTAGAAATGCTTCGATGGAGGCAAAATCAGGAAGATAGTAGGAATCGGTTCCTAATTTTTTGATTTCATTGGCAAGGCCTTCCGAAGTCATACCAAGAGTTTCTGTTTCACGAGCTGCAAAAATATCAGCAAGGACAACATGATCTGCATGTGAAAGTGCCTCAGCGAACTCGTGGAAAAATGCTTTTGTTCGTGTATAAGTATGTGGTTGAAATACGCACCATACGCGTTTATGTGGGTAATGTTTTGCAGCTTTTAAGGTAGCTTTAATTTCTGTTGGGTGGTGAGCATAATCGTCAATAATGGTAACACCATGGAAATCCCCTTTGTATTCAAAGCGACGATCTGTACCTGTAAAGGATAACAGCCCACGTTTAATCGTATCCATACGAAGGTCTAGAAGTTCTGAAACAGCAATGGACGCAAGGGCATTGGAAACATTATGTTCTCCAGTAACAGAAAGTTCAATACGATCAACAAATGTACCATGTCTAAAGAAATCAAAAGATACGAGACCTTTTTCGTTATAAGAAATATTTTGAGCATGATAATCTGCATCTGGTGAAGATCCATAAGTGATAACGTTACAAGAAAGATCGGTGCAAATTTCTTTGTAATGATTAATATCAGCGTTAATGATCAAAGTGCCATCTTCTGGAAGAAGTTCTGCAAACTGATGAAATGAATGGCGGATATCTTCAATATCTTTGAAGAAATCAAGGTGATCTTCTTCAATATTAAGAATGACACTGATCTTTGGGAAAAAGGAGAGGAAACTATTGGTGTATTCACAGGCTTCGGTGATAAATGTCTCAGAGTCTCCCACTCGAATATTTCCACCGATGGCTTTTAGGATTCCACCAACGGAAATGGTAGGATCTAGGTCGCCTTCTAGGAGTACATGAGAAATCATAGAAGTAGTAGTCGTTTTCCCATGGGTACCAGAAACTGCAATTGCATTGTCATAATTTTTCATGATCTGACCAAGCAACTCTGCACGAGTGAGCATAGGAATTTTTTTTGCAACAGCCTCCATTAATTCTTCGTTTGCCTTGTTGATGGCAGCAGTATAGATAACACAGTCAATGCCATCGGAAATGTTAGAAGCCTTTTGTCCGTAGAAAATTTGAGCGCCAGATTCTTCCAGATGTTCGGTAAGGGGTGTCTTTCTTACATCAGAACCAGATATTGTAAAGCCTTCCTTTATAAGAATCTTGGCAAGTCCACTCATACTTATTCCACCTATGCCAATAAAGTGAATGTGAATTGGGTGATTAAAATCTATTTTATACATAAAATATTCCTTCCTGAAATTTTATTTTGGAAATCAGTCATAAATTCAAGTTCCTTTTTATATTATACTATATATGGAAAAAATTTAAAGTCATTCTCTTTGTATAATATTAACAAAAAGAATAAAAGTTACATCAAATATTTGTAAAATATGTGTACAACATAGGAAACTATGTTATAATATTTTTAATCAACTAGGAGTGAGGTGACGACATGATAAAGAAAGAAATGATTGCCATGTTACTAGCAGGAGGACAAGGTAGCCGATTGGGGGTTTTGACAGCAAAAGTTGCAAAACCAGCAGTAGCTTTTGGAGGAAAATATCGTATCATCGATTTTCCTTTGAGTAATTGTATTAATTCAGGTGTCGATACAGTAGGAGTATTGACACAGTATCAGCCGCTTAGACTTAACACACACATTGGAATAGGAATTCCGTGGGATTTGGATCGTAATGTCGGAGGAGTAACGATTCTTCCACCATATGAAAAGAGTGCAAGTAGTGAATGGTACACCGGTACAGCCAATGCCATTTACCAGAATCTGGACTACATAGATACGTACAACCCAGACTATGTTTTGATTCTGTCCGGGGATCATATTTATAAAATGGATTATCAAATCATGTTGGATTTCCATAAAGCGAATAAAGCCGATGTTACGATTGCAACGATGCCGGTTCCAATGGAAGAAGCCAGCCGTTTTGGAATTGTAGTTACAGATAGTGATGCTCAAATTCAGAAATTTGAAGAAAAACCAGAGCATCCAAGCAGTAATCTTGCTTCTATGGGAATTTATATCTTTAGCTGGCCGGTGTTAAAAGACGCATTGATTCGACTATCACATCAGCCAAATTGCGATTTTGGAAAGCATGTAATTCCGTATTGTCATGAAAGTGGGAAGCGTTTGTTCGCATATGAATACAGTGGATACTGGAAAGATGTAGGAACCTTAAGTTCTTATTGGGAAGCGAATATGGAGCTGATTGATATTATTCCCGAATTTAACCTATACGAAGAATTTTGGAAAATATATACTAATAGCTCGAATCTTCCACCGCAATATATTTCGGAAGATGCAGTGATTGATAAATGTATCATCGGAAATGGCGCAGAAATCAACGGTGAGTTGCATAGTTCTGTACTAGGTGGTGGCGTAAGCGTTGGAAAAGGTAGTATTATCAAAGATTCCATTCTTATGCGAGATGTGGTAATTGGTGAGAACTGTGTCATTGATAAAGCAATCATCGCAGAGGGAACAGTGATTGGTGATGAAGTAACAATTGGAGCAGGAGAGGAGATTCCAAATAAGCAAAAGCCAAATATTTATTCGGGGGGACTGGCAACGATTGGAGAAAAATCAAGAATTCCTTCCAGAGTAACGATCGGAAAGAACACTGCAATTAGTGGAGAGACAACGGTTGAAGATTATGTCGCAGGACGATTAGAAAGTGGAGAAACATTAATAAAGGCAGGTGAACGTGTATGAGAGCAGTAGGGATTATTCTTGCAGGGGGAAACAACAGAAAAATGAAGGAACTAACTGCTAGACGTGCCGTGGCAGCTATGCCGATTGCAGGAAGTTACAGAGCCATTGATTTTGCATTGAGCAATATGACGAATTCGCGTATACAAAAAGTAGCAGTACTGACACAGTATAATGCAAGATCATTACACGAACATTTAAATTCCTCAAAATGGTGGGATTTTGGAAGAAAACAAGGCGGAATGTATGTATTTACACCGACCATTACTGCGGACAATGATTGCTGGTATCGAGGAACAGCAGACGCAATTTATCAGAATTTGGATTTCTTGAAAAAATGTCATGAACCATATGTGATTATCACATCAGGAGATGCGGTGTACAAGCTGGATTATAATAAAGTGCTCGAATATCATATCGCAAAAAAAGCAGATATTACAGTTGTGTGTAAAGAATTAGGAGATGAGGAAGATGCGACACGTTTTGGTACAGTGCGTATGGACGAGTCTGCAAGGATTTTAGAGTTTGAAGAAAAACCAATGGTAGCCAAGTCGCAAGTGGTTTCTGCAGGTATTTATGTTCTTAGAAGAAGACAATTGATTGACATGGTGGAACATTGTGCAGAGGAAGAAAGACATGATTTTGTTACAGATATCTTAATTCGCTATAAAAATCTAAAGAAGATATATGGCTATAAGATCAATAATTACTGGAGCAATATTTCAACTGTGGATGCTTACTACAAAACGAATATGGATTTTCTAAAAGCAGAGGTGCGTAAATATTTCTTTCAAGAGCTTCCGGCAATTTATTCAAAGGTAAGTGATCTTCCACCGGCGAAATACAATCCAGGAGCAGTGGTAAAAAACAGTCTCATAGGAAGTGGAAGTATTATAAACGGAACTGTGGAAAACTCAGTTGTATTTAAAAAGGTGTTTGTTGGAAATAATTGTGTGATCAAGAATTCTGTCATATTAAATGATGTATATCTTGGCGACAATACATACATAGAAAATTGTATCGTTGAAAGTCATGATACGTTAAGAGCAAATACAAAACATGTTGGAGAACATGGAATCAAAATTGTGGTGGAAAGAAATGAAAGATATCCATTATGACAGAGGTACTTACTTATCAAAAATAAGTGCAAAATATGCGGGCAGAGAAAGGAGACTAGACGTATGCAAATTACAGATGTACGAGTAAGAATGGTCGCAAAAGAGGGAAAGTTAAGGGCAGTGGTGTCTATTACGATTGATGAGGAATTTGTTGTTCACGACATCAAAGTAATAGAAGGCGAGAAAGGATTATTTATCGCAATGCCAAGCAAGAAAGCAATGGATGGAGAATATCGAGATATTGCACATCCAATCAATACTGGCACAAGAGAATATATTCAAAATAGAATATTGGAAAAGTATAAAACAGCTTTGGAAGAAGAAACCGAAAAAATTGAAGAGTAAAGATTACGGCCACACATTTTTGTGTGGCTGTAATTTTTAGGGTAAATCTAAAGAAAAATTTAATGGATTTCCAGAAATAGGGTGATGAAATGCTAAGTTACAGGCAAAGAGTTGCAACGCAGGAATGGAAGAATGGATTTGCTTAGGCCCATATTTACGATCGCCTAATATAGGACAGCCTGCATGAGACATTTGCACACGAATCTGGTGGTGGCGGCCAGTTTCTAATGTGATTTCAGCAAGTGTATAGCACGTGTTATCGCCCATAGTAACAGGACCTAATTCTTTATAGAAAAGGATTGATTTTTTGGCTCCCGGTGTGTGGGGAGAACATACTTTTGAAGTGTTTGTTCTACCGTCTTTTAGAAGGTAATCCGTAAGAGTGCCCTCTTTTTGCGGAAGAGATCCAGTTAAGATAGCGTGATATACTTTGTGAAAGCCAGACTGATTTAATTGTTGATTTAGTTTTTTTGTGGCAGCAGGTGTTTTTGAAAAAACCAACAGTCCTTCTACAGGTTGATCTAAGCGATGGATTACCGAGAGATAAGGCTCTTTTTTTATTGCATTTTTTCGATAGAGATAGTTTTTTAGAATACTTACCATGTCAGGACTACCGATTTTAGCAGACTGGGTTGCGATCCCAGAAGGTTTATGACATACAAGAATAAAATCGTCTTCGTATACAATATCAGGATTCATAATCTGTACTCCTTTTGTTTTATAATCTTGACTTTTGTTCAAAATCTCATTAAACTGATTATCGTATAAAAGGAAAGAGAGGTCAAGTATGATAGCATATTTAGTTTTAGTGATTGGATTTTTTTTGTTAATTAAGGGGGCAGATTATTTTGTGGACGGAAGTTCCAGTGTAGCCAAGATTTTGAAGGTTCCAGCCATTGTGATTGGACTTACAGTAGTAGCTTTTGGAACGTCTCTTCCAGAGGCATCTGTTAGTATCACAGCTGCAATGCAAGGGAAGAATGAATTGGCAGTTAGTAATGTAATTGGATCCAATATTTTTAATTTATTAGTGGTACTTGGAGCAAGTGCACTTGTAAATCCTATTTGTGTAAAATGGTCTGTTCTAAAGAGAGAATTTCCATTTTCAATTGGAATTACAGCCGTTCTTCTTTTAAGTCTTGTAGGGCTTCAGGTAGAACGGATTCTGGATCAAGATGCAATTTATTTTCTGTCTAGAAAAGAAGGAATTGTATTGTTCCTCTTGTTTATTGTATTTGTCGTATCAGCAGTGTTAGACGCACTAAAATCAAGAAAAAGACAAATGGATGAACAAGAACCAGAAGAAGATTACAAAATTCTTTCGCCACTAAAAAGCGCCATCTACATTTTGGTGGGAGTTGTAGGAATTATTATTGGTGGAGAATTTGTGGTAGACAGTGCTTCGGCGATTGCTAGAAGTTTTGGATTAAGTCAGACCTTTATAGGACTTACCATTGTTGCACTTGGAACATCACTTCCAGAATTGGTTACTTCCGTTGTGGCTTCCAAAAAGGGAGAAAACGATCTTGCCGTTGGAAATGTTGTAGGATCCAATATTTTTAATATTCTTTTAATTCTTGGTACTTCTGCAATGATTTCTCCAATTACCGTAAATGGGCTTGCAATTCAGGATACGGTCATCCTAATTGTGGCAAGTATTCTTGTATACGTGTGTGCAATTGCAAAAAAAGGAATTTCAAAATTAGAAGGCGCCATGTTCCTTATGTTTTATGCCGGATTTTTTGCATATATTTTGATGAGATAAAAGGGGTTCATTGCTTTTTAGAGTATTATAGCTTATACTAAAAAAAGATATTACAGTGGCAGAATGTGTGGAAAGAGTAGGTGGAAATCATGTGGTACGAAGATCTAGACCGATTGGGCGATGAAATAAAAAGGACAGTAGAAAATGCAGTTGATTCTCGTAATTTTTATAGCTTGAATCAAACGATTACAAATACAGTAAGTCAGGCTACGGAGGGAATTCGTAAGTTTTCAGAACAAAGCTCCTACAAAAGAGAAGGACGAAGTATTCCACCACTTTTATTTAAAAGAGTCAAAGGGATAAGGATACAAGGAATTGTGATGACAATTATAGGGGCGGTAGTAATTGGAACATTGTTTTTACCACTGATATTGTCCATCTTGGAGGCTATTTTCACATCAGGATTTGTAGCAGTTGGAGGAATTCTTTTAGCTTCTTTATTTGGAGTGCTTATCATAGGCGGAGCCGTTTTACTTGGATGCGGAATAAAGCTTTTGAAAAAAATCAAAAGATTTCAGATCTATGTAGAGGAACTGGGAACAAAAGAATACTTTGAAATTTCAAAAGTTTCTGCACGAATAAAAAAATCAGCAAAGTATGTTTTGAATGATTTAAGTAAAATGATAGAGAAAAAGTGGTTTCTCCAAGGCCATATTGATCAACAGAAAACTTGCTTTATTGCAAGTCATGAGATGTACGAGCAGTACAATAAAATGATGCAGCAAGTGGATATGCAGAGAAAAGAAAAAGCAAAAGAGCATGCTCGTCAGATGGAAGATCAAAAAGCACGAGAAAAATTAGAGCCAAAGGTACAGGAAATCATAAAGGCAGGCGATGACTATGTGCGTAAAATCAAATCTTGCAATGATCGCATCCCGGGAGAAGAAATTTCGGCTAAAATTTCAAAAATAGAATACTTAGTAGATCAAATTTTTGACCGAGTAGAGCAAAACCCAGAGTGTGTAGCGGATATACGACGGTTGATGGACTATTATCTTCCGACAACAGTAAAGCTTTTAGAAGCATATGCGGAGTTAGATAAAATGACTGTTCAAGGAGAAAATATTATTTCTTCTAAGAAAGAAATTGAAAGTACGATTGATACATTAAACGAAGCGTTCACAAAATTATTAGATAGTTTGTTTCAGGAAAAAGCATGGGATGTTTCCTCGGATATTTCTGTGCTGAATACGATGCTTGCACAGGAAGGATTGACAAAAAAAGATTTTTAAATAAATAGGAGGAAGAACTATGGGAGAAGAATTTAAAGAGTTTTCGACAACACCTACATTGACGTTGGATCCATTCTCAGAGGCAAAACAAGAAGTGATGGAGAAATCAGATTCAGATAAACCAGCGCTTGATGAAAGTATCTTGACGGTAGAAGAACAAAAAATCGTGGATAATTTTGTGCAGAAAATAGATCTTACAGATTCCTCTATGATTCTACAATATGGTGCAGGTACCCAGAAAAAAATGGCTGATTTTTCGGAAGCGGCATTGGAAAATGTTCGTACAAAAGATTTAGGAGAGGTTGGAAACCTTCTTACAGGGGTTGTAAAAGAATTAAAGGAATTTGATGAGGAAGAAGAAAAGGGATTCTTTGGATTCTTAAAAAAACCGGTAAATAAAATTACTGCCTTAAAATCGAAATACACAAAAGCAGAAAGTAATGTAAATGAAATTTGCAAAGCGTTGGAAGGACAGCAAGTGCAGCTTCTAAAAGATGTGGCATTGCTTGATAAAATGTATGAAGTGAATTTGACGTATTTTAAAGAACTTACGATGTATGTAATGGCTGGAAAGAAGAAGCTGGAGGAAGTACGAAACACACAATTACCAGCTTTGGTGGAGCAGGCACAAAGAACCGGATTTTCTGAAGATGTTCAGGAAGCAAGAGATTTGGCAGCAATGTGTGATCGATTTGAGAAAAAAATACACGATCTCGAGTTGACGCGCACCATTTGCATGCAGACAGCCCCACAGATTAGATTGATCCAAGGAAATAATACACAAATGGTAGAAAAAATTCAGTCTACGTTGGTAAATACGATTCCATTGTGGAAAAGTCAGATGGTTTTAGCACTTGGTGTGGAACACTCTCAACAGGCAGCAAAAGCGCAACGAGAAGTGACGAATATGACGAATGAACTATTAAAGAAAAATGCAGAAAAATTAAAAATGACAACAATAGAAACTGCCAAAGAAACCAATCGTGGAATTGTGGATTTAGAAACATTGAAACAGACAAACGAAACTTTGATTTCTACATTAGACGAAGTAATGCAGATACAGGCAGAAGGACGCACAAAACGTCAAGAAGCAGAACAAGAAATGAAGCGTATGGAGAATGAATTAAAAACAAAATTGCTTCAGATTCAGGGATAAAAGCAATCTCACCTTGACAAAAAAGTATAATTCAGTTAGAATCACACGTATTATAGGCTGTGAAGGGGAATAGTAAATGTACAGAGATTTTACAGAGAGGGAAACCATGCTGAGAGGTTCCTAAATGGAGTGCATAGAACCAGCCCTGGAGCTTTTACATGAAAATGTAACGTAGGACCGGCGTTAACGGTGAAAGAGTGAGCTGTACATCTACAGTTAATTAGGGTGGTACCGCCGAAAATTTTCGGTCCCTTAGAGGAGGGAAGAAAATCTTCGGCGGTTTTCTTTTCCTCTAGTTGATATAATAGAAGCATGATAAAAAGGAGATAGGTTATGGCTAAGGAAAAAAAACTGGTTCAGGCGATCACATCCAGAGAAGAGGATTTTGCACAATGGTATACAGATGTGGTGCGTGAAGCAAAACTATGTGACTATTCAGAAGTGAAAGGTTGTTTGAATTATCTTCCAAATGGATATGCACTTTGGGAAAACATTCAGGCAGATCTTGACAAACGTTTTAAAGAAACAGGCGTTGAAAATGTGTATCTTCCAGTTCTCATTCCAGAGTATCTTTTGCAAAAAGAGGCAGATCACATTGATGGGTTTGCACCAGAAGTTGCATGGGTAACCAAAGGTGGTCTGGATGATCTTCAGGATAGATTTTGCATCCGACCAACATCCGAAACATTATTCTGTGATCTTTGGAGTAAAACAGTTCAATCTTATCGAGATCTTCCAAAGGTGTGGAATCAATGGTGTTCCGTTCTTCGTTGGGAAAAAACAACAAGACCATTTTTGCGTTCCAGAGAATTCTTGTGGCAAGAAGGACACACCATTCATGCTACATTTGAAGAGGCAGAGCAAAGAACTTTGACGATGCGCGATGTATATCGAGATTTCATCCAAGAAGATTTGGCAATTCCTCTGGTATCTGGACGTAAGACAGCAAGTGAGAAGTTTGCAGGTGCACAGGATACATATACGGTAGAGGCACTTATGCATGATGGAAAGGCTTTGCAGTCTGCAACAAGTCATTTCTTTGGAAATGCATTTCCAGATGCATTTAATATCAAGTATTCAGATAAGAACAATGAACTTCACAGTGTATATGAAACGTCATGGGGACTATCTACAAGAATTATCGGCGCTATGATCATGGTACATGGGGATGATAGTGGGCTTGTTATTCCGCCAAGAATTGCACCAGTGCAGACAAGAGTGATCCCGATTGCACAGCATAAAGAAGGGGTTCTTGATAAAGCGACAGAACTTATGAATACATTAAAAGAAGCAGGATATCGTGTGAAAATTGATGATTCTGAGAAGAGTCCGGGATGGAAATTCAGCGAGCAGGAGATGTTAGGAATCCCTACAAGAATTGAAATCGGACCAAAAGATATAGAAAATAATCAAGTAGTAGTAGTCCGCCGTGATACAAGAGAGAAGATTGTAGTGTCTATAGATGAAATTACAACAAAACTTTCTGAAATTCTTGAGAATATTCAAAAAGATATGTTTGATCGTGCAAAAGCTTTTCTGGATTCTCATATTGAAACAGCAGTTACAATGGACGAAATGAAAGAAATAGCAGAGACAAAAACTGGATTTATAAAAGCTATGTGGTGTGGGGACCCAGAATGCGAAGCAAACATCAAAGTGATGACCGGAGGAGTGACATCTAGATGTATTCCAGATGAAGAAGAACAGTTATCAGACGTATGTGTGTGTTGTGGAAAGCCGGCAAAACATATGGTTTACTGGGGAAAAGCATACTAAAAAGGAAAGAAAAGAATCGGAATGTACAAGGAAAAAAGTGCATTCCGTTCTTTTTTTATAAAAACCTACAAAAAGCGGGAAAAGCCCTTGACTTTCCACAAAAAACGTAATACACTGATTTAGCATGCACAGAAAGGTAAAACTTTATTGTGGGTGCGATAAAGATAATCACGATTATCTGCAACCCGTTATTACAGAAAGTAATGACAGACGAATATCATAGGAGGTGAAAAGAATGCCAACATTTAACCAGTTAGTTAGAAAAGGTCGTCAGACTTCTGAAAGAAAGTCTACAGCACCAGCACTTCAGAAAGGATACAACTCTCTTAAGAAACGTGCTACTAATGTATCTGCACCACAGAAAAGAGGTGTTTGTACAGCTGTTAAGACTGCTACACCAAAGAAACCTAACTCTGCTTTAAGAAAAATCGCCAGAGTTCGTCTTTCTAACGGAATCGAAGTAACAAGTTACATTCCAGGTGAAGGACACAACCTTCAGGAACATAGCGTTGTTTTGATTCGTGGAGGAAGAGTTAAGGATTTACCTGGTACAAGATATCACATCGTTCGTGGTACACTTGATACAGCAGGTGTTGCTAAGAGAAGACAGGCTCGTTCTAAATACGGCGCTAAGAGACCAAAAGACGCGAAAAAGTAATTTAGCAACTTAGGTTTGTCGTAAAACTTAGTAAGATTAAGTAACTAAACAGTTAAATCGTATCACAAACAGAACTATGATTATCGTAGGTTGCGGATTTAAGATACTTTTAGTCCCGCGGCCACGAGCACATGAACCGCGAAGAACGCGATTTCCATAGAAAGACACATGTGAGTACCGATGAATTAATCCCGGCGAAGACCGGAAATAATGATTAAGGAGGGAAGGACCGTGCCACGTAAAGGACATACTCAGAAAAGAGATGTATTAGCGGATCCAATATACAACAATAAAGTTGTAACCAAACTTATCAACAACATTATGTTAGATGGTAAGAAAGGTGTTGCACAGAAGATTGTATACGGAGCATTTGAAAGAGTTGAAGAAAAGGCTGAGAAACCAGCAATCGAAGTGTTCGAAGAGGCTATGAACAATATCATGCCATTACTTGAAGTAAAAGCAAGACGTATTGGTGGAGCTACTTATCAGGTACCAATCGAAGTAAGAGCAGACAGAAGACAAGCTCTTGCACTTCGCTGGATCACATTGTATTCTCGTAAAAGAGGAGAAAAAACAATGGAAGAAAGACTTGCAAATGAAATCCTGGATGCAGCTAACAACACTGGAGCATCAGTGAAGAAGAAAGAAGATATGCACAAGATGGCAGAAGCAAATAAAGCATTTGCTCACTACCGTTTTTAATTAGGAGGACAAAATCTTGGCAGGAAGAGAATATCCATTAGAGAGAACCAGAAATATTGGTATCATGGCTCATATCGATGCTGGTAAAACAACACTGACAGAGCGTATCCTCTATTATACTGGTGTAAACTATAAAATTGGTGATACACACGAAGGTACTGCTACTATGGACTGGATGGAGCAGGAAGCTGAAAGAGGTATCACAATTACTTCAGCCGCTACAACATGTCACTGGACACAGCAGGAAAAAACAAAAGTAAAACCAGGTGCTAAAGAGCATCGTATCAATATCATTGATACACCGGGACACGTTGACTTCACAGTAGAAGTTGAGCGTTCACTCCGTGTGCTTGATGGTGCTATTGGTGTTTTCTGTGCTAAGGGTGGTGTAGAACCACAGTCAGAGAACGTTTGGCGTCAGGCTGACACTTATAATGTACCAAGAATGGCTTTCATCAACAAGATGGATATCTTAGGTGCTGATTTCTACAATGCCGTAGATCAGATTAAGACAAGACTTGGTAAAAATGCAATTTGTCTTCAGTTACCAATTGGTAAAGAAGATTCATTTAAAGGTATCATCGACTTGATGGAAATGCAAGCTTACATCTACAATGATGAAAAAGGTGATGATATCACAGTTACAGATATTCCAGAAGATATGAAAGATGATGCAGAACTTTATCACACAGAATTAGTTGAAAAGATCTGCGAACTTGATGATGATCTTATGATGGAATACTTAGAAGGAGAAGAACCTTCTATCGAAGCTTTAAAAGCTGCTTTAAGAAAAGGTACTTGCGAATGTACAGCAGTTCCAGTTTGCTGTGGTACAGCATACAGAAACAAAGGTGTACAGAAGTTACTTGATGCAGTTCTTGAATATATGCCATCTCCACTAGACATTCCACCAATCGAAGGTGTGGATGACGAAGGAAATGAAGTAGTAAGAGAGTCTTCTGATGAAGCTCCATTCGCTGCTCTTGCATTCAAGATCATGACAGACCCATTCGTAGGTAAACTTGCTTACTTTAGAGTATATTCAGGTTCTATGAATTCTGGTTCTTACGTACTCAATGCAACAAAGGGTAAAAAAGAACGTGTTGGTCGTATCCTTCAGATGCATGCCAATAAGAGATCAGAACTTGATAAAGTATATGCTGGAGATATTGCTGCAGCAATCGGATTTAAATTCACTACAACAGGTGATACAATCTGTGACGAGCAGCATCCGGTTATCTTAGAGTCTATGGAATTCCCAGAGCCAGTTATTGAGCTTGCTATCGAGCCTAAAACAAAGGCTTCTCAGGGAAAACTTGGAGAATCTTTAGCAAAACTTGCAGAAGAAGATCCAACATTCCGTGCTCATACAGATCACGATACAGGTCAGACAATCATCGCTGGTATGGGTGAACTTCACCTTGAGATCATCGTTGACAGACTTTTACGTGAGTTTAAGGTAGAGGCTAACGTAGGTGCACCTCAGGTTGCTTACAAAGAATCCTTTACAAAAGCTGTTGAAGTTGACAGCAAATATGCAAAACAGTCAGGTGGACGTGGACAGTACGGACACTGTAAAGTTAAATTTGAGCCTATGGATGTCAATGGAGAAGAGACATACAAATTCGAATCTACTGTAGTTGGTGGAGCTATTCCAAAAGAATATATCCCAGCTGTAGGCGAAGGTATCGAAGAGGCTATGAAGTCTGGTATCCTTGGTGGATTCCCAGTTGTTGGTGTATATGCTAACGTATACGACGGATCTTACCATGAAGTCGATTCAAGTGAAATGGCATTCCACATTGCAGGTTCTCTTGCATTTAAGGATGCGATGAAGAAAGCTTCCCCAGTACTTCTTGAACCAATCATGAAGGTAGAAGTTACAATGCCTGAACAATACATGGGAGATGTTATCGGAGATATCAACTCTCGCCGTGGACGTATCGAAGGAATGGATGATTTAGGTGGTGGAAAAATCGTACGTGCGTACGTTCCATTGTCTGAAATGTTCGGATACGCAACAGACTTACGTTCTAAGACACAGGGACGTGGAAACTACTCAATGTTCTTTGAGAGCTATGAGCCAGTACCAAAGTCTGTACAGGAAAAAGTATTATCAAGCAAAAACGATTAATTCATGAAAAAGGCTTGAAAAAGCTACGATTATGAAATATAATCAAAATTAGCCGATTAAAGCGAAAATACCTGATCTCAGGTTAGATATTTTTATTAAGGAGGATTATTCAAAATGGCAAAAGCTAAATTTGAAAGAACAAAACCACATGCTAATATTGGTACTATTGGACACGTTGACCATGGTAAAACAACATTAACAGCTGCTATCACAAAAACACTTTCTGTAAGAGTTGCAGGTAACGCAGCAGTTGATTTCGAAAACATTGACAAGGCTCCAGAAGAAAGAGAACGTGGAATCACAATTTCTACATCTCACGTTGAGTATGAGACAGAAAAACGTCACTATGCTCACGTTGACTGCCCAGGACATGCTGACTATGTAAAGAACATGATCACAGGTGCAGCTCAGATGGATGGTGCTATCCTTGTTGTTGCAGCTACTGACGGAGTTATGGCTCAGACAAAAGAGCACATTCTTCTTTCTCGTCAGGTAGGTGTTCCAAAAATCGTTGTATTCATGAACAAATGTGACATGGTAGACGATGAAGAACTTCTTGAATTAGTAGAAATGGAAATTCGTGAACTTCTTAACGAGTACGAATTCCCAGGAGATGACACTCCAATCATCCAGGGATCAGCTCTTAAAGCTATCGAAGATCCAAGCGGAGAATGGGGAGATAAGATCATGGAACTTATGGATGCTGTTGACGAATGGATCCCAGATCCACAGCGTGAAACAGACAAACCATTCCTTATGCCAATCGAGGACGTTTTCTCTATCACAGGACGTGGTACAGTTGCTACAGGTAGAGTAGAACGTGGTGTTCTTCATGTATCTGACGAAGTTGAAATCGTTGGTATCCACGAAGAAACAAGAAAAACTGTTGTAACAGGAATCGAAATGTTCCGTAAACTTCTTGACGAAGCTCAGGCTGGTGATAACATCGGTGCTCTTCTTCGTGGTGTTCAGAGAACTGAAATCGAAAGAGGACAGGTTCTTATTAAACCAGGCTCAGTAACATGCCACAAGAAATTTACAGCTCAGGTTTACGTTTTAACAAAAGATGAAGGTGGACGTCATACACCATTCTTCAATAACTATAGACCACAGTTCTACTTCAGAACAACAGACGTTACAGGTGTTTGCGAACTTCCAGCAGGAACAGAAATGTGTATGCCTGGTGACCACGTTGAAATGACAGTTGAACTTATCCACCCAGTAGCTATGGAAGAGGGTCTTGGATTCGCTATCCGTGAAGGTGGACGTACAGTAGGTTCAGGTAAGGTTGCTAAGATTATCGAGTAATCAGACTTTAATCGAAAGTAAAGGTTATATAAAACCCTGGAAACTTAAGTTTTCAGGGTTTTTTTATGTGAAATTTTGAAATCTTGTAGTAACGTATATTATGTGATACACTTAATTAGATGATATAGAATTACTTATAGAAAGGGTTAGTTAAGATGAAAATTGGAATTGGTAATGATCATTCAGCGCTAGAATTAAAGGCTGAAATTATCGAACTTTTAAAGGAAAAAGGACATGAAGTGGTAGACTATGGAACCTATACAACAGACAGTTGTGATTATCCAATGTATGGAGAAAAAGTTGGCCGTGCAGTCGCATCGGGGGAAGTAGAACAAGGAATTCTTATTTGTGGAACAGGACTTGGTATATCTCTTGCGGCAAATAAAGTGAAAGGCGTTCGTGCCGCAGTTTGTAGTGAACCATATACAGCAAAAATGGCAAGACAGCACAATAATTGTAACATTCTTGCATTTGGAGCAAGAGTTGTTGGAGCAGAACTTGCAAAAATGATTGTGGAAACATGGCTTAACACGGAATTTGAAGGCGGACGTCACGAAAGACGTGTGGATATGATTATGGAAATAGAAAAAAATAGAGAGTAAATTATCAGAAGTGGAGTGTATCAAGGCAATACACTCCACAATAATTTATAGATCTTCTAAAATCTTTTCTAAAATATATTCTACTCGTTCTGTTTGATAGGCAGCATATTTTTCGACACCTGGGGCGCAAGTTTTCATGGCATAGCTGTGTTTTACAGACTGAAGCATTTCAAGATCATTATACTGATCGCCAAATGCCATACATTCATCAGGTGTAACATGAAAAAGATCCATATAAGCAGATAACGCAGTTCCTTTGTTAGATCCGGGCGCTATAAAATCAATCCAAATATTCCCGGAAGTAACAATCTTTATTTCGTCTTTGAAAAGTTCACGCAGTTTGTGTAGGTAATCCATAAAGTCCTCATCGGATTCTGTCATATTGCAGATTGCAATTTTAAGAATAGGGCCTGTAATAGTACGTATGTCATTGACTACCTCTGTTGTGTTTTTCATGACATCTTTTATAAGATGAACGTAATCAGGATTACGCCCTTCGATGAAGCAAGATTGCTGTTGAGAAACTACGATTTCAAAACGGTTGTCCCTTTTGATTTCATTGATGATTCTCTTGCAAAGCTCAGGAGCAATGGTAGTGCGAGAAATTACGTTTCCCTGATGCACACAGATGGATCCATTTTCAGCAATGTAAGAGATTTCATTATGAACAGACGCAAAAACTTGAGTTAAGTTGTCGTACTGCCTTCCACTTGCTGCGATAAAATGAATTCCTTTTTTTGTAATCTCACGTATTAAGGAAAGCGTATGTGAAGACAGTTCCTGTGCGTGGTCTTGCAACAAGGTACCGTCTAAATCACTTGCGATAAGTTTAATCATAATTACCTCCATATAAAATAATTCTTTCTTATTCTAACATTAATGTAGGAGGAATGTACAGAGCTGTTAAAGAAAAGTTACAAAAATATTTCAAAAATCTAAAAAAAACATAAAAATGGTTGTAACTAGAAAAAAAAAATAATATAATGAGAACGTATTTTTGTAAGCAAAATATGTAAATTCATAGGAATAGATCAAGGAAAAGGATGGATGAATAATTATGGGAAAATATTTTGGAACAGATGGATTCCGTGGAGAAGCAAATGTTGTTCTTACTGTAGAGCATGCTTTTAAAGTAGGCCGTTATTTAGGTTGGTATTTTGGAAAAGATCATAAAGCAAAAGTAGCAATTGGAAAGGATACTAGAAGAAGTAGTTATATGTTTGAATATGCTCTAGCAGCAGGTCTTACAGCTTCAGGAGCAGATGCATATCTTTTGCATGTAACAACAACACCGAGTGTATCTTATGTAGTAAGAACGGAAGAGTTTGATTGTGGAATTATGATTTCAGCAAGTCACAATCCATTTTACGATAATGGAATAAAAGTTATAAACGGAGAGGGACGTAAATTAAGTGCAGATGTTGAAGGATTGATCGAGGAATACATTGATGGTAATACAGATGAAATTCCACTTGCGAAGAAAGAAAATATTGGACGCACTATTGATTATGCGGCAGGAAGAAATCGCTATATCGGACATTTGATTTCACTTGCGACACGTTCATTTAAAGATAAAAGAATTGGGCTTGACTGTGCAAATGGTAGTTCATCCACAATTGCGAAAAGTGTATTTGATGCATTAGGAGCAAAGACGTATGTGATAAATAATAATCCAGATGGAACCAATATTAACACCAATTGCGGTTCAACACATATTGAAGTTCTTCAGAAATATGTTTTGGAGAAAGGTCTGGATGTTGGATTTGCATATGATGGAGATGCAGATAGATGTATCGCAGTAGATGATCAAGGACATGTAGTGGACGGAGATCTTATCTTATATGTATGTGGAAAATACCTTATGGAGAGTGGAAGATTAAAGGATAATACAATTGTTACAACAGTAATGTCAAATCTTGGTCTTTACAAAGCTTGTGATAAGATTGGAATGAAATATGAACAGACAGCAGTGGGAGACAAATACGTTGCAGAAAACATGGCTACTAACGGGTATGGACTAGGTGGTGAACAGTCTGGACATATCATATTTAGCAAATATGCAACAACAGGAGATGGAATCTTGACTTCTCTTATGGTAATGGAAACCATTATGGAGACAAAACAGAGCTTATCAAAACTTTGTGAGGAAGTAAAGATTTTCCCACAGACTTTAAAAAATGTACGTGTAATAGATAAGAAAACGGCAAGAGAGAATCCAATGGTACAAAAAGCAGTACAGGAAGTTACAGATGCACTTGGAAGTGATGGAAGAATCCTTGTAAGAGAAAGTGGTACCGAGCCGGTTATCCGTGTTATGATTGAAGCGTCTACAGATGAAATTTGCGAAGAATATGCAAATAAGGTAGTAGAGGTGTTAAAAGCGGAGAACTTGACAATTTAGTAATCATGAAAATCGCCCAGATCTTGATTGATCTGAGCGTTTTTTCTATTGCGAAGAAAATCAAGAAGATCGTCACAATCAAGAAGAGGAGACTGTGAATCTGACTTGATAACACTAAAAAACACATTGCCCATGTAGCTAGGACTGATGAATAAGCAGCGTTGGGTAACCTGCAAATTTTAATTTTTGCTCCATGGAAACAGCATCCTCTAAGGTATGGAAACTTCCAACATATACACGAAAATATCCATCGGATTGTATCAGTTTTGCTGGAAAACCTTGGTCGAGCAATTCGTTTAAAAACCGTTTTGCAAAAACAGGATTTTTGAAGGAACCAACCTGTATAGAATATCCGGGAGCAGAAATAAGATGATCTGTTTCCAGAACATCAAGAAGTCCAGAAGCGATAGCCTGTGCAATTTCGTTAAAATTTTCATCGAACAGAAGATTATCGGTATCAGAGTTTATGAAACCGACTTCTACAAGTACGGCAGGCATTTTTGTTTTCCGTAACACAACAAGGTTCGGACGAGCTTTTACACCAAGATTAACAAAACCAATCCCTTCGAGCAACTGGTTGATTTCTTCTGCAACTTGAAGCTTAATGCCAGATAGACTATAGACAAGAGACTCCACTCCGGAAACCATATTATCCGTTTCAAAAGAATTGCGATGGATAGAAAGGAAAAAATCAACACCGGCAGTGTTTGCTTCAAGTGCTTTTTGATAAGGGGATTCATAGACATCCGTTGTTCTTGTGTATTCCACATTTACACCAGAGTTTTGCAAAATATCACCAATAGCAAGTACAAGGCGCAATGTATCATCTTTTTCTTGTCGGCCATTGTAAATTGCACCGGGATCACGGCCTCCATGTCCTGCGTCGAGCATGATAGAATATGGCATAGGATGAAACAATCCTTTCAAAAAACATTTGTATATTATATGCAGAAAAAGAAAAAAAGTAAAAGCATCTTAGAAAATTTGAACTAAGATGCTTTTGCTTACTATGCTTTTATATTACTTTTATTGTTAGTTTCAGAATGATGATCAGAAGAATCGGATGTATTAGGTACTTCCTTTGTTTTTAAAAGAATTTCAGGAAGATAGACATGCACGTTTTCAACTCTATTTTTATCAAGTGTTTCAACGATAAGGCGAATGCCGGATTCCACAACAACTTCATCACCTACTTCTGGGAGACGATCAAGGTGTTCGATGATAAATCCTCCCAAAGAATCATAATCTTCAGATTCAAGTTCCGTACCTAAACGGTCATTTACATCATCAAGACTCATAGAACCTTCAATGATATATTCGTTAGGTTTTAATTTCTTTAGACATTCTTCTTCATTTTCATCATATTCATCATGGATTTCACCGACGATTTCTTCGAGAATATCTTCCAAAGTGATAAGTCCTGCGGTTTCTCCATATTCATCAAGTACGATGGCAATATTAAAAGAGGTGTCGCGCATTTCCACGAGAAGTTCTGAAATGTTTTTATATTCATAAGTAAAATATGCGTCACGAAGAATATCTCTGATACAAAAATGCTCTTTGTTTTCAAATAAGAGCAAGTCCTTCATGTTAATTGTACCGATTACATTGTCAGTTGTCCCTTCGTAAACAGGAAGTCTTGTGAATTTATCTCTTTTAAATAATTCAATTAATTCATTATAAGAACTGTTCACATCAGCAAAAGTTACATTTACGCGTGGTACCATTACATCTTTTGCGCGGGCATCTCCAAGATCGAATACATTGTAGATCATTTCTTTTTCCTCAGATTCGATGATTCCGTCTTCGTGGCTTACATCAACGATTGTACGAAGTTCATCTTCTGTCATGGCGTCGCTTTTGACATTTGGATCAATGCGCAACAAGAAAAGAAGAGATCTGGAAATTAGGTTTATGACAAAAATAAAAGGTGTCATAATGACCATGAAGAATCGTATAATCCTTATATAAGAGAGAGAAAGCTTTTCTGCATTAAGTGTAGCTACACTTTTTGGAGTAATCTCTCCAAAGACAAGGATCAGGATTGTCAAAAGAGCTGTAACGATACTAACCATATAACCACCAAAGCCATATGCTAGAGTTGCTGCTAATGATGAAGCAGAAATATTAACGATGTTGTTACCAATTAATATTGCACTAAGCATCTTGTGTGAATGATGTTCTGTTACATCCAACACTAGCTGTGCACGTTTGTTTCCATCCTCTGCAAGAGAACGCATCCGGATTTTATTTACCGTTGTAAGAGCTGTCTCCGCAGACGAAAAAAATCCAGATAGTGCCAATAGAACGATTAATATAAAAATTTGTATGGCGTCACTCGAGTCCAATGATCTGTTCACTCCTTTAAAATAAAATTTTGTTTAGACCTAATTACTATACATCATTTAGAAGGATTTTGCAATAGACAGCTGTGTGAAGTGTCGTTCATAAGGTAGATAGTTGTAGGGATAAGGTTGAATTTGATGATAGGATGTTGTATGATTGGAAATAATAGAAATAGATTGGAGAATCGATATGGAAATATTGAAAGAATTATCTCTTATACTAGATGAGAAAAATATTTATATAAATGAAATGATGAGCAAACATACCACATTCCGTATTGGAGGACCGGCAGATTTTTTTGTAACTCCAGAGAAAGTGGAAGAAGTTTGTAACATTGTCAAACTGTGCAAAGAACAAAGCATTCCCTATTATATTGTAGGAAATGGAAGTAACCTACTCGTTGGTGACAAAGGATACAGAGGAGTTATGATTTCACTATATAAAAATATGGATGAGATTAGAAACGAAGGCAATCATATCTATGCACAGGCTGGAGCCCTACTTTCCAAAATTGGAGCACAAGCATGTGCGTTGGGACTTACAGGATTTGAATTTGCAGCAGGAATTCCGGGAACTCTTGGTGGAGCAGTTATGATGAATGCCGGAGCTTATGGCGGTGAAATGAAGCATATTTTAGAAAGCGCTACGGTATTAACGGAAGAAGGAGAGGTAAAGACACTCTCTGTAGAGGATCTGCAATTGGGATATCGAACAAGTATTATAGGGAAAAAGAATTACGTTGTGCTAGAAGCTGCTATTCGCCTGGAAAAGGGGGAAGAAAGTCAAATTCGTGCATATATGAACGAGTTAAAAGAGAAAAGAGTCACAAAGCAGCCACTGGCATTTCCAAGTGCAGGCAGTACGTTTAAACGTCCAGAGGGATATTTTGCAGGACAGCTGATTGATGAGGCTGGACTTAGAGGATTTCGTGTCGGAGGAGCACAAGTTTCAGAGAAACATTGTGGATTTGTCATTAGCAACAAAGATGCTACGGCATCTGAAGTTGTAGAACTGATCAAACAGGTATCAGATAGGGTGGAAGAAATGACAGGGATTCGACTAGAACCAGAAGTGAAGATGATAGGAGAATTTTAAAATGAGATTTGTAATCGTAACAGGAATGTCAGGGGCAGGAAAGTCAACAGCACTTAAAATGTTAGAGGATATGGGATATTTCTGTGTAGATAATCTCCCAATTCCGTTGATGTCAAAGTTTGCGGAAATGCTTACAGTACCAGATTCAGAGATTAATAATGTTGCACTTGGAATCGACATTAGAGGGGGACAGGCGTTTACCAATCTTGAAAAAAAGTTAGAAGAAATCAAAGCACTTGGCGTAAAATATGAAATTCTTTTTCTAGATGCGAAAGATAATGTGCTAGTAAAAAGATATAAAGAAACAAGGAGACAGCACCCTCTTGGAGGAGAGGGAAGGATTGACCTAGGAATTGCAAAAGAAAGAGAAGCGATTCGGTTCTTAAAAGTGCAGGCAAAGTATATACTTGATACAAGCAAGATGCTTACAAGAGAATTAAAATGCGAATTGACAAAGATTTTCGTACAAGGGAAAGCATTTAAAAATCTCTATATTACAGTGATGTCATTCGGATTTAAATATGGAATTCCGCAAGATGCTGACTTGGTATTTGATGTGCGTTTTCTTCCAAATCCATATTATATAGAAGAATTAAAGGAAAAAACAGGGAACGATACTCAAGTCAAAGATTATGTTATGGAGAATGAGCGAACACAAGAATTTGTTGTAAAGCTTCATGACATGATGGAGTTTTTGATTCCCAATTATATTTTGGAAGGAAAAAATCAATTAGTGATTGCCGTAGGATGTACGGGAGGAAAACATCGATCTGTAACATTGGCAAATGAATTGTATCAGTTTTTAAGTGAAAAAGAAAATTATGGAGTAAGAATTGAGCACAGAGATATTCGGAAAGATGCAATTACAAAAGCAAAGTAAAAGGAGCGTTCTATGTCATTTTCATTGGAGGTAAAAGAAGAACTTTCGACACAGTGGAATCGAGCACGACATTGTCAAATTGCAGAATTATCTGCACTCTTAAGTATATGTGGGTTTATATCAATTGATAGTCGATCCTGTTATAAGATCAGGATTCATTCTGAAAATCCGGCTGTTGCAAGAAAGTGCTTTACTTTGTTGACAAAAACCTTTAATATAGAAGTTGATGTGTCTGTTCGTAGAAACATCTTAAAAAAAAGTGCTTCATATATAATTATAGTGAAAAAGCATGAAGATGCAATTCGCATCCTTCAGGCGACAAAGCTTATAAAAGAACATCATTCAGAGTTTGAAGAAGTTCAAATCGTGAATCCCATTATTTTGCAGCAAAATTGTTGCAAGAGAGCATTTTTAAGAGGAGCATTTCTATCGGCGGGGTCAATGAGTGATCCAAGTAAATCTTACCATCTAGAGATTGTTTGTTCTTCAGAAAAAATGGCGAAACAGATTCAAACGCTAATCTGTGGATTTTCGATGGATGCAAAGACTGTTCGAAGGAAAAGATCTTATGTTGTCTATTTAAAAGAAGGAGCTCAGATTGTTGATGTTTTAAACATTATGGGAGCACATGTGGCATTAATGGAACTGGAAAATGTACGGATTCTGAAAGAAATGCGTAATTCAGTCAATCGTAAAGTTAATTGTGAAACTGCTAACATTAATAAAACCGTATCGGCCGCCGTTAGACAGTTAGAGGATATTACATATCTTCGGGATACGATAGGATTCAGCAAATTGCCAGAAGGACTAGAAGAAGTTGCCCTTGCGCGGCTTATGAATCCGGAGGCTACGTTGAAGGAGTTAGGTGAACTATTGACACCTCCGGTTGGAAAATCAGGAGTAAATCACCGTTTGAGAAAGTTAAGTGAGATGGCTGACAAAGTCAGAACAGAACAAGGAGGATTATTATGATCGAGACACCTGTTGTAGTAATGCAGAAAAAAGGAATGGATGGAAGACCAATCGCACTGTTGGTGCAGGAGGCAAGCCAGTATGCTTGTAAAATCAATATTCATGTTGGTGAAAAGAGAATCAATGCAAAGAGTATCATGGGGATGATGAGTCTGAATTTTACAGAAGGACAGGAATTTACTGTAGTTACAGATGGTGAGGATGAAGAGAAAGCAGCAGAAGGAATTAAGATGTTTTTTGCCAATGCAAAATTATAAGTGCTGTTTTATAATCTGATTATGTGATGTTTGGGGCTGTACAAGGGGATAGTATGGCTCTTTTTCTTTTAAAGTGCAGTAAGGAGAATCGAACAAATGAAAAAATTGCTATTTATTTATAATCCAAATGCAGGAACGGGAATTCTTAAACCAAAACTTTCAGATGTGATTGATATTTTTGTGAAAGCAGGATATGAAGTGACCACTTATCCGACACAGAAATATCACGATGCCTATACAAAAACCATTTCCTATACAGAGGATTATGACCGTGTCATATGCAGCGGTGGGGATGGAACTTTGGATGAAGTAGTATCGGGGATGGCTGTGCGAGAAAAGCAGATTCCCATCGGTTATATACCGGCAGGTACGACCAATGATTTTGCGAATAGCCTATACATATCCAAAAACGTGTTAGAAGCGGCGGATATTGCGGCAAATGGAATTCCATTTTCTTGTGATATTGGAAGATTTAATAAAGAAAGATTTGTATATATTGCAGCGTTCGGTTTATTTACAGATGTATCTTATGAAACGAAACAAAGTGCAAAAAATGTATTAGGTCACCTTGCGTATGTATTAGAGGGGACAAAGAGAATTTTTAATATACCATCTTATCGTATTAAGGTTACATATGATGGAAATGTAATAGAAGATAACTTTGTCTTTGGAATGGTGACCAATTCAAAATCAGTAGGTGGATTTAAAGGAATCATCGGGAAAAATGTCGTATTTGACGATGGTGAATTTGAAGTAACCTTGATCAAGACGCCGAAAAATCCCATTGAATTAAATGAAATTCTTGCTGCCATTTTAATCAAGCAGATTGATTCAAAATATATGTATACATTCAAAACAGGGAAAATAAGTTTTGAATCAGAAGATGAAATTTCTTGGACACTGGATGGAGAATTTGGAGGAATTCATGACACAGTGGAAATTTGCAATGACAAACAGGCACTTCAAATCATGGTTTCGCCAGATACAATTGAAAAAATTTCCGCTTATGAATAATAAAATAAAAAAAGACTTGCAAATTGAAGAAAGGTATAGTATAATAAAAATCGCTTGTGAGAGTAATATAATTATGGCTCCGTGGTCAAGCGGTCAAGACGCTAGCCTCTCACGCTGGAATCAGGGGTTCGATTCCCCTCGGAGTCACTATAAAAAACCATGAATCGTGAATTGATTCATGGTTTTTTGGTATTCAGATTTTCAGGAGCCTGTACCTTCTCCAATAAATATTATCTTATAATTAATAATGCGTCAACAAATTATTCGATTCAAATTGATTCTGTATTTTGGATAGATGGGTATTTCAAGAATATGATAAAGAAAAATTAAATATAATAATAAGATAGCTAAGAACAAATCGGGCATAGTTGTTGTATTTTATTTCGGTATACGATATAATGAATAAAGATTTTAAACTAATGTATAAGCGGGTGATTTGCCCGCAAGAATTGGAGGTATTACAATATGTTAGTATCAGCAAAAGAAATGCTTCAAAAAGCAAAAGCAGGACACTATGCAGTAGGTCAGTTTAATATCAACAACCTCGAGTGGACAAAAGCTATTTTAACAGCAGCTCAGGAGTGCAATTCACCAGTAATTTTAGGGGTGTCTGAGGGCGCTGGTAAATATATGACAGGTTACAAGACTGTTGTAGGTATGGTAGAAGGAATGCTAGAAGAAATGGGAATTACAGTACCGGTAGCACTTCATCTTGACCACGGTAGCTACGAAGGATGTTTAAAATGTGTAGAAGCAGGATTTTCATCTATCATGTTTGACGGATCTCATTATCCAATTGAAGAAAATGTAGAAAAAACAAAAGAACTTGTTGCAATTGTAAAAGAAAAAGGAATGTCATTAGAAGCAGAAGTTGGTTCTATTGGAGGAGAAGAAGACGGAGTTGTCGGAAGAGGAGAATGCGCAGATCCAGAAGAATGTAAGATGATTGCAGATCTTGGAATTGATTTCCTTGCAGCAGGAATCGGTAATATTCACGGAAAATATCCAGAAAACTGGGAAGGATTAAGTTTTGATACATTAGACGCTATCCAGAAACGTACAGGAGATATGCCACTTGTTCTTCATGGTGGTACAGGTATCCCAGAAGATATGATCAAAAAAGCAATCGATCTTGGTGTAGCAAAGATTAATGTAAATACAGAGTGTCAGTTAACCTTTGCAGCAGCAACACGTAAATACATTGAAGAAGGCAAAGATTTAGAAGGAAAAGGATTTGATCCTCGTAAACTTTTAAAACCAGGTTTCGATGCGATTATTGCCACTGTAAAAGAAAAAATGGAACTATTTGGTTCAATTGGAAAAGCTGAATAGAATGATTCTACATAAGGCGTTTCAAGAAATTGAGATGCCTTATTTTGTTCTCAAAATGCACAGGCAAGAAGAAAGGAATAAGATATGAACAGCGAAATGGTGAATGTTGCAGAGATTTTCGGAGAATATGTTTTTAATGACACAGTAATGCAAGAACGTCTGCCGAAAAAAGTATATCACAATTTGAAAAAAACGATCGAAGAAGGAAAAGAACTTGATCTTGAGACAGCAGACGTAATCGCCCATGAGATGAAGGAATGGGCAATTGAGAAAGGTGCTACTCATTATACCCATTGGTTTCAGCCATTGACAGGAGTAACGGCGGAAAAACATGATTCGTTTATTTCAGCACCACTTCCAAGTGGAAAAGTATTGATGAGTTTTTCAGGAAAAGAGCTGATCAAAGGAGAACCCGATGCATCCTCATTTCCTTCTGGTGGACTTCGTGCAACCTTTGAGGCGAGAGGATATACCGCTTGGGATTGTACCTCCCCTGCATTTGTGCGGAAAGATGCAGCGGGAGCAACCCTTTGTATCCCAACAGCTTTTTGTTCCTACAAAGGCGAAGCGTTAGATTTGAAGACACCGCTACTTCGTTCCATGGAAGCTGTTGGAACGCAAGCGCTTCGACTTCTTAAGCTTTTTGGAAATACAACTTCTAAAAAAGTGACGCCGTCCGTTGGACCGGAACAGGAGTATTTTTTGGTAGATGCAAAGACTTTTCAGCAGAGAAAAGACTTAATTTATACGGGAAGAACGTTGTTTGGGGCAATGCCACCAAAAGGACAGGAGTTGGATGACCACTATTTTGGAACGATTCGTCAAAGAGTTGCGGGATTTATGAAAGATGTAAATCAAGAGCTGTGGAAAGTTGGGGTTACTGCAAAGACACAGCACAATGAGACTGCACCAGCGCAACATGAACTGGCGCCAATCTATGCTCCGGCAAATATAGCAGTAGACCATAACCAGCTGATTATGCAGACCTTGAAAAGAGTTGCAAGTCAACATGGGATGAAGTGTCTATTACATGAAAAACCATTTGCAGGGGTGAATGGTTCAGGTAAACACAACAACTGGTCTTTGATTACGGATGATGGAATTAATATGTTGGAACCAGGAAAGACTCCGCACGAAAATACACAGTTCCTTTTGATTTTGACCTGTATTTTGAAAGCAGTAAACAGACATGCAGATTTATTAAGAGAATCCGCAGCAGATCCGGGAAATGATCACCGATTAGGTGCAAACGAAGCACCACCAGCGATTGTATCGGTATTTTTAGGAGATCAGTTGGAAGATGTGATCGAACAACTTGTAAGTACCGGAGAGGCAACCCATAGTTTAAACGGCGGAAAGCTTATGACAGGGGTGAAAACACTTCCGGATCTTGCAAAAGATGCAACAGATCGAAATCGTACCTCTCCATTTGCGTTTACTGGAAATAAGTTTGAATTTCGTATGGTTGGATCCAGAGATTCTGTGGCAGGACCGAATGTAGTCTTAAATACGATTGTTGCAGAAGCATTTTCAGAAGCTTGTGAGGTGTTGGAAAAAGCGGATGATTTTGATTTGGCAGTGCATGATCTTATCAAAGAATATGCCATAGAAAATCAAAAAGTAATCTTCAACGGAGATGGATACTCAGAAGAGTGGGTGCAAGAGGCAAAAAGACGAGGTCTTCCAAATCTGAAATCTATGGTGGAAGCAATTCCGGCAATGACATCAGACAAAGCAGTTGCATTATTTGAAAAATTTAACGTATATACAAAAGCAGAGTTAGAATCAAGAGCTGAAATTCAGTATGACACTTATGCAAAGGCAATAAATATTGAGGCTCGTACCATGATTGATATGGCAAGTAAACAAGTGATTCCAGCAGTCATTAACTATACGAAAACATTGGCAGACACCGTAAATGCTGTTGTGCAAGCAGGGGTGGATGCTACGGTACAAAGACAAATTTTGGTAGATGTATCGAAGCTTCTAAAGGATGCCAAGGTAGCTTTAGAGCAATTAATCGAAGTGACGGAAAAGGCGGCACAGATCAAAGAGGTCGCAGCGCAGGCGAATTATTATTACTATGAAGTGGGAGCAGCAATGCAAAGCCTTAGATCTCCGGTTGACGCCTTGGAAATGATCGTGGATAAAGAAGCGTGGCCAATGCCATCATATGGAGATTTGATTTTTGAATTATAAGAAAGATTCCGCAGGCTGTGACGAGCAGCTTGCGGAATTTTTTTAGGTAAGAGATTTTTGTGCGTATTCTTTTGGGGAAAGTCCGTAAATTTTTTTGAACCGTTTACTAAAATAATAGACATCAGAAAATCCAACAAAATTTGCCACTTCAGACACAAGATAGGAATGGGTTTGTAAAAGGTCTGTAGCATGCTCCATGCGAATCTTTGTTATGTACTGTAAAATAGAAATTTGATATACATTTTTAAAAACAGTTCCAAGATAAGATGGATTAAAATTTAATGCTTCTGAGATATTTGCAACATTTAGATTTGGTTGCGTATAATTTTCATCAATATAAGAAGCTGTTTTTTGAGCAAGAATTAAGTCAGACGGTAGGATTTCGTATTGATCGAAACACTGTTCGGAATAAGAAATCAGCATAGTTTTAAGGGCAGAAAGGGTATATTCTTCTTCTATAATACTATTGCAAAAATCAATGATGGACTCATGGAGATTTTTGGGAATGTCATAGTGTAGATGAAAAGAAAGTAGGATTTCTTGAATAAAATATTGCAAAAGCAAAGGATTCTTTTTGCTCTTGATTTTTTGAAACCAATCATCTATATAGTCCACGATTTGTTGCTTGTTTTGGGTCTGGATCAAATGAATCACATTTTCCCGTACAGATGTTAAAGGTCTGGTAAACTCAGAAATACCGGACAAAGTGTGTTCCACAACCAGTGTAGAAGAGGAAAAAAATCTTTGATCGAGTCCTTTTAGGGCGTTTTGATAAAATGGATTCCAGTCTTCTTGTATTTTGAAAACGTTATTCAGAGAAATAAAAATATAATCGGACATATCATCTAAAAATTCTATCAAATGACTTCCTAAAGTGGCAATTGGTTCTTTTGTCATTAGAAAACATTGGAACATATAAATGTGTTCGGACTCTTGAATAAATTCGCAACGCATTTCCAAAGTTGAGAGTAAGTCTTTTAATGCAAGGACAGGCAAATTTGAAGTAGACTGGGTATAAAATCCAATAAACAAAGAATACTTATAAGGGGCAAGTTCTTCATATTCGTGAATTAAATCATCGTAAGACATTAATTTCTTTCGGACCTTCATTAACGAAATGCAACGATTATAGTGAAGTTTTAAATCAAGTTTGATTTGAAACTCCGATTCTTTTTTAATAGACGAGATACATTCGAGTAAGACTTGATGCAAATCTTCTTGTTTAATAGGTTTTAGAAGATAATCAAAGGTACAGGCTCGAATAGCAGCTCTCATATATTCAAAGTTATTGTATCCAGATAAAATGATAACTTTTATTTTGGGATAATGGTTTTTAATATAAGCTGCGGTGTCTAGACCTGATAAAATAGGCATTTCAATATCCAAAAATACAATGTCTATGTCTTGCGTTTCTAAAAGTTCTAATACTTCTTTTCCGTTTTCGGCTTCACCAGAAAAGTGGAGATTCCACTCTTCCCATAAAATTATTTTTTTTAATCGTTGACGAATGAAATACTCGTCATCGGCTATTAAAACATTATAGTTCATCTTCAAATCCCTTTCTTAGTGGTAAAGATATAGTAACTGTGCAACCTAAAGGAGTTCCATGGTCTATGACAAGACCATAGTTTTTTCCAAAATAAAGCTGAATTCTCTGATCGATGCTCCAAATACCAAAATGATGTTTGTCTCCTTTAAATTTTTGAATATCCTGCTCATCAAAACCTCTTCCATTATCAGAAACAACGATCATAAGAAATTCCTGTTGTTGGAAGACTTTGATATTGATTACACCTGGGTAGGTGATTCCTTTAATGCCATGGTAGATGCTGTTTTCAATTAAAGGTTGTAAGAGCAATTTTATACAGGTACAGTTGTATAATGCGGGTGGACAGTCAATTTCATAGGTGAATTTATGGTAATAACGAACTTCCATAATGTGTAAATAAGCTTCAGTAAGGAGCAGCTCTTCTTTTAAAGTGATAAGAAACTTTCCATTACACAGACTGGTACGATAAAAGGTGGAAAGATTCATTACAAGATTCATTAAAGTTTCCTTTTCGTCTAGTTCTGCAAGTGCACAGATATTATCCAAAGTATTGTAAAGAAAGTGGGGATTTACCTGTTGTTGCAAAAGATTTAGGGAAAGACGGTCTTTCTCTTTTTGCGCTTTCACAACGGAATCTTTCAATGCTTCTTGCGACAGGATCATTTTATTAAATTCATCGTACAGTAGCTTAATATCTGAGTCGTCCACAGGTAAGTTAATGGTAGTCCAAAATCCATTTTTGATTTTAAAAATGTGTCGGATTAACTCATAAATCGGAGTAGTAACATTGTTGGCAAGCTTTTTGGATATAAAGGAACACCAGATGATACAGAGTATCGTTACCAATATTGTGATAATCAAAGAAGAATAGATGGTAGAATAATAAAGGGAAAGCTTCATCCGATTTATGACATACCAATCCAATTTTGGAATATATTTTGAAAACACAATATATGGTGGAAAGAGCGTCTTTTTTTCGCCTTGCATTAGGCTCATTTTTATGGGGGCGGATGAGCCAAGTTCAAGATTTCCATCACTACTTTGCACAATTTTGGATGAATCAATCATGAAAATCTGACTTTCTAAGCTGGCTTTATCCATGTAAATCTCATGTATGGAATCCTCATGAATCGATAATTCAATATAGCCTAATTTTTCGCCTGTCTGCAGACTGTAAAATGGCTGCTGAAAAGAAAGGAGATGGATGGCGGGAACATTCTTGTATTTGTGGTACAGTTTATGGGTAAACCAAACGGGAGAATCTGATTTACGAAGTGTATTGTCTGACTGATACTGATGACTGTATGTTGAGGCGATTACATGCTTGTCTAAGGAAAAAATACTGACCGAATAAATAAAGCTGTTTGATTGAATAATGTTATTAATCTTGATCTCTAGACTTTTACGATCAGAAGAAGAAAAAGAGGATGGTCGCTGATTGTAGGATTTTGTCTTTTTTTGAATGAGATCATCGATAATCAGTGTTTTTGAAAAATTGGAAGCAGAGGTAAGGTAAAAATCCAACTGCGTGGAAATATAGTCTAATTGTATCATGATATTTTTAGAGGCATTTGTTGAAAATAAGTGTTGAATGATTATAGAAAAACTCAAAAACATGATTAAAATAAACAGAGTAGATACTTTAAGCATATTGGTTCTTACTTTATAGCGAATGGATTGCTTTGGCGAACTTTTCATAATTGGATTCTCCTACGGATGATGTTGTGTATGTTCAGTTTAGTCTATTTGGATGTAAAAGTAAATTAGATAGAAAGAAAGATATGTAAAATGTACAAAAATTATAGAATACGACCATTTGATTTTTCGAGTAAATTCGATAAAATAAGAGCATCAAAAAAGAACGGAGATAAAGATATGAAAATTAAAAAACTTACTGCAATATTGTTAAGTACGGTTCTTTGCGTAGGAGCACTTTCAGGATGTGGTAATGCAGGGAATAAGGAAGGGAAAAAAGAGGATGGAATTACCATTCGTTTGTTGACAAGAATGGCTGGAACATCGAAACAGGTGGAAATCTATAATGATGTTCTAGATGAATTCAAAGAAAAACATCCAGAAGTAACCATTGTCGATGATTCACAGGGAGATGAATCTGCATTTAACAATATTTTATCGACAGATATTGCATCTGGAAATATGGCGAATATTTTCCGTATACAAGGAGTTGCCAATCTTTCAGAATACATTGATAATGGTTTGATCCTAAATGTTCAGCCATATCTTGAAGAAGATCAAGAATGGGGAAGTGGATTCACAGAAGGTGCATTGTCTTACTACCAAGTACCAGGTCATGAAGGAACCTATGCAGTTCCAATGGAGTCAGGACTTATTGGTGTATATTACAATGAAAAACTTTTCAAAGAAGCAGGAATTGACAAATTCCCAGAAACATGGAGCCAATTACTAGAGGCAGTGAAAAAATTAGATGCGAAGGGTGTCATTCCAATTGCGTTAGGAGCACAAAGTACATATACAGCAGGACATTTGCATAATCAGATTTTCTATAAATGGCTTGGAACAGATGCGGCAAAAGCATTAGGCCAAAGAGAAATGAAATGGACAGACAAAGGAGTGGTAGAAACACTCGATAAAATCAAAGAACTGATCGATGCCGGAGCGTTTGATCCAAGTGCGGCAGGAATTACAGATGATATTGCAATGACACAGTTCCAGCAAGGTGAAGCGGCTATGGTAATTACAGGACCGTGGAACATCAGTACTTTGACAGACAAAGAAAAAACATTAGTTGCAGATGATGTAAAAGTTGCAAAATTCCCATACTTCGAAGAAAAACCAGAATTTAAAGGGGAAGATATGCAGACCTTAAGTCCTTATATGATCAGTGGAAAATTAGAAGGAAAAGAACTGGAACTTACCATTGAACTTGTAAAAATGCTTACAAATAAAGAAACAGCAAAACGTTTTGCGGAAGAAACAGCATTTCTTATTCCAAGAACAGATATCGAATTAGACGAGTCTGCATGTGCTCCATTATTTGTAGAAAATGTAAAATTAGGTGCAACATCAACAGGAATTGGTGTAGATGTATTCGATTTTGATCCTTTAACATCTATGCAGGATAGAACAAGAAACTCTATTGCAAGTCTTTTCACAGGTGCTACGCCACAAGAAGCAGCAGCAGAGATTCAAGAAGAAATTGATAATGCAAAATAAAGAAAAAGAGAAAATAAAAGTATCGGAGTTGCTCCGATACTTTTATTAAAAAAGGAGAGAATATTTTGAATACGGTTAAGAATCATAAAATGCGCAGAACGGTTATTTTATTTTTATTACCTGCGTTTGTAATTTACACACTTTTTCAAATTATCCCGTTGATCGCAGCTGTTTATTTTTCAGTTGTGGAATGGAATGGAATTGGCGGGGCAGCGCTTGATTTTGTAGGCATTCAAAATTACATCAATGCGTTTAAAAACCCACAGTTTATCCTGTCTTTAAAAAACATGGCTAAGATGGTAGTGTTTAGTGTACTGTTCCATACACCGATCGCATTGTTATTAGCAACAGCCATTAACACAAAGTGTAAGGGGTATCGTGCGTTTAAAGCATTATTCTTTGTACCAACCGTTTTTCCTCTTACAGCAGTAGGATTGATGTGGTATTTTGTATTTATGCCAACTGGAAGTTTTAATGCACTTTTAGATAAAATTGGTCTTGCTAATATGGTGACACCATGGCTTGTAAACCCAGATACTGCAATGAATACCATCGTATTTGTAAATATATGGGCAGGAATTGGATATTATATGGTTATTCTACTAGCAGGACTTACAATGATTCCGGAAGAACTTTATGAAGCCGCGGCAATTGATGGGGCAAGTAAAGTGAAATGTTTCTTTCAAATTACAATTCCTATGTTAAAACCAACCTTGTCTATGTGTATTTTGATGGATATCATTGGTTCTGTCAAAGTATTTGATCTTGTCTTTGCTATGACTCAAGGAGGACCAAATGGCCTTACTAATTTACCGACAACATTGATGTACAATGAGGCGTTTAAATACGGTCATTATGGTATGGGTAGCGCTATTGGTATTATTATTCTGGTGATATGTTTACTCGGAACAATGATTAGTAATAAAGTGATGAGCAGACAGGAAAAGGAGGCGGCATAATGCGAAAACAAAATAAAAAGAACATAAAAAGAGCACACAAAAAGATTACAAAAGGTACTATTTTGTTGTATATCTTTTTGGTTGCCATGACGCTTGTGTTTGCGATGCCTATGGTATTTACAATCTTGTCTTCTTTCAAAACAAAAGTAGAAATTTTTGCAAAACCGTTTGCACTTCCAGATACGGTACAGTTTTCAAACTACATAGAGGCCTGGAAAGGGGCCAACATGAGCCAGTATTTTTTAAATAGTTTGATTCAGGCAGGGTCTACAGTGATCGTACTTGCTTTGGTATCAACACTTGCTGCATATGCATTGTCAAGATTTCGTTTCAAAGGAAACAAGTTTTTAACTGTATTTTTCATGCTTGGAATGATGGTTCCAATCCATACGGTACTTGTACCGGTATCTTATCTGATCGGTGCTTTAAATTTGAAAAACAACATTGCAGCCCTTGTTTTAATTTATGTAGCATTTAATCTTCCATTTAGTATTATGGTAATCTCAAACTATATGAGAGGAGTGTCAATCTCTTTGGAAGAAGCCGCTTTAATTGATGGAGCAAGCTATTTCCAAATTTATAGACATGTTATGCTTCCACTTTCTATGCCGGCAATTGCAACAGTATCGATTTTCAACTTTTTAGGTGCATGGAATAATATTTTATTCCCATTGTTGTTTATTAACGATAAAAAATTAAAACCAATCGCACTTGGACTTCTTAATTTCAACGGAGAACGTGGAAGTGAATATGGAATTTTGATGGCTGCTATTGTAATTACCGTTGCGGTACCATTGGTGCTGTATCTATTATTCCAAGAAAAAGTGGAAGGTGGTCTTGCAGCTGGAGCTGTAAAAGAATAAAATGAAAAGAAAAAGAATTACGTTCAATGTATTATTTAATCTTTTCGGCTGTTTTATTTATGCAGTTGGAATAAATTGCTTTCATGCACCACACAAAATTGCCCCAGGTGGGGCAAGTGGTATTGCAATTTTATTAAATTATCTGTTTGGAATCCCAATGGGGTTATTCGTCTTTTTGTTTAATATTCCATTTTTGTTTTTGATCGTACATAAAAAATATTTTAGCAAAAGCTTTGTTGTAAAAACATTACTTACAACAATGCTTTTGTCGTTCATAACAGATTATGTAGTCGTAAAAATTCCTGTATACAAAGGAGATGCTTTGTTAGCGGCCATGTTTGGCGGTGCACTTATGGGAATTGGGCTAGGATTCGTTCACCTTGGAAAATCAAATACAGGCGGAATTTCCCTACTCGGTTTGATCGTGCAAAAAATCAATCCACAATTTCAAGTGGGGAGTATGATTTCTGCTTTAAATTTTATGGTTGTAATTTCATCCGTATTGGTATTTAAGAATATAGAAAGTTTTCTGTATGCGGTGATTGCTGTTTATATATCTGGGGCTTTTATGGACAAAATTTTGTTGTCTGCAGATAGCAAGGATATGATGATCATTATTTCAGAGTGTACTGATAAGGTAAGAACCTTATTTTTACAGAAGAAAATGGGAATTACAATTTTAAAAGGAGAAGGTGGATACTCTAGTGAAATGCAACGGGTGATTTTATGTGCAGTAGATAAAGGACTAAGCGAGGAATTACGAGAACAGGTCAAAGAACTAGATGAACAAGCATTAATTATTACGACAAAAGCAAGCAAGATCGAAGGAAAAGGATTTCGAGCGATGACGTAATGGAGGATGAAAGATGATTGTATGTAGTAGTGAAAAAAAACAAGAGTTTAAAGTAGAGTTTGTAGGAGAACATGATTGCGTATTTCATCACTGTGGAAAAAATTTTCAAAAAATATTCAAAGGCGAATATTTAAAACACATTACCTATGAAAAAAAGGATGGACAGATGTGCGTATGTGTCGGTTTAGGTAGTGAAACGCTCACAAAACAGCAAATTTTAGAAGTGACAGCATATGCAGCCACACTTATGAAAGAATATAAAGTTCAATCCTATGATTTAGAAGTCGGAAGATTGATCACCATGGCAGGGCTTCCGGTGTTAGAACAGATTGCACATGGAATCTGCCTTGGTAATTTTGAAAAATATAAAAATTATCAGGAGTGTATCAAACAAGTTCAAGTAAATTTAACGGGAATTACACCAGAAGATAAAAAAGAAGCGGAAGCCTATGTTTTTCGAGGAGAAACCATAGGAGAAGGAGTTTTGTTTGCAAGAGAACTTGTCAATAGTCCTTCCAATCTCTTAAAACCTATGGATATGGCAAAAAGAATTATGGACGAACTAGAAGCCTTGCATCAGGAGAAGCTTCAAATGGAACTATACGTTTACGGACAGCTTAGAACAATGGGGATGCAGGCGCTTTGCAGTGTAGGAGAAAGTAGTGTGAATCCCCCATGTTTTTTGATCCTGCGGTACAATGGACAAGAAAAAAATAGCGAGAAAATAGGCTTGGTTGGAAAAGGTGTTACTGTTGATACAGGTGGATATTGTTTGAAACCAGCCTCTAGCATGGCAGGAATTAAAGGAGATATGGCAGGTGCGGCAGCAGTTGCATCCACCATATATGCCTTAGCAAAAAATAACAGCAAGACAAATGTGGTCGCACTTCTTCCTATGTGTGAAAATCGAATTTCAAAAGGTAGCCTTCTTCCAGGAGATGTAATTTCTTCTTATTCTGGAAAAACGATTGAGGTGATGAATACAGATGCGGAAGGAAGATTGATTTTGGCGGATGCGGTTTCTTATGCAGTGAAAAATGAGGGGGTAACCAATGTCCTTGATATTGCGACATTGACAGGGGCAGTGGTAAACATGCTCGGATTTTCCATTGCAGGAGTACTAAGTGACAGTGATCTATTCTATGATCGTCTCGTTCGTGCGGCACAAAAGTCTGGAGAAAAATATCATAGACTTCCATATGGAGAAGAGCATGAGAAAATGATCCAAAGTGAAGTCGCGGATGTAAAAAACTTAGGAGAATCTTATTGTGGTACGATTACAGCGGGATTATTTATCAAAAAATTTGCAGAAGGAGTAAAATGGATGCATATTGATATTGCTGGTACTGCATGGGTAGATACACCAATTTGGAAATATCAAAAGACAGGAGCCACAGGGGCAGCTGTTTCAACCCTATACTATTTGTGTGAAGAGGAGTAAGAGGATGTTTACAGAAAAAATTGAGAAGAAAATACAAGAAGAGTTTCAAAAACTTCAGGAACGCATTCCGGAACAGTTCAGTGAGATTGAAAAAAAATGTGAGGAATGCCCCAGTGAAGAAAAGATACTCCTAAAATATTTGTATGGAAGTATGCCAATTAGCGATGCACTAAGCTATCCATTTTCTCTTTTTCAATCTTATGCAAGGCATGGTGTTTATTTAAAAAAATGGGGGCCATTTACAAAAAAAATTCCGGAAGAGATTTTTTTACAGTATGTCGTTTTTCATCGAATCAATACAGAAGATATTTCTGATTGCAGAGGATATTTTTACGATTTGGTTCAGGAGCTTTTACCGAAGCAAACAGAAAATACAAGGTCTATGGAAGAGGTAATAAAAGACCTAAACTATTGGTGTGCATCAAAAGTAACGTATCGGGCAAGTGATGAGAGAACAGCTTCTCCGATGACAGTATACGATAGTGGATATGGAAGATGTGGAGAGGAATCTACATTTACGGTATCCGTTCTGCGAAGTGTAGGAATTCCAGCAAGACAGATTTATGCTCCAAGATGGTCTCATTGCGATGACAATCATGCATGGGTAGAGGTTTGGTGCGAGGGACAGTGGAAGTTTTTGGGTGCATGCGAACCAGAGGAAATCTTAAATAGGGGATGGTTTACCAGTGCTTCTTCTAGAGCAATGCTTCTTCACACAAGACAGTTTGGAGAAATTTTGGGAACAGAGGAAGAAATCGTAGAACCAAGAGTTTTTGTGAAGGAACAAAATCAGACAGAACGATATGGAAATACAGCCACTGTAACGATTCAAGTCTATGATGAAAACAATTTACCGGTTCCACAAGCATTGGTATCCATTGAAGTTCTTAACTATTCCCAATTTTATCCCATTGCTCAGATGCGAACAAACGCAGAGGGGATTTGTCAAGTGACACTTGGAATGGGCAGTGTTCGCATCGAAGCTGTAAAAGAGGAAAAAAGAGCGTTTAAACTTGTGGACACAAGACAAGAACAAAGGATTTCGGTTCAACTCTCTACAACGGTGGAAAGCGAAGGAATTTGGAAAGAGTTTGTAGTGTATGCTCCAAAGGATAGCGAAAAAAATACAACAGTTCTTACAGCCGAGCAGAAAAAAACACAAGCAGAAAAGTGTGCAAATGCGACAAAACTTCGTCATGCAAGGACACATACGATCAATGAAATATTTGTTGATCAGTGGAATGCTTACATACAAGAGGAGGAGCTAAAGCGAGAAATTTACGCTACACTAACCGAAAAAGATTTGTTAGATATAACCGCGGAGGTTTTGATCTCTCATCTAGAAGCGGCAAAACAATACAAAGAGAGATATGACAAAGAATTATTTACGAACTATTTGCTTTCACCAAGAATAGCGGATGAGAGATTAACTTGCTATAGGAAAGAAATTTTGGAATATTTTTCAGAAGAGCAAAGAAAATTATTTGTAGAGGATCCAAAAGAAATCTGGGCATTTATTGAACAGAACATAAGAGAAGTTACACAGGAATATGATGCAATTGTTACGCCGCCTTATGTTTGCTTGGAAACTAAGGTGGGAAATGCCTTATCAAAGGATATTCTTTTTGTGGCTATTTGTCGCAGTCTAGGAGTTCCGGCAAGATTACATCCAGCAGATGGGGCAAAAGAATACTACCAAAATGGATTCCAAAAAGTAACAATGGCAGAAGAAAAACAAGGGATTTTGAAGCTGTTGTTTGAATCGGACGAACTCTTAAAGTATGAAGAAGAATTTGCAATCGTAAAAAAAGAATATCCAAAGGATCGTTTGATTCATATCGGTCATGTCTTTTCTGGAATGAATATAAAATTACCGGTAGGGGATTATGAAATAACAATACAGAATCGATTGCCAAATGGAAATATTTATGCAAAAAATATGTTCGTTTCTTTAAAAGAAGGGGAAATGAGACAATACCATTTATCCAAGTACAAAGCGGATGTAAGTGAAATGCTAGAAAGTATTTTACTCCCCAAATTTACAGCAAGAGATCAGGAAGGGAGTATGCATGAATTCCCAATAGAAATACAAGGAAAAAAACAAGTATTTATGTGGCTATGGGAAGCACAAGAACCAACGGAGCATATTTTGAATGAGATGGCTGAAAAAATCGAGGAGTTTAGAACTGCAAACACAGAAATCGCATTTATTACAAGAAATCAAGAGGCTTACGAAGATAGAAACATTGCGAGAATCTTGAAGAAGATTCCGGAAATAAAAACCTATACATCAAATATCGAAGATGATGCGAACATTTTAGGAAGAAGGATGTATATTGATCCAGAGCGTTTTCCAATGATCATAGTAGTAGACAAAAATGGAAAAGGAATATATGCTACAAGTGGATACAACGTGGGAACAGCAGAAATGCTTTTGCGTGTGTTAAAAGAAATTGAGTAGAAAACTGCCAGTAGATAGAGTCTGCTGGCAGTTTTTTAAAATTTGTAAAAAGACACTTGAAATATACCCCTATAGGGTATATAATTTGAGCTGTAAAGCGAGGTGAAAATATGAAAGAAAAAAAGGAGTGTTGCCACAAAACAAAAGAACGCTCTGAAAAAGAATACAAAAATCTAATTCATCGTTTGAACCGAATTGAGGGGCAAATACGTGGTATAAAAAAAATGGTAGAAAATGACAGTTACTGTACGGAAATTCTTGTACAGGTTTCTGCAGTCAATGCAGCTCTAAATAGTTTTAATAAAGTTCTTTTATCCAATCACATTAGAACTTGCGTTGCAGAAGACATTCGGCAGGGAAAAGAAGAAACCATAGAGGAACTCGTCTTTACGTTGCAAAAATTAATGAAATAAAAGGAGGCAGATTATGGAACAATTCTCTGTGACAGGAATGAGTTGTGCAGCTTGTAGTGCTCGTGTAGAAAAAGCAGTATCAGCGATCCCGGGGGTTACATCCTGTACCGTTAGTCTTTTGACGAACTCTATGGGAGTGGAAGGGACAGCTACCAAAGAACAGATTATTGCGGCAGTGGAAGAAGCAGGATATGGGGCTACTTCTAAGACCACAGGAAATTCCAAAGCTTCTGCAAACACTTCTGCAGAGGAAGCTTTGTTAAAAGACAAGGAAACACCGATTTTAAAAAGAAGGCTGCTAATTTCTTTGGGCTTCTTAATTCCTCTAATGTATGTTTCCATGGGGCATACAATGTGGAATTGGCCCCTACCATCTGAGTTTTCTAGGAATCCCGTAGCACTGGGAATCATACAGATGTTACTGACCATTTTTGTAATGATGACAAACCAGAAATTCTTTATTAGTGGGTTTAAAAGTCTGATCCGTAAAGCGCCAAATATGGATACTTTGGTTGCATTAGGATCTGCAGCATCTTTTGGATATAGTACCGTAGTTTTATTTTTAATGTCTCATGCACAGATGCAGCAAGATACGGCAAAGGCGATGTCCTATCTGCACGAATTTTATTTTGAGTCAGCGGCTATGATTTTGACTTTGATCACCGTTGGGAAGATGTTAGAAGCAAGATCCAAGGGAAAGACTACAGATGCACTGAAAAGCTTAATGAAGCTGGCACCAAAGACTGCGGTTGTGATTCAAAATGGTCAGGAAATAGAAGTTTCTATTGAAGAAGTAAAGAAAGGGGATATTTTTGTAGTACGTCCTGGAGAAAATATACCTGTAGATGGTATCATTTTGGAAGGTTCAACAGCTGTGAATGAATCTGCACTTACAGGAGAGAGCATTCCGGTGGATAAAGAAGTAGGAGACAGCGTATCAGCAGCGACGATGAATCATTCTGGGTTTATAAAATGTGAAGCGACACGGGTTGGGGAAGACACAACATTGTCTCAAATTATTCAAATGGTTAGTGATGCAGCGGCTACGAAAGCGCCCATTGCCAAAATTGCAGATAAAGTATCAGGGCTATTTGTACCAACTGTTATTGTGATCGCAATTCTTACAATTGTCGTCTGGCTATTGGCAGGGTATTCCATAGGATTTGCACTCGCAAGAGGAATTGCAGTGCTTGTCATTAGTTGCCCATGTGCACTTGGATTGGCAACTCCGGTAGCCATCATGGTAGGAAACGGAATGGGGGCAAAACATGGGATTATGTTTAAGACTGCGGTATCTTTAGAGCAAGCAGGAAAAACACAAATTGTTGCCCTTGATAAAACAGGAACTATTACATGCGGAGAACCGAAAGTTACGGATCTGCTTCCAGTACAAGGAATAAGCGAAGAGGAACTTCTAAAAATAGCATATGCATTAGAGAAAAAAAGTGAGCATCCATTGGCGCGTGCGATTCTTGCAAAAGCGGAAGAAGAAAAATTGGTTGCAGAAGAAATCTCAGATTTTAAAGTACTTCCAGGAAATGGACTTTTGGGAAATTTGTCCGGTGAAAAATTAGCTGGTGGAAATTTGAAGTTCATGGAACAAAATGCACAGATTTCAGAAGAAATGCGTCAGAAAGCGGAAGCCCTTGCAGAGGAAGGAAAAACACCACTGTTTTTTAGTGTGAGAGGGAAACTAAGTGGAATTATTGCAGTTGCAGATGTAATCAAAGAGGATAGTCCACGTGCAGTGAAAGAACTGCAAAATATGGGAATTAAAGTGGTAATGCTTACCGGAGACAATGAAAAGACGGCACATGCAATTGGACGTCAAGCAGGTGTAGATGAAGTAATTGCCGGAGTACTTCCGGAAGGAAAAGAAAACGTCATTCGTGCGCTTAAGAAACAAGGAAGAACAGCAATGGTCGGAGACGGAATCAATGATGCGCCGGCACTTACAAGAGCAGATATTGGAATTGCAATTGGTGCAGGAACAGATATTGCCATTGATGCTGCGGATGTGGTCTTAATGAAAAGTCGCCTAAGTGATGTGCCAGCAGCAATTCGTTTAAGTCGAGCGACGCTTAGAAACATTCACGAAAATCTATTCTGGGCATTTATTTATAACATTGTAGGGATTCCATTGGCAGCAGGTGTTTGGTATCCAATTTTCCAGTGGAAATTGAATCCTATGTTTGGAGCGGCAGCAATGAGCCTTTCAAGTTTCTGTGTAGTAACAAATGCATTGCGATTAAACCTATTTAAGATGTATGATTCATCGAAAGATAGAAAAACAAAAGTGAAAAAGAAAAAGGAGGAACCAATTATGGAAAGAACAATTAAAGTAGAAGGAATGATGTGCCCACATTGTGAGGCATCCGTAAAAGGAGCGTTAGAAGCATTGGCAGAGGTGGATGAAGCCGTGACAAGCCACAAAGAAGGAACCGCGATTGTAACATTAAATTCAGAAATTTCGAATGATCTCTTGAAGAAAACAATCGAAGACAAAGGATATAAAGTTTTAGAAATCAAATAAGAAGGTAAAAAAATGCGGAATAGATTTATACAGTTTATGCGAGGCAGATATGGATTTGATCTGTTTTCGAAGTATTTATTTTTACTAAGTGTCGTAATTATTTTGCTATCATCGGCATTTAGAGAGAGATCCATTAGTATGTTTTTCTACCTCATCGGATGGATAGTACTGGTCTATTGTTGTGTAAGAGTTTTTTCAAAAAACACACAGAAACGATATGCGGAAAATCAGAAGTTTATGGAAAGAACATCCGATCTGCGTGGCTACTTTCAAAAGATAAGTGGGGACTTATCCCAAAGAAAGCAGTACCATATATATCGGTGTCCAGGGTGTAAACAAAAGATTCGAATTCCAAGAGGAAAAGGAAAAATAGAAGTGCGTTGTCCAAAATGTGGAACAACGTTTATAAAACATAGTTAAGTAAAAAGGTCTGTATTGACAGACCTTTTACTTAGTTAGAGCGTAAAGAAATCCTTGTAAGCTTTTGGAGAACCTGCCACCACAGAACATGGTCGGTCAAATACAAGAGGAAGGCCGTTCATCTGGGAAATGCTTCCACCAGCCTCGGTAATAATTAAGGAGGAAGCAGCATAATCCCATGGACTTAATTTTAGTTCACAAAATAAATCTAGATGTCCTTGCGCAGTTTCACATAAATCAATAACAGCAGAACCAGAACGTCTGATATCAAGGCTGGCACAAAGAAGTCGATAGCCAAGGTCAAATGTTTTTGGATGTAACTCCTTATAATATGGAGAAGTACCAAAGCTTACAATACTTTTGGATAATGCTGCGTCTGAAACATGGATAGGATTTTGATTGCAAGTGGCTCCTTTTCCTTTTTCAGCATAAAAAAATTGGTTACGATAAGGGTTGTAAGTAGCACCAAGAATAACTTCTTTTTCTTGCAAAAGTGCAACAGAAATGGCAGAAGCATTCATATGACGAATAAAATTTGCGGTACCATCAATAGGGTCAACAATGAAAGTTTTACCCTCTAGGATTACAGCATTTCTACTGTCTTCTTCGCCCATAAAATGTGCGTCTGGAAACAGAGAAAGAAGTTTTTGTTGAAGAAAATTTTGTATAGTTACATCGTACATTGTGACAAGATTTGCAGCACCATCTTTTTCTTCAATAGTGGTTTCAATGTTTTTTGCTGAGAGCATAATTTCACCTGCTTCACGCAAAATGGAATAGATCTGATTATACATAGCTTGCATTCTCCTTTGATATAAAAAAAGCTGCAACCAATCCGGTTACAGCTTCTATGCGGAAGAAGAGACTTGAACTCTCACAGGATAACTCCCACTAGAACCTGAATCTAGCGCGTCTGCCATTCCGCCACTTCCGCTCGACGAAATATACTATATCATATAAAAGACAAATTTGTAAAGACTAAAAGAAAAAAAACAATCTTTTTTTGACCAAAAGAAAAAAATGTTGTACAATACTCCTTGTAACGAAAGAATGTACAAGGTCTAAATACTTGAATGTTATATCGGGAGGAAACAAGTATGGCAACAAAAAGAGTAACAAAAAAATCAGAAGTAGTTGAAAGCAGAGTAGAAGCTGAAAAAAAGGTAGAGACACCGATTGAAACAGCCAAAAAAGTGGAAACAAAAGCAATTGAAACAAAAAAAGATTCCACAAAAGCAATTGAAACAAGAGCGGCTGTGTTGAAAACTCCAGAAGGTACCGAAGATGTTAAAGTTGCTACACCAAAGAAGACCACTGCGAAAGCAACAGTTGCTAAAAAGGCTACTCAGAAAAAAACAGTGAAAAAAGCTCCAGTAAAAATTGATTTATTCCTTCAGTTTGCGGGAAGAGAGTACACACAGAATGATATCTTCCAAAAAGTCAAAGATGTATGGACAAAAGACATGAAGAACAAAGTGGGAGATCTAAAAGATGTACAGATCTATATTAAACCAGAAGAACTGGCAGCGTATTATGTAATTAATGGCGAGACAACAGGAAAAGTAGACTTATAAGAATATTTTTTTACATAATTAGAATTTCAGATATGGAATTCATTTCTGATATATACCCTCTGTGCTGGATAACCAGCAAGGAGGGTATTTTTATGTTGTATAGTTCTGAGTTCAAAATCAGAATTTGTTTCTTTCGTATTGATGCATCATAGAATAAAAGGTTAGCCTTTGATTGCACCATTTAGCATACCATCTTGAACTTTTTCGTGGAAAAGTATATAAATTGTTATCATTGGTACAATGGCAATTATGATACATGCAAAGACAGGACCCAATGAAATTTTATATCCCCCTTGGAACGTTAACATGGCTCTAGCTACAGTATACTTATTAGGATCTGACAGTAAGATCATTCCGAAAATTAGTTCGCCATAACCTGCGATAAAGGCTAAAATAGCTTCTGTTGATATAATAGGCAGACATACAGGGAAAAGAATTTTGAATAGCAATTGAAAATCATTGCAACCATCAATTATTGCTGCTTCATCCAACTCCCTACTTACTCCATTTAAATATCCTGTAAAAAGGAAAACAGCTTGGGATAATGCAAAAGCAGTATATACGAGAATTAAAAACCAACTTGTGTTTTTGCCATTAACACGGGTTGCCATGGATGAAATAGGAATGATGGTACAATGGATAGGAACCATAATACCGATTATAAATAATGTATAAATGAAATTTCTGCCTTTGAAATTTTTTCTTGATAATATGTATGATGCCAATATTCCAATTAGTATAGTCAGAGCGGTAGACGTCAAGGCGAAAAATAACGAGTTGCCTACAGCTTGAATAACATGGGCCGATTCAAATGCACGTGTATAATTTGACCACATTATTTTATTTGGTAGAGAAAACATGCCTTGAAGAATTCCTGTATTGTCTTTCACAGAACACAGTAACGTAATGATTAAGGGGAAAAGAGTAACACCTGCCCAAAAGAAAGCAATTAGGTAAAGCATGATTTTTTTTAATCTGATTTTCATATTCAATCCTCCTTTTTAAGTTTTCTATTCAGGATAAGACTTAGCGTAATTCCTATTATTAAGAGTAACACACCGATGGCACTGGATTTTCCGAATGCTTTGTATGAAAAAGCTTCGTTATATAGTAATGAGGCAGGAACTTCAGATGTGTGATTTGGTCCTCCTTTCGTCATAGCCCAGATAAGATCGAACGTTCTTAAACATCCCGTGATACATAATACAGAAAAAATTTTAAAGGAATCTTTACATAAAGGAATTGATATATGTTTTATTTTTTTCCAACCAGTACACCCATCTATTTCTGCAGCTTCATAGATCTCATTTGGTATAGAAACAAGACCAGCGGCAAAAATCAGCATATTGTATCCGGCAGCCATCCATTCATTAACTAAGATAACGCACCAGATGTTTAGCCCAGGTGTCGATAACCAATCGTGCATATAGCCTTCTAGACCAAGTGTTTCCAGAAATTGATTTACCGCACCGTAGGAAGGATTTAAAAGATATACCCACATTAAACCTACAGCTGTTGTGGATAACATCATAGGCATAAAATATGCTGTTTTAAAAAATTTTTTACCTTTTAATTTAGAAGTTATAATTAAAGCTAATCCGAAAGACAAAGGCATCAATATAAAGAAACCGCCTATCATAAAAAAGATTGAATTCAGAAGTGATTTCCAAAAGAAGTTATCTTTTAAAACTTGAATATAATTCTTAAATGCTACAAATTCTACAGGAGAACCATAGATACCATTCCATTTACAAAGAGATAGATACATGGTATTACACACAGGATACAGTATAAATGCTACAAGTAGAAAAAGCGCTGGCATTAAAAAACAGATAATTATCATTTTTGATTTAAATTTTTTCAATGTTTTGTCCTCTCTATCGAAAATAGTTGATTGAATAAATTAGATGCTCCCTAAATACTAGTAATATTTAAGGAGCACAATTTATTGATGATGCAAAATGTAAGCAGCGTATGATTTAATCTAATTCATCTACTCGTGACATAATATTTTGAGCACATTGTTCAGCACTATCACCCATTGCAAGTCCTTGCAATGCAGATCGGACAATATCTAACATTTGAGGTGCAGAATCATAATTTTGGATATCTGTACGAACGGCTGTTGTATTGGATAAAATTTCTTTTGCATCGTCTAGAAGCGGATTTGCGACTACGTCACTTGGAATATCAAATTTTACGGGAGTTAAAATTTGCGTCTCTCTATATAATCCCGCAAAATAATCAGGAGAGGTGATATATTTCAAAAACTCTATGGATGCTTCGATTTCTTCATCAGACTTATTTAATTTAGAAACATAAAATAAATCTGATACACCGCCTTGGGCATAATTTGCACAATCAATATTTCCGTATGGGAAAGGTATAATACCAATGTTATCGTATAAATCATTTCCAGCTAATTCATTGGCTATAAACCATGTCCCATCAAAATGCATTGCTGCCTTTTCATTAAGGAATGCCGCATTTTCCATTGCTAAATCTGTGTCTAAGATGTCTTCGCCAAAATAACCTTTGTCAACCATTTCCTCAATAATTCTATATGTTTCGATTAGCTCTTCGCTGTCATATGTAAGCTCACGACTGGCTAATTGGTCAACAGCATCGATACCTAATGTTTTAATTACTAAATTATTGTGAAAATGTCCAAATCGGAAGTTATCTTTTTCTCCTACTTGGAAAGGCAGAATGCCTTTACTTTTTAATTTTTCGCAAACAGTCATTAAATCTTCAATAGATTTAGGAGGTTCGCAGTTTGCTTGAGCAAACAAATCTTTGTTGTAATACATTGCAATAAGATAGTTTCCATAAGGAACGGAGTAAATACCATCGTATCCTTCATATTTGGATTGATCCCACATATTTTCGTAAAATGTGTTATACCATTCATTGTTATTAGCTTCTAGGTAGGGTTTTAAATCTACCAATGCATCGGCTTCTAGATAATCGCGGGTTCTAGAACCTCCAAATTCAAGAAATACATTTGGAACATCACCATTTGCAAATGAAGTACGTAATTTATCTGCATAATCAGTTTCTGTTGCAATATTGTCCATTTCAACTCGGATGCCGTTATCCATGTTATTAAATTCCTCTACCTTTTTACGAAAATAATTTTCCATTGGGACATCTCCGGCATATCTAGATGCTACAGTAATTACAATTTCATCATTTTCCTTTTTGGAGGTGTTGGAATTTGTTTTTTCACTACATCCTAAAATGGTTACGGATACGATTGCTGCTAATAAAAATGTAAGTGCTTTTTTCTTCATAATCTAATCTCCTTTAAAATAATGTAAAACGTTTCGCTTATGTTAGTATGAAGATAACATAAGAAATTTTCCGAGTCAACTATTTTGGAGTAAATATGAAAAGGATTGGAGAAGTTGCATATTTTACAAACCTATAAATTGTGCATATTGCTGTTATTATAAGCAATAACTGTTTATTGGTTGACATTTTATATGGGAAATCATATTCTATCAATGTAAAACGTTTCGCGAATAAAAAGAAAAATGAAAGGAATATCTATGAAAGATACAAAACAACAATGGTTTAAAGATTCTAAGTTTGGATTATTTATTCACTGGGGATTGTATTCTTTACTGGCTGGTGAATACAAAGGAACGAAAACAAAACATGTTTCTGAGTGGATTATGAATGATTTAAATATTCCGTTAGAAGAATATAAGAAACTTGCTACAGTGTTTCATCCTATGAATTTTGATGCAAATTATGTTGTACGAAAAGCAAAACAATGGGGAATGAAATATATAGTATTTACAGCTAAGCACCATGATGGATTTGCCATGTGGCATTCCAAAAGCAGTTTGTATAATATTGTTGACGCAACACCTTATAAAAAAGACATCTTAGAGGAATTGCGGCAAGCTTGTGATGCGTACGGGATGAAACTTGGATTGTATTATTCGCAATCACAGGATTGGGAAGATCCAAATGGATATATGAACCGTAAAGATAATTCAAAGAAAAATTTTTCTACATATCTTCATGCGAAATGCATACCTCAAATAAAAGAACTTTTGACAGAATATGGAGATATTGCTTTACTATGGTTTGATACACCAATGGGAATTACATATGAAGAAAGCAAAGAGATCGTGTCTATTGTAAAAGAAATACAGCCAAATTGTATTGTAAGTGGAAGAATTGGAAACGGACTTGGAGAATATATGACAACAGGTGATAATTTTATTCCTAGGCTTCCTTATGAGGGCGACTGGGAGGTTCCGGCGACATTGAATGATAATTGGGGATTCAACAAGCATGACAGAAATTGGAAGAATGTAGATGAAATCATAAGATTGTTAGTGAAAATCAACAGCAGAGGAGGAAATTATCTTCTGAATATAGGTCCTAATGCCAATGGAGAGATTCCAGATGAAAGTATAAACATACTAGATCAGGTGGGAGAATATGTTCAAGAAAATGCAGAGGCAATTTTTTTTACAAAACGCTCCACGCCATACTTGTATGAAATGGATTGGGGAGAAATGACACAGAAAGATCATAAACTTTTTGTTCATATTTTTAAACCTAGGAAAAGGATAGAACTATTGAACATTGCTAATCGAATTAAGAAAATATATATTGTTTCGAATAATCAAAATTTGAAATTTTCTACATCTTACAGTTGTGAAAAGTGCAGTGCTTTAGAAGTTGATCTGCCAGAAGAGTATTATACTAAGAAAAACTATTCGATTTGTATAGATTATGATGAGATAGATCCAGTTTTTGAACCCTTTATTGATTGATCAGATGTGGATTTATTTTATTTTAATATGAGAAAAAGAGGTGGAGGATTATAAGTAGTTTAAGGATATGGTGCTATAATATTTTATACTTCAAAAATTAAATTAATGATGGTATGATATAGATAACTTCATAGTATTTTATCAAAGGGGTAAGTCATGCAAGTTACAATTAAAGATGTCGCACAAGAAACGAAGTTATCTATTTCTACCATATCCAAGTATATAAATGGTGGTGTTGTCTTAGAAAAAAATAGAGAGAAAATAGAGAATGCAATTAGAAAATTGGGGTATTCACCTAATAGTCTAGCACGCGGATTACGAACATCAAAATCGTATATGGTTGGAATTATTACGGGGGTCATGGATAACCCACATATTTCTCATATTATAGATATGACAGAGAAACTGTTGAGAGCAAAGGGATATTCCGTGTCCTTTGTGTGCCTTGATGATAATAGTAAGCATGCAAAAGATCATATACAATATATGATCAACAGAGGAATTGATGGGTGGATTATTTTTCCTTTTTATGGTGACAAACGGTGTTTGGAAATAATCAACAATTATAAAATTCCAACGATTTTATTAGAGGAAAGCTATGAAAATTTAAATTGTGATTATGTACAGGTAAATTGTGCGGATGGAGCTTATCATATTGTGGAATATTTATTGTCACTAAACCATAGAAAAATTGCTATCATTAATGGACCACAAGATCAGTTGACTGCAAGAGAACGATTTAGAGGATATTTGCGTGCACTTCAAGATTATAATGTAACCGTGCAAGAAGAATATGTGATTGATGGTGACTTTACATATGAAAGTGGGTACGAAGGGATACGCTGTTTGTGGGAAAAGACAGAGAAACCGACGGCGGTTTTTGTGACAAATTACAATATGGCAATTGGTGCTATTTCGGCGGTTCACGAATTAAACATAAAAATCCCAGAAGAATTATCCTTTGTTTCATTTGATGATTATGAGTTATCTATACTTGTTAATCCTAAATTGACTACAGTTAGGCAACCTATGGAGGAATTGGCTAAAAAGGCAACAGATTTATTGATAAAAAGAATGGAAAATGATTATAGTAATTTTCCACAGATTATCAGATTAGCACCACAATATAATTATAGAAATTCAGTAAAATATCTTCATATGCAAGAAGAGAGAAATAATAAATTATGAAAGTAACAATTAAAGATATTGCGAGGGACACAGGTCTTTCAACGGCAACGATTTCTAAATACTTGAATGCAAAACCAATCAATGCAGTTACAAAAAAGAAAATTGAGGAATCCATAAAAAAGCTAAATTATATTCCAAATCAAACGGCACAAATGCTTCGGAGTCAGAAAACAAAAATAATATATTTGATCTTATCAGATTTAGATAATTATTTTTGGGGAGGAATTATTTCTACGATAACAGATTTTTTTGAAGAGTATGATTTCACAGTAATAACGACTTCATTTCACCATAATGAGCAAGAAGAAAAAGAATTAATAAAGGATATCATATATCAAAAGGCAAGTGGAGTTATTTTACTTCCGTGTACAAATCAAGATGTTACTTACATTGCGCTGCAAAATGCGAATATACCAGTGGTTATCATTGATAATTATCCGAAGAAAATTGCGGAACATCCCGTAGATTACGTGACGTCGAATAATTATGATAGTGGAAGAAAACTGGCAGAGTATGCAATTCAAAATGGACATGAAAATATAAGTATTATGGACTATTTTTGTGATTCGTCTCCAATTATGGATCGTGTAAAAGGGATTAGAGACGTATATGCGGAGAATAAGTTACCAGATCCTATATTGCATCGTATTACGGATTTGCCAACCTACCAGAATATTATGTTAGAAAAGAATGAGCGTTTCAATAGAAAATCAAGTACAAAACAACAGGTTACCTTAATCATATTTACAAATTATGTTAGTGCAGTAAGTGGTTTGATTGAGTTACAATCTTATTCAACAGATTTGTATGAAAAGTTTTCGTTTCTTGTGTATGATGATGAACCGTTATTTTTAAGCTTGGCACGCCCAATGACAGTTATGAAACAAAATTTAAAAGAAATGGGATTGCATGCAGCTCAAATACTTTTGAAGCGTATTAACAAAGATTACAAGGATTATCCTGAGAAAATAATGATAAAATCACAATTTATTGAAAGGAAATCTGTCTGTGCAGTTGAAAAATAAATATGGTACAATCTTCATAATAGATAACTGGAAAATAAGTATTGGCTGAAGAAATAAAAAGAGGGAGAACCATGACAAGATTAGAGCAGCAGTTACAGTTTATTTGCGAAAT
>JAHHTL010000010.1 GCA_020024635.1 Ruminococcus sp.
CGAGGAAACAGGTCAGATGGAGGAAACAGATCAGACCGAGGAAACAGGTCAGATGGAGGAAACAGGTCAGACCGAAGAAACAGGTCAGATGGAGGAAACAGATCGGACCGAGGAGATGGATCAGATAGGGAACGCAGACCAGATTCATAAACCGGAAGAAAATAAGGAAGATACAGAAAATAAAGAGCAGCATATCGATACAAAGCAAAGAGAACTTGCTACTGTTTATGTCAGTGGAAGTGGTAGCAAAGATGCAACAGGTGAATTTCAAAATGCACCAACCAGTGATTTCAAAAAAGCGTTATCCATGGTTCAACAAAATGGAAGTATTGTGGTAGTTGGAGATATCACCATAACGGAAAATTTGCAATTCCCAAATAAAATTATTTACATATTAGGAGAATCCTCTGTTCGACATGAACTACGATTTTTGGGTGAAGTAGAAATTGGAAATTGGACATATTTTAATGATGTAACCTTAAATTTTCTTTCTGAAAATAAAGATTGCTTTTTTGTAAATGGAAGTCGTGTGGAATTAAAAAATTCAGATATTATCGGGAATCCGAACATTTACCTAGGATCTAAAACAAAGGATGTAGAAAAAGGGAATATTACCATTCAAAACAATTCGATGGAACAGAACCAAATTAACCAGATTATTTTAAGCGGATATGGTTCACACGTAGTAAGTGCGCCATCTGTTGAATTAAAGAATGTTCAAAGTGGATGTTCAATTATGGGAAATACGTCCAGTGATAGATCTTATGTTACATTGGCGGGTACAACAGATTTGTCCAGCATTTCTAATGTACAAAAATTGATTTTATCAGATAATGCAACGGTGTATTTACGAGGAGAAATCAAGGATGTAATAGAACTTTATGTAGAACAGGCAAAAATTATATTTGAAAAAGAGACAAAGATTCAGGCTGAGTACATTTATGGTACCGTTTTTATCGATCTGAATTATGAAGAGATAGAAAAGAAAAATATTTTCACATGCAAGCTTATGTATGGAGATGCGCTTATTTCTGATGAATTAACACAGCAAGGATATCAGATTGATAAGATCAAAAGTGGAAATCAACTCTTGGTGGAATTATGGAATCCACTGTCAGGAGACGGGGAAACAAATTATGCACCAACAATTCAACACCAAAAAGAAATTATATTTCGTAAGGGAACATCTCCTGATTTAAAATCGGGGGTAACCGCATGGGATTTTGAAGATGGAGATTTAACAGACCACATTATTTTTCCAGAAGTGGAAGTGTCAGAATTAGAAGTAGGTACGTATTCTCTGATTTACAAGGTGGAAGACAGTCATGGAAATCTTGTGGAGTCCACAAGAACAGCTTATGTAATTCCCAATGCTTGTCCAATTATAAAGGGAGCAAAAGAAATAGAAATAAAAGCAGGTCAGGTTGCGTCATTTGACTTGTGGACCGGAATTACCGTAACCGATGACAAAGATACAGATTTAAAAAAGTCTACGAAAGGAAATATAAAAATACCAGCAGCGGGAACAAAAGAGAACTATTTAATTACATACATTGTGACAGATTCAGATGGTCACAAAACAGAAGTAACACGAACGATTGTAGTAACAAATTACGTTCCTGAACTGGAAGGGTTATCAGATGTTGAACTACAAGTAGGGGATGCATTTGATTTTATGAAAGGCGTTCGTGCAGTTGATTACGAAGACGGCACAATTTCAGAGATTGAAGTTGTCGGTGAAATCAAATTGGATCAAGCTGGTAATTATCAACTGGAATATATTGTAACGGACAGTGACGGGAATACAGTCAAACAAATTCGAAATATTCAGATTAAAGAACAAGTGAAACCAGAACCAGAACCAGAACCGGAGCCAGAGCCAAAACCGGAACCAAAACCAGAACCGGAGCCAGAGCCAAAACCGGAGCCAAAACCGGAACCAAAGCCAGAGCCAAAACCGGAGCCAAAACCGGAACCAAAGCCAGAGCCAAAACCAGAACCAAAGCCAGAGCCAAAGCCGGAGACAAAACCAGAAGTAAAGCCGGAGTCAAAACCTGAGCAGGTACAAAAGCCAACATTAAAACCAACTGTTAAACCAGTGGAAGCAGAAAACAAACCAGAGAAATCAAACAATGGAAGTCAAGCACCCGTAATAAATACGCAAAGAAAAGAAAAGACGATCATTGCTGATAAAAGAAATGGAACCGTAAAAGATAAGGAAAGAGCTACAGATTTCAGCAAAAAAATCAAAATAAAATCTGTAACGGAGAAAGAAAAAAATGCCTTTCACGCAGACATCCAAAACAAGGATAACGAATTACTTTCCATAGTTTTTACAGAGAAAGAAAAAACAAAGTTAAATGCCGATACATCCATTCAAGTTCAGTTAGAGGTTCAAGATATTACAAAAGAAGTAGATGTGGAGGAAAAAGATTTAGTAGAGAACATCTTGGATAAGGGAACAGTTGCAGCCTATTTTGATATAAGTCTTTTTAAACAAATCGGAAATCAACCGAAGGAAAATGTCACGAATACAAATGAAAATATAAAGATTACAATGAAACTTCCAGAGGAACTGATCAATCAAGATTCGACCGTGAAAAGAGAATATAAAATTGTCCGACTTCACGAGGGAAAAGCTACGATCCTAGATACGACATTTGATCGTAAGAGAAAAGAACTGCAATTTGAAACCGATCAATTTTCAACCTATGCTCTTTGTTATAATGACCTGTCAACGGAAGAGACAACAACCCATACCACAGGCAGGGTAGTTCCAATTGTAGTATGTGGAATAATATTAGGGGCAATAGGAATTATATTTATTGGAAAAGCCCAAAAAAGAAAAAGGAAAAAATAAGAAAATCAAACGAGATTGGAGCATATGTTCCAATCTCGTTTTGCATAGATTACTTCATATTTTTCTCAGATTGAATAGCTAGTTCTTTGCATTCTTTTGGAGACATACCAAATTCTTTTTTAAAAGCACGAAAAAAACTAGAATAATCTTTGAATCCATACATCAGATAAACCTCGCTTATATTGGCTTTTGAAAGAATCGCTTGTTGACACATTTTTAGACGTTTTTTTGTGATAAATTGATGTACAGAAAGACCAAGATTTTCTTTAAAAACGTGGGCAATGTGATATTTACTTACATAGAAATGATCGGAAAGTTGATCAAGAGAAAGGGTTTCCTCCAGATGATCTTCAATGTAAAGAAGAAGATTTTGATACAAATTTTGTTCTTCATGCTGTGATTTCGGGTGTTCCATTTCGTATACAGAACGGTTTAAATGAAGAATTAGATCATTTACACAAAGGGTAATCTTAGCATCTTTTCCGAAGCGATTAGAATGTAGTTCTTCAATAAGTCGAAATACTTTAGATTGTAAGGAATTAAAAGCGATCATATCATAATGAAAAATATAATGCTTTGTAATTTTGGAATGTTGCATCAAATAAACGTAATCTGGGGAAAGTTTTAAAAGATCATTACAGTAGTCCACACTGATCCAAAAAACAAAGCGTCGATAAGGAATATGAACATCATGTAAGAGAACATGATGTCTTACGTTTGGGGGGATCACGATCACATCGCCTTGTTTTAAAGAATAACAATTTCCCTCAATATTCATAGAAACATTTCCTTCTAGAAAAAAATAAAATTCGTAATAATTATGGGTATGACTGTTTACATTATAATCGTGGTTGTTTTTATAGGTATTAGAATAATAATATATTTCAAAATCTCTAGACAACATATTTTGCCGTGTACTAAAAGTAGTTTGTAGGTTATGTTTCATTTGGTACTCCTCTATAGATTTGGGATGAAAAATAAGTTTCTTATTATTATAATACATTGGAAACGCAACTTTTGCAATGTAAACAACAAGTTTGTCAATTGGATTTTTTTGGGGCTTAAACTATAATGAGCGTAACAAATGAAATCGTCTTGAGAAAGAAAGGAAGAAAACTTATGGAAATGACATTAAGATGGTATGGAGCAAAATTTGATACAGTTACCTTGAAACAGATCAGACAGATTCCAGGGGTAACAGGGGTTATTACAACATTATATGATACAGAACCAGGTGAGGTATGGAGTCGCGAACGAATTCGTGCAATGAAAGAGGAAGTAGAAGCAGCTGGACTTCGTTTATCTGGAATCGAAAGTGTAAACATCCACGATGCAATCAAAACAGGCGCACCAGAAAGAGAACAATATATTGCAAATTACATTGAAACTCTTGAGAATCTTGGAAAAGAAGATATTCATCTTGTTTGTTATAACTTTATGCCAGTATTTGACTGGACTCGTACAGAACTTGCACGTGTAAGACCAGATGGATCTACAGTACTTGCATATACACAGGAAGCAGTAGATGCAATTGATCCAGAAAAAATGTTTGAATCAATTGCTGGGGACATGAATGGTACAGTTATGCCAGGTTGGGAACCAGAGCGTATGGCAAAAGTAAAAGATCTTTTTGAAATGTATAAAGATGTAGACGATGAAAAATTATTTGAAAATTTAAAATATTTTCTTGAAAAAATCATGCCAGTATGTAACAAATACGATATCAATATGGCAATTCATCCAGATGATCCAGCATGGAGTGTGTTTGGCCTTCCAAGAATCATCATTAACAAGGAAAATATTCTTCGTATGATGAAAATGGTAGATGATCCACACAATGGTGTGACATTCTGTTCTGGTTCTTATGGAACAAATTTGGAAAATGATCTTCCAGATATGATTCGTTCTTTAAAAGGAAGAATCCACTTTGCACACGTTCGTAATTTGAAGTTTATCACACCAACGAACTTTGAAGAAGCAGCACATTTATCTAGTGATGGAACATTTGATATGTATGAAATTATGAAAGCATTATACGATATTGGATTTGATGGACCAATTCGTCCAGATCATGGTCGTATGATTTGGGATGAAGTTGCGATGCCAGGATATGGTTTATACGATAGAGCTCTTGGTGCAACTTATCTAAACGGACTTTGGGAAGCAATTGATAAAGCTTCTACTCGTGGAGTATAAACTGGTTGTTTAGAAAGGAATAAAAGACGATGAAATTAAATTTAAAAGGAATTGCTGACAGAGCACAGTGGGAAGAAAAAGGGTATCAATTACCACAGTATGATATGGAAAAGATGATTGCAAAAACAAAAGAAAATCCATTTTGGATTCATTTTGGAGCAGGAAACTTATTCCGCGCATTTCATGCCAATGTTGTACAGAATATGTTGAATAGTGGTGCGTTAGATCGAGGTTTAATCGTTGCTGAAGGATTTGATTATGAAATTGTGGAGAAGATGTATGAACCACATGATAATCTTGGAATCGTTGCAACATTAAAAGCAGATGGAACGATTGAAAAGACAGTAGTAGGAAGCGTTGCAGAGTCATTGCCACTCGATTCACAAAATGAAGAGGCGTATACTAGATTAAAAGAAATTTTTGAAAAAGAATCTCTTCAAATGGTAACGTTTACGATTACAGAAAAAGGATATAGTTTGGTTAATGGAAAGGGAGAACAACTTCCGGATGTAACAAAAGACTTTGTTGCAGGTCCAGAGCAACCAGTTAGTTATATGGGAAAAGTAAGTTCCCTTCTTTATACAAGATATAAAAAAGGAGCACTTCCAATTGCGATGGTAAGTACAGACAATTGCTCTCATAATGGAGATAAACTATATGCTGCAATTGTTACATTTGCAAAGGAATGGGCAAAAAATGGAAAAGTAGAAGAAGGATTTGTAGAATACCTTGATTCAAATAAAGTTTCATTTACTTGGAGTATGATTGATAAAATCACACCAAGACCAGATGCTTCCGTAGAAAAGATTCTTTTGGAAGATGGGGTAGAGGAGTTAGAACCTGTTATTACATCTAAAAACACATATGTTGCTCCATTTGTTAACGCAGAAGAGACAGAATATCTTGTGATCGAAGATGATTTTCCAAATGGTCGATTAGACCTTACAAAAGGGGGAATCATGTTTACGGATCGAGAAACTGTAGATAAAGTGGAAAAAATGAAAGTATGTACTTGTCTAAACCCACTTCATACTTGTCTTGCTGTGTATGGATGTATTCTAGGATATCAAAAAATCTCTGATGAGATGAATGATACAGAATTAAAGAAATTAGTAGAAACAGTGGGATATGTAGAGGGACTTCCTGTTGTTGTAAATCCAGGAATATTGGATCCAAAAGAATTTATTGACACAGTTTTAAACGTACGCGTTCCAAACCCATTTATGCCAGATACTCCACAGAGAATTGCCACAGATACTTCTCAAAAACTTGCAATTCGTTTTGGAGAAACAATCAAGGCATATGCAGCATCCAAAGAGTTAGATGTGGATTCTTTAACTTTAATTCCTTTAGTATTTGCAGGATGGTTAAGATATTTAATGGCAGTGGATGATGAAGGAAATACATTTACATTAAGTCCAGATCCTCTATTGGATACAGTTTGCCCATATGTTGCAGAATTCAAATTGGGAGAAGAAAAATCAGTAGCAGAAATTGAAGAACAATTAAAACCAGTTTTGGAAAATGCAAAGATTTTTGGGGTGAACCTTTACGAAGTAGGAATGGCAGAAAAAGTATGCGGATATTTTAAAGAATTAACAGCAGGAATCGGAGCTGTTCGTGCAACATTAAAGAAATATGTATAAAAAAACGGCTGCAGAAGAGAAAACTCTCTTTTGCAGCCATTAAACTATACAAAATAAAAGTTACTAAAAAGCTTTTAGTTCATGTTCAATTTGCACTTTGGCTTTTAAAATTAATTCTTTCAGCTCAGAAATTCGAGAATCTCCCATTCTGTCTTTTGGAGCAGAAATGCTAATGGCATGTTCAGACTTTCCGTTGTATCCTTTTAAGGCGACGGCAATGCAACGAACACCCAGTTCGTTCTCTTCGTTATCCATGGCATAACCAGATTTTCTGGTTTCATCGATTAACTGTAAGAAATCGTTATAGTTTGTTACGGTATACGTGGTAAGTTGTTCGATGGAACTACGATTCCAAATAGCACGGATTTTTTCGTTGGGTAAATCAGCAAGCATTGCTTTTCCGACGCCAGAGCAATAAAGAGGGATGCTTTTTCCAACCATAGAAATCATACGTACAGAATTTTTTGAAGCTTCTACTTTATCAATATAGGTGGCATTGATACCGTCAATTTGAACAAGATGAACGGTTTCTCCAGAGATGGAAGAGAGTTCTTTCAAATAAGGTCGTGCAATGTCGATCATATTGTTTTTGGAAAGAATTTGATTGGCAAGTCCGCAAATTTTGAAACTAAGGCTGTATCTAGAAGACTCTGGATCTTGACGAACATAGTCCATACAGATCAAAGAGTTTAAAATACGGTGAACAGTGCTTTTATTCAAGCGAAGTTCACTACTTAATTCTTGTAGCCCCATTGCTCCATTTTGAGCAAGACATTCTATCGTGCTAAAAATACGTTCGGATACTTGTATTGGATTTTTTTGTGATTCAATTCGCTCGTTTTCCATGGGGAATCCTCCTGCTTCCTTTGAGCAAGCCTGTAAGAATGAATGGAAAGGCTGCTCCATATTATAAAACTGCGTTTCATGATGTGAAACGATAGACTGAAACGTATTGTAGCATGTTTTATGTAAAATAGCAAATTTTAATTGAAATAAAAGTTTAAAAAAGATTGACAAGAGAATAATCTTGAGTATAATAAGAATTAAAGAAGTTCACAATATGAAACATGGTTTCACAATATGAAACCAAAGAGATCGTGTATAAGGAGAAATAACATGAGTAATGTATCAGAAAAAATTCAGAAAATGGGTGTAGTACCAGTAGTTGTTTTAAATGATGCAAAGGATGCAGCCCCACTTGCAAAGGCATTATGTGAAGGAGGACTTCCATGTGCTGAAGTGACATTCCGTACAGAAGCAGCAGAAGAATCCATCCGTATTATGGCAACAGAGTATCCACAGATGCTCGTTGGAGCAGGAACTGTACTTACAATTGATCAGGTTGATCGTGCAGTTGCAGCAGGCGCTCAGTTCATTGTAAGCCCAGGATTTGATCCAGAAATCGTTGATTACTGCTTAAGCAAAAATATTCTAGTATTTCCAGGATGCATTACTCCTTCAGAAGTTGCACAGGCCGTAAAGAGAGGATTAGAAGTAGTGAAATTCTTCCCAGCAGAGCAGTTCGGAGGAGTATCAACAATCAAAGCACTTGCAGCTCCATATGTTGGATTGAAATTTATGCCGACAGGTGGTGTAAATGCAAAAAATCTTGATAGCTATTTATCATGTGATAAAATCGTAGCATGTGGTGGAAGCTGGATGGTAAAAGGCAGCCTTATTGAAGAAGGTAAATTTGATGAAATCGAAACACTTGTAAAAGAAGCAGTACAACTTGTAGCTGATATCAGAAACAAATAGGAAGAAAGAGGAAAAATATGAGTAAGAAAGTTATCACATTTGGAGAGATTATGTTAAGATTGGCACCAGAAGGATATTATCGTTTCGTTCAGGCAGAGACATTTGGTGCAACATACGGTGGTGGAGAAGCAAACGTAGCTGTTTCTCTTGCAAATTATGGATTTGATGCAAAATTCGTAACAAAACTTCCAAAACACGAGATTGGACAGGCAGCTGTAAATTCTCTTAGAAAATATGGAGTAGATACATCCTACATTTCAAGAGGCGGAGACAGAGTTGGAATTTACTTCCTTGAAAAAGGTGCATCACAAAGACCTTCAAAAGTTATCTATGACAGAGCAGGTTCTTCTATTTACACAGCGACTACAGAAGATTTCAATTGGAAAGAAATCTTTGATGGTGCACAGTGGTTCCATTTCACAGGAATTACACCAGCATTAAATGACAATGTGGCAGAAATTTGTTTAGAAGCATGTAAAGCAGCAAAGGAAGCTGGAGTTAAAATTTCATGCGATTTAAATTATAGAAATAAATTATGGAGCAAAGAAAAAGCCGGAAAAGTTATGGGCGAACTTTGCAAATATGTAGACGTTTGCATTGCAAACGAGGAAGATGCTTCTGATGTATTTGGAATCAAAGCTGCCAATACAGATGTATACGCAGGAGAAGTGAATCATGAAGGATACAAAGATGTTGCAAAACAGTTAGCAGATCGTTTTGGTTTTGAAAAAGTGGCAATTACATTGCGTGAATCTCTTTCAGCTAATGATAATCTTTGGTCTGCAATGCTTTACGATGGAACAGACTATTTCTTTAGTAAAAAATATAAAATGCATATCGTAGACCGTGTTGGAGGCGGAGATAGCTTCGGAGGCGGATTGATTGCAGCAACATTAAATGGCTATGACGCACAAAAGACAATTGAATTCGCAGTTGCAGCGTCTTGTCTAAAACACTCTATAGAGGGTGACTTTAATATGGTATCAATGGATGAAGTTGAAAAACTTGCCGGTGGTGATGCTTCCGGACGTGTCCAGAGATAATAGATAAACCCAATTTGCTATGTTGAAATCTGGCTGTCACATTTGTGACAGCTACGTTTCTATTAGAAAAAATTTACAAAAGCAGTACAATCCATTACAATAGATAGAGAATAACAATCAAAAAACTAGGAGGATATCCATGAAAACATTTATGAATGAAGATTTTTTGTTATCTACAAAGACAGCGCAAAAATTATATCATGAATATGCTGAGTGTATGCCAATTTTGGATTACCATTGTCATTTGAATCCACAAGAAATTTATGAGGACAGAAAGTTCGAGAATATTACACAAGTATGGTTAGGGGCAGATCATTATAAATGGCGTCAGATGCGTTCCAATGGTGTGGAAGAAAAATATATTACCGGAGATGCTACAGATCGCGAAAAGTTTCAAAAATGGGCGGAAACGCTAGAAATGGCAATTGGAAATCCATTGTATCACTGGAGTCATTTGGAATTAAAAAAATATTTCGGATACGATGGATATCTAAATGGAGATACGGCAGAAGAAGTGTGGAATCTTTGCAACGCCAAACTACAAGAAGCTGGAATGAGCGCACGTAATCTGATCAAACAATCAAACGTAACATTAGTATGTACAACCGATGATCCAGTAGATTCCTTACAGTGGCACCAAAAAATTGCGGAAGATGATACTTTTGATGTACAGGTGCTCCCTGCATGGAGACCAGATAGAGCAATGAATCTAGAAAAGCCGGATTATCTTGCATATATTGCTAGATTAAGTGAAGTTAGCAATGTGAAAGTAGAAAGTTTTTCGACTCTTATAGAAGCACTAAAGGTTCGTATGGACTTTTTCGCACAGAATGGATGCAGTATTTCTGATCATGGACTAGAGTACGTGATGTACAGACCAGCATCTGATGAAGAAGTAGAAGAAATTTATGCAAAGAGATTAGAAGGAAAGACCATTCGTTACGAGGAAGCTCTTAAATTCAAAACTGCGTATATGGTAGCATTAGGAAAAGAATACCAGAAAAGAAATTGGGTGATGCAGCTTCATTACGGTGTGAAACGAGATAATAACCAGAAAATCTATGGGGAGATCGGTCCAGACACAGGTGTAGATTGTATTAATAATTTTGCACCTTCATCTGAAATGGCGGACTACCTCAATGCCTTAGCGGTAAACGATGAATTGCCAAAAACAATTATTTACTCCTTAAACCCAGTAGATAATGCTGCAATAGGAACGATCATTGGATGTTTTCAAGGACCAGAAGCAGTAGGAAAAATTCAGCAAGGTAGTGCATGGTGGTTTAATGATCACAAAACAGGCATGACAGATCAGATGATTTCTCTGGCAAATCTAGGATTGCTTGGTAATTTTATAGGAATGTTGACAGACTCTAGAAGCTTTCTTTCTTATACAAGACATGAATATTTTAGAAGAATTATGTGTGAATTAATTGGTGGATGGGTTGAGAATGGAGAATACCCGGCAGACTATAAAACATTAGAAAAAATTGTCAAAGGAATTTCCTATAATAACGCAGTACGCTATTTTGGATTTGACCTATAGTAGGGGAACAGATATAAGATAAAAAGAGTATTCATTTTAGAATCAAAGAGGATAGATCTAAAATGAATACTCTTTTTGAGTTAGGAAAGTTCGCTTTTATATTCTTTTGGTGTTTTACCAATAAATTTTTTAAACAATTTCGTGAAATAGTTGACATCGTGGATTCCACAGTGTTGCGCAATATTTTGGATCTGCATATTTGTAGAATTGAGTAGAAAAACAGCGTATTCAATTCTTTTTTTATTGATATAATCCGTAAGTGTCATTCCGGTTTCTTTTTTAAACAGTGTAGATAAATAGCTGGCATTGACGTTTAGCAATTTGGCATGAGTCTTTAGACTTAGATCGGCTGTTAAATCGGAATCAATTCTTGTTACGACCTTTTGAACAAGAAAAGAAAATCCTTTCATGGAGTGATTTTTTACCAAAAGACAATACTTGTGCACCATTTCTTTTTGAAGAGCCCGACCATTTTCCGGAGAAGTAACCTGTTCGATTTTGCGTGCAAAACGTGAAGAAAGACTGTCAATGTGCAAGGGATGTACAAAGCCTTGTTCTGCGCCTTTTCGAAGAAGCGTGTTCAAAATAATGCAATAATTTTTTATATCTCGTACAGGATCAGAAACACGCTGCTCCAAAGTAAGAAAGTTGCTATTCATTATCGCCATTTCAGCTTTATGGATCAGACCTTGTGACACGGCATGAATCAGCATATTTTCGGCTTCATATCGCTTTTCGAGAATCTGCATGGTAAGAAAAGCTTCTTCTGGCTCTTGGAAATCTGGTCTTGTTGCAACTGGCTCTACACTCGCTGGAACCAACTTGTCGATGGTTTCAACAGAAAAATTCTCAAGGCTGCCAAACAGAAATTCTCCAAAAGTAGTAACAATAGAAAAAATGGCATCCTCATTTGAAATCATGATTAAGTTTGTGTAATATTTTTGAAGCTGTTTGAATTGTGTCGGGGTTAAAGATAACCGTTCTGTAAGTTGCAGTAACAGTGACTTCGTTATATTACGTGTCGTATAAGGGCCAATGATCAAGTGGGGCGATACAGGGTCCTGATCTGGAAGTTGAATACAGATGTAATTGCAAAAGAACTCGTCATGAATCCGATAAATCACATTTGTATGAGGATGGTTGAAATTCGAAGTAATTAGCGAGTCGTAATTAATGTCATTATTGATCATACGACGAAGGCCCAGATCAAATTCTGGAATGTGGGCTGTTTTCGAATTAATAATAGTCGTGTTAATATGGTAATTTTTAAAAATTTTTTCTAAAAATTGTAATTCTGCCTTGTAATACATAAAATACCTCATTTCGTAAAAAATAACATTTAAGGAAGAGTGCTGTTTTAAATGGTATAATTATTTTCTATTATGGTATAATTTTTAGGGAAAATCAAGTATCAATAAAAATTATACAGATATAGACAAAAATTATACTAACGAAAAAAAGAGATAACTGTTAAGATATAGACAATAAACAATGAGTTTCCTAAAGAAAAGAAGTACAAAAACAAAAGGAGAAAGGCTTTATGCGTAAAATTGTTAACTTAAACAAGAATTGGATGTTTATCCAAGAAGATGTAGGACTTCCATTGACAGCTCCAACAAACTGGCAGCAGATCGATCTTCCTCATACATGGAATGCAGTAGATGGTCATGACGGAAATGGAAGTTACGACAAAGGAAGATATTGGTATGCGAAGACCTTCCAAACGCCAAAGCAAGCATTTGGAGGAGACAGAGTTTTTGTAGAAATTCTGGCAGCCGGACAACAGGCAACGGTTTATGTAAACGGAACAGAAGTCGTTTATCACGAAGGTGGATATTCGATTTTCCGTGCTGACATTACATCCTTATGTAAAGAGGAGGAAGAAAACCTCTTAGTTGTTGCATGTAGCAATGAACGCAAAGAAAGTGTATATCCACAGTCAGCAGACTTTACCTTTTACGGTGGACTGTATCGTGGAGTAAATATCATCAGCGTTCCAGAGGCACATTTTGATTTGGAATACTATGGAGGACCTGGAATTCAGGTGACACCAGTTCCTTGCGAGTGCGGAGGAGCAGAGTTTGAAATCGTATCTTATGTAAAAAATGCAGACGAGAACTTTACAGTGCTGTATTCTATTTTAGATAAAGATGGAAAAGAAGTAGGTTCTGCATGCCGTCCGGCAAATGATACAAAGGTGAAGATTTATGTTCCAAATGCAAAGAAATGGGAAATTGATGATCCATATCTTTATACCGTAACTGCAGATCTTCAAAGAAGAAATGAATCATTTGATGAAGTATCCGCACAAGTTGGTGTGAGAAGTTTCTCTTGTGATCCAAACAAAGGATTTATTATCAATGAAAAACAAACACCGTTACGTGGAGTAAGTCGCCATCAAGATCGCTTATATGAAGGAAATGCTCTTACAAGAGAAGAACATTATGAAGATGCAAAAATCATCAAAGAACTAGGCGCAAATACCATTCGACTTGCACACTATCAACACAGTCAAGATTTCTATGATGCATGTGATGAACTTGGATTTGTTGTGTGGGCAGAGATTCCATTTATTAGTGTGATGAATCAAGATCCGGAAGCACATCAAAACTGTATTAGCCAGTTAAAAGAACTGATTATTCAAAACTACAACCACCCATCCATCTGTTTTTGGGGAATTTCAAATGAAATCTTAATTGGTGGTATTTCAGAACAATTGTTGGAAAATCACAAAGAATTGAATGCAATTGCAAAAGAATTAGATCCAACAAGATTGACAGCAATCGCACATGTGAGCATGACACCGGTAGATGGTCCAATGCATACATTGACAGATGTCATCAGCTATAACCATTATTTTGGATGGTACGGTGGAAAAATGGAAGACAATGGTCCTTGGTTAGACATGTTCCACGAAAAACATCCAGAGCTTTGTCTTGGAATGTCTGAATATGGATGTGAAGGAATTATCACTTACCACGGACCAAATCCACAGTGTAAGGATTACAGCGAAGAATATCAGGCATTGTATCATGAGCATATGGCAAAAGTATTTGATGAACGTCCATGGATTTGGTCTTCTCATGTTTGGAATATGTTTGACTTTGGATGTGCAGCCCGCGATGAAGGTGGCGTTTCAGGAAGAAACAACAAAGGTCTTGTTACCATGGATCGAAAAGTGAAAAAAGACAGCTACTATGTTTACAAAGCTTATTGGAATAAAGAGCCGATGGTACATGTGTGTGGAAGAAGATATGCACAACGTGCAGGCGAAACAACGCAGATTCGTGTTTATTCAAATCAGCCATCTGTTACGTTATATCTAAACGGACAGAAAGTAGAAGAGCAAAGTGCAGATAAAGTATTTGTGTTCACAGTTGCATTAAAAGAAGGACACAATACAGTACTTGCTGTAGCAGGAGAGGTAACAGATAGTATTACACTTGAAAAAGTGGACAAAGAACCTGAAATTTACGTTCTTCCAGAAGTGAATGAACGCGCAGAAGGGGTTGCAAACTGGTTTAAAATGGTAGGCGATCTTGATCTTACAGCGCCTTTGGAATTTCCGGAAGGAATGTACAGCATCAAAGATACATTTGAAGAAATTGCCAGCAACGAAGAGGCATTTAAGATTGTACAAAATGCAGTTAAGCTTACTATGAATATGAAATTAGCTCCGGGCGAAGGAATGTGGGACATGATAAAAGGCATGAATCTCGAACGTGTCAGAGGTATGGTTGGAAGCATGATTCCAGAAGGATTTATAGAGAGTTTAAATGCAAAATTGATAGAAATAAAGAAAAACTAAAGGAGGATGTTGCCAATGAGTAGCAACGAAAGAACAGTAAAAAAGTTTGGAATGGTTGACAAACTGGGATATATGTTCGGTGATTTCGGAAATGACTTCACATTCATTCTTTCCAGTGTTATGTTGATGAAATTCTATTCTGATGTTATGGGGGTTTCCGTAGCGTTAGTCGGAACGATGATGATGGCGGCTCGTATTGTAGATGCATTTACAGATGTAGCAATGGGAGAGATTGTAGACCGTAGTCGTCCAGGAAAAAAAGGAAAATTCCTTCCATGGATTCGTAGAATGTGTGGACCAGTAGCGATCGCATCCTTTTTGATGTACGCTTCTTGGTTTGCAGATATGCCAATGACGTTTAAAATTGTATGGATGTTTGGAACGTATTTATTATGGGGAAGCGTATTCTATACAAGTATTAACATTCCTTATGGTTCCATGGCATCAGCACTTTCTGGTGATCCAAAGGAACGTGCGCAGTTATCTAGCTTCCGTACAATCGGAGCAACTTTGGCAGGAGCATTTATCTCCATTGTATTACCTTTGATCGTATACTATGAAGATGCAAATGGAAATCAGGTCCTTTCAGGTGCTAAAACAAGTTTAGCAGCAGCAATTTGTTCAATCGGAGCAGTGATTTGTTACATACTTTGCTATTTTATGTCAACAGAACGTGTGAAGGTAGAGCAGAAAACAGAGAAATTTAATCTTAAAGCATTACTAAAAAGCTTAGTGTCAAACCGTGCATTGATCGGAATTGTTATTTGTTCTATCTTAATGTTATTAGTTCAATTAACAATGCAGTCTATGGCAGCTTATGTTTATCCAAACTATTTTAAAAATATTCAGGCGCAATCAGCAGCTGGAATGGTAGGATTAGTAACAACATTACTTCTTTCTACAGTAGTTGTTAAGTTACAGATTAAATTAGGAAGAAAAGAACTTGCAATCATCGGATCTTTGTTTGGTGCAGCTGTTTTCGTTGGAATTTGGTTCACACATACAAAGAATGCATGGTTATATGTAGGTCTGTATGCACTTGCATACCTTGGATTAGCAGCTTTTTCATTGATCTGTTGGGCTATGATTACAGACGTAATCGACGATACAGAGGTTCGTACAGGAGAACGTTCAGACGGTTCCATTTACGCAGTATATTCATTTGCAAGAAAATTAGGACAGGCTGCATCCGCAGGTGTGACAGGATTCCTACTTAGCTTGATCGGATATTCTGCAAAAACAGCCTTTGACCCAGCGGTTACAGAAGGAATTTTTAATCTCGCTTGCCTTGTACCGGCAGTAGGATTTGGCCTTTTAGCAGCAGCATTGTGGTTCCTCTACCCACTTAACAAAAAACGTGTGGAAGAGAATGCACGTATCTTAAAAGAAAAGGCAGAAAAAAAATAAAAAAATAAGAGAAACTCTTTTTGATGATATACTATCATTTGAGATGGGATCAAAAAGTTAGGGAGAATCCCTCACGTGTCAGGAACAAACAGATGTTTTTGGAAACAGTGAGGGATTTTTGAAATGAGTTTACAAAGGAAAGGAAGTAGAACAATGGCAGAAAGAATAAAATTAGAAGTTGGTGGTCTTACAAAGCTTCGGGAAATGAATCCAATGTTAATGAGTTATAATGTGGAGTTTGCAGAAGTTACAGGGGGAACTTTTTGGAAAGCTTATACTCCAGAGCAGGTTGCCGGTACAGAGACGTTTTATGTAGAGCCAACAAAAGAGGGAATTGAAGCCATGTATCGTGATTTGATGCAAGTATATGCTCCCATTAATTTATATGATGAAAAACTCCGTAAATTGGCAAAAGAACTAGGACAGGTATGGGTGCGTGTATCTGGTACTTGGGCAACAAAAACATATTATGATTTTGACGGTACAACAAATGGAGTTGTTCCAGAAGGATATCTGAATGTGTTAACGAAAGAACAATGGATTGGTGTTCTTGATTTTGTAAAAGAAATTGGTGCGAAATTAATTGTTTCTGTAGCAAACTGCCCAGGGTTACATTCTGCAGAAGAGCCATGGACACCAAAAGAAGCTGAAAAATTATTCAGACTTAGCACGGAATATGGAGTGCCAATTGACGCTGCTGAGTTTACCAATGAGCCAAATATGATGGAAGAAACTGGTTTCCCAAAAGGATATACACCGGCACACTATCGTAGAGATCATGATTTATTTTTCAAATGGTTAAAAACCAACTATCCAGAATGTATCTGTGTAGGACCAAGTACAACAGGCGGAGATAATATTTCGTTTGGAAAAGGAAACCCAGATGCAGCAGCAGGGGGAATCGAACAACTTGCAATGAACACCTGTGATTGTGCAGATTTATTAGAAGGAACGACACAACCACTGGATGTATTTAGCTATCACTATTATAATGGAGTATCGGAACGACTTGCATCTGTTATGCCTCATGCACACTGGGATGCAAAAGAAGCCAATTCCGAAGCGTATCTTGAGACAGCAATCAACTTTGCCCGTACCTATGCACCACTTCGTGACAAGTATGTGGAAGGGGCTCAGATGTGGGTAACAGAATCAGGAGATGCAGGCGGTGGCGGAGACACTTGGGCTTCTACTTACCTAGACGTACTTCGAACGTTAAATGAGTTAGCAGGATTTTCGACCATTACAGACGGCGTGATCTTCCATAATACACTGGCAAGTAGTGACTATGGATTCCTTGCAAGAGAAGTATTTGATCCAAGACCAAATTATTTTGCTGTTCTATTATGGAACCGCCTGATGGGAACTACGGTTTATGATACACAAGAACCAATTCGTTACGGAGCGCATGTATATGCACATAGCCGGAAAGATGGAAAAGACGGTTTGGTATATCTGGTTATTAATAATAGTTTAGAAGAAACAACGACCGTGGAACTTCCAAAGGAAGCAGAAGTTTACATGTTAGCCGGAGAAAATAATAATATGAGAGCCTCTGTAATGACACTAAATGGAATGCCACTTGTACTTGGTGAAAACAATGAACTTCCAGAAATGCATCCAGTGAAAGTTTCTACATCTGTCGAGATTGCGAAAGGATCTTGTGCATTTATTGTACTGTAATTTTAGCAGCATAAGGAGGAGAATAAAATGGGATTGGGAGAGTTTGAAAAAAAGAAAGAACTTCTAATTTGCGTTGATTCTGACGGGTGCGCAATGGATACCATGGATATCAAGCATATTCGTTGTTTTGGACCTTGTTTAATAGAAGAGTGGGGGTTATATAAATGGGAAAGTGTCATTTTAAATCGTTGGAATGAAATTAATTTATATACCATGACTCGCGGAATCAACCGGTTTAAAGGATTGGCAAAAATGCTCCGAGAGATTCAGGATCAATATACTCCAATCGATGGAATAGAAGAATTTGAATTGTGGGTAGAAACAAGCCAAGAGTTGTCCAATGCTGCACTTCAAAAGGCCATGGGAGAAGCGAAAAATAGCTGTATGGAAAAAGCGTTATCTTGGTCTGAAAAAGTGAATCAGTCTATTGATCAATTGCCACAAGAAGATAAACGCCCATTTGAAGGGGTAAAGGATGCATTGCAGTATGCACATAGGTATGCAGATATAGCGATTGTGTCCTCCGCAAATGCAAAAGCAGTTTTAGATGAGTGGGAGCTTTATGGATTGCTGAACCATGTAGACCTTGTATTAGCACAAGAGGCAGGGAGCAAAGCGTATTGCATTGGGAAACTGTTGGAAAAAGGATATAAGCAAGAAAAGGTTATGATGGTAGGAGATTCCCAAGGGGATTGTAAAGCGGCTATGAAAAACGGAGTGTTTTATTTTCCGATTTTAGTACGCAAAGAAGAAAAATCCTGGAAGGAATTGAAAGATACAGCGGTTCCTAAATTGTTAGAAGGAACGTATGTTGGCGATTACCAGAGAGAAAAAATTCAATTATTTGAAGAGAACCTAAAATAAAGAATCATATCAAGTGAATGGATCACAGGAGAAAGGAAGCAGTTATGCGTGTAGATTTAAAAGCAAATCCCTATTATTTGTCTGAAGAAGACTGTAAATGGGTAAAAGAAACAATAGCAAACATGAGTGATGAGGAAAAAGTAGGTCAGTTGTTTTTCCAGTTAACCCAGTCTTTTGATGAAGAATATTTAAAATCATTAATGGAGACATACCATTTAGGTGGATGCCGTTACAACCCTGCGCCGGGAAAATCAATCCAAGAGCAGAACAGAACCTTACAAAAATATGCAAAAGTACCATTGTTTATAGCTTGTAATACAGAAGCAGGAGGAGATGGAGCCTGTGCAGATGGAACGATGCTTGGCTCTGGAGTGAAAATTGGTGCGACAGATAAAGAAGAATATGCATATGCTCTCGGTAAAATGGCAAATGAAGAGGCAGCCGCTATTGGCTGTAACATGGCATTTGCACCGATATGTGATATTTTGTATAACTGGCAGAATACAGAAGTTGTTATGCGTTCCTTTGGAAACGACCCAGAACGCGTTGCAAAAATGAGTGCGGCCTACTTAAATGGTGCACACCAAAATCCGGGATTTGCCTGCGCTGCAAAGCATTTCCCAGGAAACGGACAGGATTTCCGCGATGCACACTTGTCAAATAATGTAAACTATTTTACACCAGAGAAGTGGGATGAAACTTATGGCATGGTATACAAAACATTGATGGAAAATGGACTGGATGCAATTATGGGCGGACATATTATGCTTCCAGAATATGTAAAAGCAATCAATCCAGATATCAAGGAAGAAGATATGATGCCAGCAACATTGAGCAAGGAGATTATGACAACCTTACTTCGAGATCGCATGGGATTTAATGGAATGGTTGTTACGGATGCCTCTCATATGGTTGCAATGACAGACCGCATGACCCGTGCGCAGATGCTTCCAACAGCAATTAATGCAGGATGCGATATGTTTTTATTCTTTAACGATCCACAGGAAGATTTTGATACCATGTTACATGCATATCAAACAGGGGTGATCTGTGAAGAAAGAATGCAGGAAGCACTGACTCGTATTTTGGGGTTGAAGGCACATATGGGGCTGCACAAGAAGTCTGTGGATGAATTAGTGCCACAGCCAGAAGTTGTAGATGAAGTTTTAGGCGCACAAGCCCACAAAGAGATGCATAAGGCAATTGCAAAAGATAGTATAACGCTTGTAAAATACAAAGATAAAGAGGTACTTCCTTTAACACCACAGAAGTATAAAAGAATCATGATTGTTCATGTAAAGGCAGCAGAAAGTGGCATGCACGCTCTGAAAAAGCTGTTTGGAGGATCTGGTACAAATCCGGCAGAAGTTTTGAAAGAAAAATTGTGTGAACAAGGATTTGATGCATTTATTTATGAAAGTCCATTAGACCGAATGAAAAAACAAATAGAAGCAGGAGAAAAACCAGACATCAATTTGTATTTTGCGGGGAAAAATGCAATTTCCGATTTTGTAAGTAATATGGATCTTGTCATCACATTATGCGATGTTCAAAGTGGAAGACCGACATTTGGATTATCCAAAGGCGGTGGAGAGATTCCGTGGTATATTTTCGAAGTTCCGGTAGTGGTTGTAGGATGTGGGCAGCCAACTATGCTTGCAGATATTCCACAGGCAAGAACATATATCAATACCTATGATGCAAAACCTGCAACATTTGATGCGTTGATTCACAATTTAATGACAGGGGAAGAAGCATTTAAGGGAAAAGATCCAATCGACAGTTTTTGCGGATTGTTTGATGCAAGATTATAAATCGTATCACTGAGTAAGCGTAAATGAAATACACCGATACTATAATGACTGTGAAAGCAGGTTCATAAGTTGTATCGGTGTTTTTTTGCATTGTTATATCAAGTTTAATAAGTAAATATCCATGTGATTTATAAGTAAAATAAATATTAAGAAAAAATTCATAAAATATATGGAAAAATATGGTATAATATTTGCCTTGATAGTGGAAAGAAAGGAACTTAAAGATTTATGACAGAAAAAGAGTTACATGGTCTTCGAAGATCAGAACTATTAAAAATCCTTATAGAACAAGAAAAAGAGTTGGAGGCAAGTAAAGCGGAAGTAGAGCAGTTACAGCAAAGATGGCAGAAAAGAGAAATTCAACTTGAAGAAGCAGAAAATATTGCACAGGCTGCCCTGCGGGTTACGAATATGTATGAGAAAGCACAAAGCGCCGCACAACAGTACATAGATAGTGTCCGTTTGTTAAGCGAGCGTCAAGAAAAACTCTTTTGCGAAAAAGAAAAGAGCGTGAAAGAAAGATGTGAAATTCAGCAGACAGAAACGAAAAAAGAGTGTATGGAGTTGTTGGAAGAGACAAAAAAGAAATGTACACAACTAGAGGAAGAGACCAAGGACAGATGTACACAGATGGAGAGAAATACAGAATCGAAAATCCAAAATCGATGGTCAGATTTGTCAAAACGAGTAGAAGGTTTTTACGATGAACACAAAGGATTACGACAGCTTATTGAAGTAACAAGTGATATTAAGAGCGAATAACCGCTCTTTGTATGTTTGAAAAGAGATCAGAAAGAAGAAAAATGAAAGAAAAAAATAATAACAAAGTGCAAATGGTTCTTATGGCGCTGGGGATTCTTCTGCTATTGGCAGCTGTTTCATTAGTTATATTTAACGTTTCAAGCGACCGGAAAGCGAAAAAGCAGACAACACATATTTTAAATATTCTTTTGGAAAACAAACCAACCATAGAGAAAGAAAGGATTGGAATAAGCCAATACGATTCCGAAAGAGAGATGCCAGCTGTAGAAATCGAGACCAACAGATATATAGGAATTCTTGAAATACCACAATGGAATCTTTCCCTTCCAATTATGGAAGAATGGAGTGACGAAAATGCAAAAATTGCCCCATGTCGATACAAAGGTTCCGTTTATCAAGATGATATGATTATCGCAGGACACAATTATCAATCACAGTTTGGAAGATTAAGACAACTTCCAATCGGGGCAGAGATTAAATTTACAGACATAAGTGGAACGACAGTTCGTTTTTTTGTAAGCTCTATAGAAACGGTGTTAGACACACAGTACCATGAAGTGGTTTCAGGAGAATGGGACCTGACATTGTTTACATGTACCTATAGCGGAACAAAGCGAAATGTAGTGCGATGTATAAAGAAAAATAGTTTATAGAAAGACAGGAAATGCGCGGGTATGACAGAGAAAGAAATACGAAGTTTGAAAAAAGCAGATTTATTGACAATATTTGAAGAGCAGAAAAAAGAATTAGAATTTTTGAAAAGTGAAAGAGAGAAAATACGTCAAAAATTGAAAAATAAAGACATTTTGCTGGACCAGCCGGGGAATCTTATGGAAGCGGCAATGGAGATCAATGAGATATTTCGAAACGCTCAAGAGGAGAGTGAACAATCATTGGCTCATATAAAAAGCATGGAGGAGCGTCAAAAGCAAGAGTTACAAGTAAAAGAAAATGGGATCATAAAAAGATGCGAGCTTAAAAAGAAAGAAACGAGAGAAGTTTGCGCATCGATGCTAGAAGAAACGAAGCAAAAGTGCGATCGTATGGAGCAGGAGACAAGAGAAAAATGTGCACTTATGGAAGAAAAATCCATTGCGGAAGTTGAAAAACGATGGAAAGATATTTCTGAAAAATTAGGAGCATTTTATGAGACATATCAAGGATTAAAAGAATTAATTGATGCAAAAGGTGAGGAACAAAGCGGATCAGTATGAAGAAAGATAACATTAATGGAATAAGACCATCCGTAAAAGAATTAGAATTAGAACTTCAAAGAGTAGAGAAACAAAGAAAAACGAAGAGCATAGTCAAAAATTGCTTGTATCTGTTTTTGATTGTCGCAGCGCTGACTGTTCTTGTTTCAACGAAAGTTTTACCAATTTTTCGGATCTATGGTTCCTCGATGGAACCTACGCTTCGTAGCGGAGAAATTATAGTTGCCATTAAAACAAAAAAATATGAGAAAAATGATATTGTAGCATTTTATTATAATAACAAAATTTTAGTGAAAAGAGTTATCGCCATAGAAGGACAATGGGTGGATATGGATGAAAACGGAAAAGTAAAAGTAGATGGAATTTATATAGATGAGCCTTATATTTTGAATACTACTGAAGGAGAATGTGATCTTGAACTTCCGTATCAAGTACCAGATGGAAGTGTATTTGTGATGGGAGATAATCGTCTAATATCCATGGATAGTAGAAGCAATTCTATGGGCGCAATTCCAAAAGAGCAGATGATAGGAAAACTTATGATAAGATTGTGGCCTTTGCAAAAAATTGGAATTTTAGAGAAATAAAATAGAGAAGGAGTATTAATGTGAAAGAATTTTGGAAAAAATTTGCAAGTGTAACAATACAACATAAAAAAGGTATACATATCAGTGCTGTTGGAATGATGTCGATCATGGTTGTATTTCTTACCGCCTATATGCTGATGGTTCCAGGGACTACGGCAGAAAAAGAGTCGAAAGAGCATCGCCACGATGCTTCTTGTTATGAAGAGTCAAGAGAGTTGATCTGCACACAAAAGGAACAAGAATCCCATCATCATGAGCCAACATGTTATGAAAAACAAAAGGGTGCATTGCAATGTACAATCGAGGAACATGATCATACAGAGGAGTGTTATGTATGGGAGGATGTACTTATCTGTGAAAAAGAGGAATCCGAGGGACATATTCATACAGAGGAATGTTACAAAAACAATCAAACTTTGATCTGTGAACAACCGGAGAAACTAGAAGTGAAGGAGGATTCACATGTAGAAAACTCCGTACCGCTGGATTTAGAAAAGGAAAACTTGATTAAAAGTTTTTTGTTGCAATACAAAGATAAAACGAGCAATAGCTGGGTGGAAATTACCAATGAGACAATGGATATCCCAGGGGATGCTACCGTTTTATTATCAATCAATTATCATAAACTAGATATTCAGGAATTAAAGGATGCAGGATACCAGGTTGCATATGGATTGCCAGCCCTTCTAAAAGAACCTGTAGCCAGTGGAGAGTTAAAAGGAGATGGGCAAACAATTGGAAGGATTGAAGTCGATGGGAGGAAGATTATTTTAACCTTTTCTCAGGAGTGGATTTCACAACTGGAAGCAAATGGGAATCATGAAATAAGCGGGGAATTTCATGTGGAAAGTCAGTTCGATGGATCACAAATAGAAGGGGATGGACCGGGAACAATTAGCATTGGTGGTTTGCAAGTTCAAGTTCACTTTGAAAATGAAGTCTCTGCAAAACATGGACGTGTGACTGTAAACAAGAATGCACCAAGTTTAGAAGAGAAAGAAGATGGGTTATATTTGACCTATTCGATCCAGGTATCAGTTCCTAAAGGAGCAGCAGACGTTCCAGATGTGAAGGTTGTGGATCGTTTTGCAGAAAACAGCAAGTATGTAAAAGCATATCTAGGGGTAGATGGAACTGCGAAAGAAACACAAGAAGAAACAAAAAACGCCAACTTAGAAAAGGGACCGATAGAAAAGCTTCAAGCTGGAAAAGGAAGAGGACAAGTTTACTTAGGAAATGCAAGTTCTTTGGAACAACCAATTCCAGATCCAGCTGGGGAGAGTTTGGTCCAGCCAGGAATTTTAGTTTGGAACATTGGGACGATGAAGGCAGAGGAAACGAGAACCCTGACTTATCAAGTGAAGTTGAAAGAAAATTACAAAGCAGTGAATGTAAATGGTAACAATCAGAAGATTCAAAATGTGGCAGAAGTATATGCAAAGACCTACTTAAGAGGAGATTCGCAATCACAGTTTGCTCCTAATATTTCAGTAGACATTGTGAAGAAAGTAAAGAAATTTGTTCCCAATGAAGGAGATGACGGAGGAAAACTTTTTTATGAGATTTTGGTTAGTGCGCCAAACAGCAATTCTTATACAGTCCATAACGTAAAAGTGGCGGATTCTTTTTCTACAGAAAAATTCACTCCTTATCTAGACTATGAAAAAGAATCATTTCGCGTGTACAAAGGAAAGGAAACGACTGGTTCACCAGTTCCGTTAGATACGCTAAGACCAAATAACGTAGCAGAAAATCCGAAGATAAAAGCGGAAAGTTCTTCCCAAAAGGGCTTTGATTTGTACATTGGAGATTTAGAACCTGGAAGTGCAAAAACCATTACCTATACAGTTCTTGTTAAGCCGGGCATTTATGTGGTAGACAATGGACGAATTACCATTGGAAATACGGCAGGAGCTTATTCCGATGATAAATACGAGGGAGGAAATAAAAAATACAAAGACAGCCATGCAGAATCAGTAATCGGAGAAAAAAATTGGAGCAGAAAGGTAATCGGAACCTTTAGCAAAGAGGAAAAAACAATTTCCATACCGCACAATGACAAAGTCTATGTCAAAAATGGGGGTCGCTTTGAGGAAGAAAGTCCGAAAGCTGAAACCTTTCAAGTTCCAAAATTTAGTCAGGAATATCAGGTTCTTGTAAATGAAGAGGGACAATGGGATTTTTCGGAAGTAGAATTTAAAGATACCTTGAAACAAGAACAGATGGTACATACAGGCTATGTGAAAATTGAGGCCTATCAAGTAGGAACCCCGGGGGGGGGGCGGACAAACGAAACTTCGGATTCAGAAGCGATCGCAACTGTTAAGAAGGGCACATTGCAACAGACAGTATGGTTAAACATTGATCAGCAAAGGTCCTTTGCATTTCAACCGAAAGACTTACAGCTTCAGGGTCCATGTGCATACTTGTTGACTTATTATTCAACCCTAAAAGATCCAGATAGTTCCTATCACATCCATGTAGATAATGAGTTTCTACTTACTGGCAAGGTGGTGGGACCAAATGGATCCAAAGTTACCATACCGGGAATTACTGTGGAGCAGGCAGTTGAAGTACAAGGAACAAACCACTATTCCACGGAAAAAATTGCATGGTATTATGAAAAACCTTCCGAGCAACCGAGTTCAAAGTGGGGCAAGGGGGCATTGTATTGGGCAATTAAAATAGAAGGAAGTTCGATTCCAAAGAAATTCAAGTTGAAGGATACTGTGCAAAAGGATTGGCACAAAATGATAGAAAATGAATCCTTGGTCGGAATATATAAGGGACAGATTCCTCAAGGAAAGAAATTAACCGATTATAAAAATGTCAAAGAATTTCAAACTATAGCAGGCATGCACCCATTAGAAGGGGTATATAGTAGGAACGAGGATCCATCAAAGGCGTATCGCTGGGAGATTACGGAGGATAACGGACAGCAACATCTGGTTATAGAATTCCAAGACAGCATACCACTAGAAGAGCAGGAATCCGTGTATGCAATCATTAAGACTTCCCCATCGAAACTTCCAGTATATAAACGGACTTGGATGGATTTTACCAACGAATATGCAACCTATAATCCAAGTTCTGGACAATGGAAAGAGGGAACGCCGGTAACGTTGCGAGTTCTGGCAAGGAATAAAATGTTTAAACAAACACAGGGAGCATATACCTATGATGGAAAGAAATGGGAAAAGTTGACAGCTGATGGAATACAACATGATGTCAAAAATCTTGCAGTAGAGTTGATCAAAGAGCCAGGAACCTATATTTCTTGGCTGGTACATGTTAACTGGGATGGTTCCATGGAAGGGATGGCAGAAATTGAGGATCAGTTGCCAGAAGGGGTAGAACTTACCTATGTTAGATATTACTGGATGGCGGAGCATTACAAGAAATCAGGTCAGACTTCCCCGGAAATAATAGCAATTCCTGAACTTCAAGGAAATCAGGATTGGGAAGAGAGAACCATGACATACGGATCCCAAACTTGTATCTCCTATTACAATCCTCAAACAAGAAAAGTGAAATGGAACGTTGATCATCTCCAAGCAGGTGGGAGAGATGACCGTGCTATAGAATTTCAGGTCGTATGTAAAGTGACCGATAAAAACGCATTGCTAAGTGGAAAAGAAGTGTCCATGAAGAATTCTGCGTTAGTTACATATAAAGGAAATCAAGAATCAGATTCTGATACCATTACTTTCAAAAAAGATACATTAACTAAAAAAAGTGTTTACAATAAAGCAGATGGAGGAAATTACTCGTTTAAAATCGAATTGAATCCCTTGGGAGAGGATTTGGTAGTTGGAAGCGAGACACTGACAGTGATAGATGAGTTAAGTAATACGTTAACGATTGCACCAGAAACGATACGGATAGAGAATCAAGAGACAGGAGAGGATGTGACTTCTTCTTGTATCATTCAGAGAAAAACATCAAATGAAAAACAGATTTTGCGTATTACGGTTCCGGATTCCATGAAATTAAAAATTACTTATAAGACATATGTAAATGCAAAGCCGGGACAGACTATTCAAATTTCTAATCTAGCACGCTGGGAAGGGTATACTGTCCCACAAAATGGTTCTGTCAATGAGGTGTTTTCTTATTCAGTCGGAGGTTCCGCAGGCGGAGAGCAAAACCCGAGCCTAAAGATTATCAAACTGGATAAAGATAATGTTGTACAACAACTAGGGGGAGCAGTTTTTAGTGTACAGGAAATGAGTAAATCACCAGATGGAAGTTGGAAACCAGAAGGACCAATCTATAAAGAGACAACCAACGACCATGGAATTGCTATGTTTTCAGTGGGAACCCAAGAGAAACGTTGGATGAAGTTCGATACGATTTATTGTTTAAAAGAAGAAGAAGCGCCTAAGGGGTATGTAAAAAATGAGGAGCCGCATTATTTTGCAATTCTAAAAGACAAAACGGTAGAAGAACTGAGTTCAGGTTTTAAGGGAGATATTCAAGCATGGTATCTAAGTGCACAGTGTGTCTATTCTGCCTATAACCAGAAGGGAGAAATTAAGATTGAGAAGACCTTTCATGAAGCAGATGGAACAACTACGAGCACTTCACCAAAAGGAAGTTATGAATTTGGACTTTTTAAAGACGAAAAGGCAGAGGGGAAACCACTACAGACCCTAACCATTACATATCACAAGGATGGGGTCACTTACCAAAGGAATGGGGAAAAAGTAGAAGAGCCTACTTTTACAAAATTAGAGGTCAATCCAGAAGTACACTATTATGTGTTTGAATTAGATTCACAAGGACAACCAGTTAAGGAAGGAAAGCTGGCAACGATAAATGGAAAAACCTTTGAGGTAACGTATTCAGAAAACGGAATTGTACTAGATCAGACGACACAGGGCAAAGGAACGATTCGAGTTAAGAATACCACGAAGCAGTTTGTCCTTCCAGAAACAGGAGGAAAAGGAAGGGGTTGTTATCTTATTTTAGGTGCAATTCTATTGGGAATTACTTCATTTGGATATTTTTATCAAACAAAAAAATCAAGGAGAATAAAAAATTGAAACAAATAAAAAAAATCTGTCTGTTCTTTTTTATCGCTATTTTTATGGTGCCAATGGGGGCTAAAGCATTGGCAGAAGAAAATGATACATACACGATTACAATTCAAAATGCCGGCAATCATACCTATGAAGCATATCAAATTTTCTCGGGACGATTAGATATGCTGGAGGTAAATGATGGAACGTCAACACCAGTACTCACAGATATTTTGTGGGGAGAAGGGGTCAATGGCGCACAGTTGCTACAAGCATTGCAAAAGCAGGCTGAATTTGTAAATTGTAACAGTGCGGCAGATGTAAGTAAAGTATTATCCGACAAAAATACAAATGAGCAGTTGGCTAAAAAATTCGCGAAATTAGCAGGACAACATTTGAAAAATCCAACAGGAACCTTTTCAAGTGGAAAGCCTAGTACAATCTCAAATTTGAAAGCGGGATATTACCTCATCAAAGATCAAGAAGGTTCGGTACAAGGACATGAGGCATATACAGATTTCGTGCTAAGAGTTGTAAAAAATACGCAGTTTACTCCGAAAACAACAAAGGTTCCAAGTGTATCAAAAAAGGTGAAGGAAAATTCAAATCAGAGCTGGGGAAAAAGAGCGGATGATTCTATTGGTTCCGCTGTTTCCTTTCAGTTGATAGGAACACTCCCAGACCACTTAGAAAATTATGAGACTTATCAGTATGTGTTTCATGATACGTTATCCAAAGGAATGGAGTTCCAGCCAGATACGGTTCGAGTTTATGTGAAGAATGACGGAACAGACACTGAAGTGGCGAAAGCAAACTATCAGGTTTTGACAACAGGTCTCAGCGATTCGTGTACCTTTGAGATTCGTTTTGATAACTTAAAGCAAGTATCTGGATTAGACAGCGGCAGTCAGATTGTGGTTGAATATGCGGCAACATTAACGGAAGATGCAGTGATTGCAGGAGCAGGCAATCCCAATGAAGTGTATCTGGAATTCTCGAATAACCCAAATGGTGCGCAGACAGGAAAAACACCGAAAGATCAGGTGGTGGTGTTTACCTATGAGCTGGTTGTGAATAAAAAAGATGAGAAAGATCATGTTTTAAGTGGGGCAGCATTTTCGTTATATCAGAAAAAGGAGAGTCAATGGACGCTTGTGAAATCGATTGAGGCTGGGGAAACAACGTCGTTTCGATTCAAAGGGCTGGATGCAGGACAATATAAATTAGTGGAAACAAAAGCGCCGGCAGGATATAATAAGGTGGAAGATCTTATTTTTACGATTCGAGCGGTGTATGAAGAACGGCAAGAGGTACTTCTTAAGAGTATACAGATTGTAGATGAAGAGGGACGCGATATTAGTACTTCGGATGGAATCTTTCGAGTAAATTTAAGGCCGGATCCTAACAATCACAATATTGTGACCGATGTGATCAATAAGAAGGGGTCTACACTTCCGCAAACAGGAGGAAGAGGAACAAAAGGTCTTTATGCAGTAGGTGGACTTCTCATTGTTGTAGCATTGATTGGATTCATAAAAAAAAGGAAACATAAGTAAACAAAAAAAGAAGACAAAAAGAAAAGAGTAAGGGCAGAAAGTTAAAATTTTTTGCCCTTACGATATACAACCATAAGGAGAGCGTTATGAAATGGCTAAAAAAAAATAGATCGACTGTAATATTGACGGGAATCTTTCTCATAGGACTCTCCTTATTGCTGTATCCAAGTGTGAGTGATTTTTACAATTCCTTGCATCAGTCAAGAGCAATAGCCGGGTATACAAAGGAAGTAGAGCAAATGAAAGAGGAAGAGTATGAAACGCTGTGGACAAAAGCACAAGAGTATAACAAAACACTGGAATCGGATTCCTTTCGTTGGATTTTAAATGAAGAAGAAAAAGAAAAGTACGAACAGCTTTTAAATGTATCCCCTTTGGGGATTATGTGCTATATTGATATTCCCAAAATACAACTGGAGCTTCCGGTGTATCATGGAGTGGATGAGGCGGTTCTGCAAACGGCGATTGGACACATTACAGGATCGTCTCTTCCGGTAGGTGGGGAAAGTACACATTGTGTGTTATCTGGACATAGAGGTTTGCCCTCTGCCAAATTATTTACAAATTTAGATGAACTTGAAAAAGGGGACTATTTTATACTTCATACCTTAAATAAGAGTTTGTTCTATGAAGTGGATCAAATTCTGATCGTGGAACCAGAGGATTTATTGGCATTGGAAATTGAAGAAGGAAAGGACTTCTGTACGCTTGTGACTTGCACCCCATATGGTGTCAATTCCCATCGTCTTCTGGTAAGAGGACACCGAATATCGAGGATTGCTGCACAGGAAGGCAATCTTATGGCAGATGCAGTAAGGATAGATGCGATGGGCATTGTGGTTCCTATTTTGATAGGGGTTTTATTGATTTGGATCGGAATCATATGTTTCAAACAAAAAAAGAAAAAGAACAAGGAGGCGAATAAGCCGTGAAGAAAATAAGAGGATTAATCGTATGTTTAATTTTGGGAGTGTTTTCGACGCTTTGTGTTCAGGCAGAAGAGGAGGATAGAGTGGGCGAAGAAACGAGTTTGACGTTGAATTGTGAATATGGACAGGGAGTGTTTTCCCTGTACAAAGTGGCTGAATTCTCTGAAACGGGCAAATTTCATGTGGAAGAACCTTTTGCAAATTATCAGATTCAACTGGAGGAATTAGACAGTGAAGATTGGAGAGCGTTAGCAGAAACTTTGGAAGGATATGTAAAAAGGGATCACATAGAACCTCTCGATCAGCGGGAAACCGATGCAAAAGGCAACATCGAATGGAGGCAACTCGAAAAGGGATTATATTTGGCATTAGGAGAACAAACAAAAGACGATTCGTTTCTTTATACCCCAATGCCGACACTTATAACATTGCCAAACAGGACCCCAGACGGAGAATGGAACAATCATGTTTCGGTATCTTTGAAATATGAGAAAGAGGATATTTTTCAAGAACAAGAAATTGACTTTCAAGTAATAAAAATTTGGAAGAATGAAGATAATACAAAGAATCGTCCAGAAAATATTACAGTGCAACTTTTAAAAGATGAAAGTGTATATGATACCATAGAATTAAACAAAGAAAATAACTGGTCCTATCAGTGGGAAGGCTTACCACTGCAAGCTTCATGGTCAGTAGTGGAAAAAGAAGTTCCACCCAATTATACTGTTACGTCCACAAGGGAAGGAAACCAGTTTATACTTACCAATACAAAGAAGCCCGCAAAACCGACGGAGGATAAACACCAAGAGATTCCTCAAAAACTGCCACAGACGGGACAGTTATGGTGGCCGGTTCCAGTGCTTGCTATATTAGGAGCCATTCTGTTTGTGATAGGATACAAAAAATATAAAAAATAATGTCAATAGGCGAAAAGTGTAAGGGTGATGTTATGCAAAATATGGAGTTGTATTATGATTTTTCAGGGCAAAAATTTGGATATCCATTGAGTTTAAGTATGAATGGGTTTTCTAGAAATATTTTTTCCAAGCAATCAAGCCTTGAAATCTCTTATGTTCTAAAAGGAGTATATGAAGCGGTTACAACGAAGTTTTCCTATGTCCTAAAGGAAAGAGACATGATTGTGATCGCCCCCAATGATATCCATATGCTTCATAAAAAAGATGCGAAAGATGATGGGATTATATTGACGATTCACATTGATTTTAGCCGTATGACGGATGCGATGGCCGGAAATGTGAAAAGCGGATTTTCTACCGCAATTTGTACGGAAACGAAAAACAGAGATTCTTATATTCAGCTTAGAAATAAAATCGGGGAGCTAGCAAAGGAATTAATGGCACAGAGAAATGATCTTTATCGTATGAACGTGATTATGATGCAAATTCTTTGGATTGCGGCAGCAAAAAATAAATTTTCTGTGGATGAGTTGCCTTTACATACGGATTATCATGAAAATTATATGAAAGCGATCAAATATATCGACTGTCATTTTAAAGAGAATTTAACACTGAGTGAAATCGCCAGACAGTTGTCTTTTAGCACCTCTTATACATCGAAACTTTTGAAAAGATATACGGGAATTCCGTTTGTAAAGTATTTAGCATATGTTAGAGTACGAGCTTCCTTAGAACAACTTTTGGAAGGAAGAGAAAGTATTGAAAAGATTGCGATTGAATGTGGAATGCCAAGTTCAAAAGCGTATACAACGATCTTTCGTGAACTGTATGGAATTGTGCCAAGTGCTTATCGAAAACAATTCCAAAATAACATGAAGTATAGTATCGAAGAAAAAACTCAAAAAATGGTTCTTGATCAGGAACAAAAGAAGCTTTTGTGGCATTTGCTAGAAGGAACAGAAGAAGTGATCTATGAAGATCAACAAATATCGATTCAACAAAAGGGAGAGGAAGTTGTTCTAAAAATTGCAAATGGACAGGTAAAACTTGAACCCCTTCCAGAAGGGGGATTCAGCATAAGAATTCCAAAAGAGAAGTGAAAATCTTTTCTTTTCGGGGTTCTTTTTTGTCTTTTTTTTGACAAAATCAATGAGAGTTTGATAAAAATTGAACAAAATATGACGGGCGATATCTATGTGAATGAGAGATTCTGAAATTTTAATGTGGTAGAATGAAAAGAAACACGAGAAGAAAAAGGAGAAAAGGAAAGATGAATCAATATCCACATTTATTTTCACCAATTAAGATTGGAGAAACAACTGTAAAAAACCGCATTTTTATGCCACCAATTTCTACAAATTTGGCAGACAAAGGATATGTTACAGAAGATTTGATCCAACACTACACAGCAAGAGCAAAAGGAGGGGTTGGCTTAATCGTTACGGAAGTAACAACAGTAGAACCGGTCTATACATATTTACCAGGGGATATGTCCATTTGTGATGATTCGTATATTCCAGGATGGAAAAAATTAGCAGAATCTGTACATCAGTATGGAGCAAAGATTCTTCCACAATTATTTCATCCAGCGTATATGGCATTTCCAATACCGGGTACTCCACGATTTATTGCACCATCTAACGTGGGACCGTATTATGCGAAGGAAGCTCCAAGAGCAGTCACAGTAGAGGAACTAAAGGTTATCATTCGCCAATTTGGAGAAGCTGCCGGAAGAGTGAAACAAGCTGGCGCAGATGGGGTGGAAATCCATGCAGCACATGCACATGGGCTTTTGGGTGGATTCCTCTCTCCACTATACAATAAAAGAACGGATCAATATGGTGGAGATATTGATGGGCGTCTTCGACTTACACTGGAAGTTGTAAAAGAAGTCAGAAACGTATGTGGGAAGGATTTTATCATTGATGTTCGTATTTCTGGAGACGAATATACAGATGGTGGTTTAAATTTAAACGATGCGATTTATGTATCAAAACAATTAGAAAAAGCTGGAGTAGACTTTTTACATGTATCTGGAGGAACAACTGTTATGCGAGGAAGTTCCATTCCAGCGCCAGGAACCCCAATGGGATCCCATGTAAAAATGGCCGAAGAAATTAAGAAGTATGTCTCTATCCCAGTTGCAACAGTAGGAAGAATTACAGAACCATGGATCGCTGAAGAAATGATTGCAAATGATCGTGCAGATATTTGTATGATTGGACGCGCGAATTTGTGTGATCCTGATTTCGTAGAAAAGGCACAGCATGAACAGGTGGATGAAATTCGTCCATGTATTGGATGTTTGCGTTGTTTAAATGGAATTATGTTTGGAAATCGAGTGGCATGTACGGTGAACCCTTCCTTAGAATTGGAAAATGAGGAAACAATCACAGAGGCTTCTACGAAGAAAAATGTACTTGTCATCGGTGGCGGCCCGGCAGGAATGGAAGCGGCTTATGTAGCAAAAAAACGAGGACACCATGTAGTCTTATGTGAAAAAGATGACAGCTTAGGTGGATTAGTTCGTTTGGCGGCAGTACCAATTGCAAAACAAGATCTTACAAGATTGATCAAATATATGGAAAGAAAATTGCGTCAGATGAATGTGGAGGTCAGAGTAAACTGCACTGTCACACCAGAGATGCTAAAAACAGAATTTAAAGATTATGAAGTCATTGCAGGAACAGGGGCAATGCCAATCGTAATTTCTCCATTTACAGCATTTAAACAATGGATGACAGCAGATGATATTTTGGCAGGAAAATCTTTCCCAGGAAGAAAAATCGTGATCATCGGTGGAGGTTCTGTTGGATGTGAAACAGCAGATTATCTTGCACCACTTGTAAATGATTTATTCCCAAGAAACAGAGAAGTGACCATTTTGGAAATGGCTGCCGGAGTTATGTTAAATGAGTCAGGCCCAGGAAGAAGTTTACTTGTCCAAAGAATGATGGAAAAAGGGGTAGAAATCATTTGCAATGCAACGGTGGAACGTGTAGAAGAAGAGAAAATATTCTATAGTAAAAATGGACAAGAGTGTTGCATCGACGATGCCGACACATTGGTTTTTGCAGCAGGCTATAAAATAGACAAAAACCTAGAAGAGATGTTAAGCGCCTGTGGCGTAAAATATCATATTGTAGGGGATGCTGAAAAACTAGGAAATATTAAAGATGCCATAAGACGTGGATATGAGGTTGCAAAAGAATTGTAATAGGATGATTCTATGGTTAAAATAAACGGAGAACCTTGACAATTTTTAAATTTATACATAAAATAGCTATTAGTATGTGAAAAATAGAACAAGGAGGTCTCCATGAAACCGTATAATAAATTATCGAAAGAAGAATTATTAACATTAAAGGGCAACTTAGAAAAACAGTTTGACGATGTAAAGAAACAAGGGTTGAAGCTCGATATGTCTCGTGGAAAACCTTCAAAAGAACAGTTAGATCTTAGTACAGGTATGATGGATGTATTAAATAGTACATCCAATTTGACAGGGTCAGATGGTACCGATTGTAGAAACTATGGGGTACTGGACGGTATTTCAGAAGCAAGAAACTTACTTGCAGATATGTCAGAAGTTCCGGAGAGAAATATCATCATTTATGGGAATTCTAGTTTGAACGTTATGTTTGATACCGTGTCAAGAGCTATGACTCATGGAATCATGGGAAGTACCCCATGGTGTAAGTTAGACAGCGTAAAATTTCTATGTCCGGTACCAGGCTATGATCGTCATTTTGCAATCACAGAATTTTTTGGGATTGAGATGATAAATGTACCTTTGTTGGAAACAGGACCAGATATGGATATGGTCGAGGAACTCGTATCAAAAGATGCAGCGATCAAAGGAATTTGGTGTGTTCCTAAGTATTCAAACCCTACAGGGATTTCCTATTCTGATGAGACGGTAAGACGATTTGCACATTTGAAACCGGCAGCAGAAGATTTCCGAATTTTTTGGGATAATGCGTATTCGATTCATCATTTGTATGAAGATGATCATGATGTGATTCTTGAAATTTTAAATGAATGCATCAAAGCAGGAAATCCAGATATGGTATTTAAGTTTATATCTACGTCAAAGGTATCGTTTCCAGGCTCAGGAATTGCGGCGCTTGCAGCATCAAAGGGAAATCTAGAAGATGCAAGGCAGTATATGAAGATGCAAACCATTGGGCATGATAAATTAAATCAGCTTCGTCATGTGCGTTTCTTTAAAGATATGCAGGGGATGTATCATCAGATGGAAAAACATGCGGCAATCTTAAGACCAAAATTTGAAAAGGTAATAGAAGTATTAGACAAAGAATTAGGAGGTCTTGAAATTGGAAGCTGGACAAGACCAAAGGGAGGATATTTTATTTCTTTTGATGGACTTGACGGCTCTGCCAAAGCGATTGTTGCCAAAGCAAAAGAGGCAGGGCTCATTATGACAGATGCTGGAGCCACCTATCCTTATGGAAAGGATCCCCATGATAGTAATATTCGAATTGCGCCATCGTTCCCAACAGTAAAGGAACTAGAAGAGGCAGTTAAGATTTTTGTATTAAGTGTAAAACTTATAAGTATTGATCTTATTTTACAGAACAAATAAGAAAAACCCTTAGAGTCGAATTAGATTCTAAGGGTATTTTAACGAGAGGAATAGGGAAAACACAAATGAATAACACAATTACTCCAACACAGATTCTAGAAAAGTATTCTGCAATTGGAGAGAAGAAGGCGAAAAGCTCGACACGAAAAATATGTTTGCTTGGAATTTTATCAGGGGTACTGATTGCCTTTGGTTCTGTAGCGACCAATACTGCGGTGTATGGAATGAAAGATCCGTGGACAATAAAATTGATTTGCGGATTATTGTTTCCGTTTGGTCTTGGAATGGTTATCCTTTTAGGAGCGGAATTATTTACTGGAAATTGTTTGATTACAATTTCTGTTTTGGATAAGAAATGTACGGTTTTCAGTATGCTTCGCAACTGGTGCATTGTTTATATAGGAAATTTTATAGGTTCTCTTATTGTCGCTATGGGATGTGCCTGGTTTGGACAGATGAATTATTCCAATGGACAATTGGCGGTTTATACAATGAAGTTGGCACAAAGTAAGTGTAACATTTCGTTTGCGAATGGGATTGTTCTTGGTTTTTTCTGTAATATACTTGTCTGCGTTGCCGTATTGATGGCGCTTTCTGCCAGTGATACAACAGGGCGAATTATAGGAGCTTATCTTCCAATTTGCTTTTTTGTATTAGCAGGATTTGAGCACTGTGTTGCAAACATGTATTACATATCTGCCGGACTTTTTGCAAAAATGGTTCCTCAGTATGCAGAAGCGGCAAGAGCGGCAGGAATTTCATTATCCGACTTAACGGTCTGGAAGTTTATTTTTGGTAATTTGTTTCCGGTTACCATAGGAAATATTTTAGGTGGTGTTGGAATAAGTTATTTGTTATGGCTCTGCCATTGTAAAAGAGAAGAGAAATAAAAAATCCCGGTCACTGTTATGAGTGGCTGGGATTTTTTTCGTTTTTGGAAAGGTTCCAGACTTCTTTGGAAATATAAAGTTTTGAGGAAAAGTAAGAAGTGATTGGGAGAATCAAAAGACAGCCAATCATGCTAAATGTAATACATGAGAAATCTTGAAGGAACGCTTTTGAATTTAAAATCTTGAAAAGAGAATAGTGGTATTCCTGTAAATAAATCAGCAACAGGAGCGCTTCTCCAATATAGGCAAAAAATAAAGTGTTGACCGTTGTTGAGAGAATATCTTTCCCAATACACATGCCGGAATGGAAAAGTTCTTTTTGGGTTCGGACTTTGGAAATCGCGATCTCATAAAGACCAGAGGAAATAGATACGGCAGTATCCATCACAGCGCCAAGTAAACCAATCAGAATCAGGCAGATGCTAACCTTATGCATATCTACGTTTACAACGAAAGAATAGAAAATAGTAAGTTCTCCTTTTAATTCGATTTCATTTAAGCCTTCTAGGTGTAATCGGCTGCTAAAAAGAAAAACTACGACAAGCAGAAGCGTCATCACAACAGCAACGGATAAAAAAGCGGAATATGTTTTTAGATTTTTTCCGTTTTGATAAGTCAAGGTTAGACTATTTATAAGGAGTCCACCTAGAATGGTTACAAGATAAGGGTTGAAACCTGCTGACATCGACCAGATCATAAAAAAGAAGGTGAGAAGGTTCCCAATGATGGTAAGCAAAGATACGACACCTCTATCGCCACCGATCAAAACAAGAAGAAGTAGTAAGATTAAGGCAAGAATCGAAATCATTTTTTATTCCTCCGTTTCAGTAAAAATAAACTCGAAAGTAGAATAGATATTGGAATTGCAAGCAATATTTGAATCGAGCCAAATAAAAAGCGACAAATTTCAAAAGGAATCTGAAGTTTGATGATGGTGATCAAGGAAATGTCGTTCTTCATTTTTAAGATGATCAGTGGCATAAGACCGCAGACATAGGTAAATAAAAGAACATTGATCATAGTTCCCATGATATCATAACCAATTTGCCGACCGGATAGAAAGAAATCTTTTAATGCAATATCCGGTGTCTTTCTGGCAAGTTCGTATAAAGAAGAACAAAGACTAACAGATACGTCCATAATTACGCCAAGACCAGCAAGTTCTACGCTGGCAAAAAAGATTTGTTCTAAATCATGTCCACCGACAATGTAGTCTAATGCAGCATAGTCGATCTCCTCTCCATAGGTAAGTGCAAACTTAAACAGAAGGAAAGAAATCGTTAACGTTAAAAAGGTAGAGGACAGCGCTACAAAGGTACTTTTTTTGATTCCATTTGACAGCAATAAAGTGATACATGGAAATACAAAAATTAAAATGTTTGCAAGCAATAAAATAGGGATCCCTTCTGAGTAAAAGTGAAGGGAAAGAATAAAAATACCAAGATTCAAAAGAGTGGTGAGTGTTACGAAAACCCCACGTTTTCCCGTAAGTAGCAGAATCAAATAAATAAAAAGTGCAAGGAGGATAAAGGTATAAGAATCTCGTTTTATTCCTTGAATGTTGCTAGAAACCAAAGAACCATCGGAACCAAGAGAGAGAAAAACTTTGTCACCACGGGCAAGTTTGACAGAGTCCATCTGGGAAAAGGAATACGAATTTTTTAATGAGATTATGGAACCTTTTTTGTCCGTATTTAATAGTTTTACAGTCAATGTTTGAAGGTAGGATTTTTCTGTGATAGGAAAAGTGCCATTATTATGATTCGTCAGGGTTTTTTCTTGTTCTGTTTTCACTTTGATGACTTTTCCAATAGGTGTTTTGTAACAAAAGTCATTATTTAAAAGAAAAATAATTGTTAAAACGAATATAATAGTTAAAAGTGTTTGCTTTGGATAGGTTTTATAAAAGGTGTGGCATTGCTTTTTTATCGCTTTATAATTCATAAATCATGTCCTTATTTAAAAAATTATATTGATTATTTTAGTCATTATAGCAGACTTAAAAAAAAACAGCAAATAAAGGAAAGAAGAAAGGATTGATTTTTGAGAAAAAAACTGGTAATGTTTTCATAAATAAACAAAGAAGGAGATTGAAAAATGAAGAATTCCAGTCGTTTTTTTGAGAATAAAGATTGTGAATATTTTCCTTGTCACCAAGGTCTAAAAGAGTTTAATTGCCTTTTTTGTTACTGTCCATTTTACACGAAAGAGCAGTGTCCGGGAAATCCGACTTATTTTGAGGTGCAGGGAAACGTGACAAAAGATTGTAGCAATTGCATTTATCCACATTGCCCAAAAAATTATGATAAAATAATAGAACAACTGAGTAGATAAAGAGAGGAACGTGATTCATGACAAAGACAGAAGCATATCAAAAAGCGGGAGAAGAGATTGTTAGAAGGCTGCAACAGGAGGATCATCTAATTGCAAATCTAGGCAATGTGTCGGCAATATTAAAGGAGTATATGGAAGATATTAACTGGGTTGGATTTTATCTTTTTACACAGAACCAGTTGATATTAGGACCATTTCAGGGAAGAGCAGCTTGTACGAGAATTGGAATCGGAAAGGGTGTTTGTGGAACTTCATTTCAGGAGGGGGTTACCAAAATTGTTCCGGATGTAGAGAAATTTCCAGGGCACATTGCATGTGATAGTCGGTCAAAATCAGAAATTGTAATTCCAATGATTTTTGAAGGGAAAAAAATAGGAGTTTTAGATATAGACAGTCCGATTTATCACAGATTTGATGCAACAGACCAAGCATTTCTTGAAGAACTTGTGGAGTGGATTGTTCAGTCTTGCAAGATCAATGAAAATGAAAAAGGGTGATAGAAAAACCATAAATACGAAACACAAAGGTGCAAAAGTATGGGATTCACATGAGGGGAAATGCAGTGCCTAAAACGGGCATTGCATTTTTTGCGAATAACATGTGATTAAGAAACTTTTAAGAAATATCGCAAGTCTTTTTTTAGCTCTATGTATTAAAGTATTGTCATAGAGCAAAGGATAAAAGGAGTGAAATACAATGGAGAAAGAAACGATACTGGTAGTGGATGATAACAAAGAAATTGTTTATTCTATCAGTGAATTGTTAAAGTATGAAGGATATCAAGTAGTAAAAGCATATGATGGGATTGAGGCATTAGAAGCGCTTACAAAACAACACATTGATTTGATTTTGTTAGATGTAATGATGCCAAGAATGAATGGATTGTCAGCGCTTATGAAATTGAGGGAAAAATCAAGAATCCCCGTGATTATTTTATCGGCAAAGACAGAGGAAAGCGATAAAGTTTCCGGTCTTGTTTTGGGCGCCGATGATTATATTGAAAAGCCTTATAATCCAACGGAACTGATTGCAAGAGTAAAGGCGCATTTACGCAGATATCACGTATGGGGCGGTGAAGCTCCAAAAGCAAAGAAGGATTCTATTGTAAATGGCGGGCTTGTGTTGGATAAAAAACAAAGAGTTATTATTGTAGAAGGGGAAGAGGTGAAACTGACAGCGACAGAATATAAAATGCTTGAATTTTTTATGGAACATTTAGGGCAGGTTTTTTCGGCGGATCAGATTTATGAAAATGTATGGAAAGAAGAGGCAGGGTATTCGGTAGAAAATACCGTTATGGTTCATATTCGGCATATTCGCGAAAAAATAGAAATTGATGCAAGAAAACCAAGATATGTAAAGGTGGTGTGGGGAATTGGTTATAAGATGGAAAAAATTCAAAAGTAACATTAAAAAAATAATTGGTCTGATCCGAGCTCACAAAAAAATATTCGGTGAAGTAGTAGGGATGAGTATCGGAATTTTCTTTTTTTGGGTACTCATCATTTATAGAACCTATCATCCAACAGAGGAAGCTGTCTTCTTTGGAATTCTTGGGAATCTCTTTCTCGGTGTAGGGGGGAGCGGATTATTTAAAGAGGCTTTAAAGGAATATGAGAAGCGCTGGGATATCCAAGATAAATTCTTTGATTGTTGGAAGAAAGAAAAGAAAAAGCAAAATAAAGTGGCGTTGCTTAGTATCTCGATTTCGTTGTTTGTGGTATGTGTCTATTTTTGGTATTTGTTAAGAGGTGGGGTATACAATGGAAATGGATGGCATTATAATTATGCAACAGGTTATTTAATGTTGATCACCGTGTTGCTGCAAAGCTTAGTTTTCATGACAATTTTACATCGATTTATGAGTGAAAAAATACAACAATATGTGGAAGACAGTGAGAAAATAAATCGAATGAAGTTGGAAAATGCATTGAATGAAGCTTTGGAGATTGAAAGGAAAAGTCTGGAAAAGGTTTCTAGAAGTGATCAGTTACGCGTAGAACTGATTACAAATGTTTCTCATGATTTAAAAACTCCACTTACGTCTATGGTGGGTTATCTTGAATTGATCAAAAAAGAAGAGTTAAGCGATGTGGTAAGAGATTATGTAGAGGTAATCTCTATGCGAGCGGAAAAATTAAAGGAAATGATCAATAGTCTGTTTTCACTGGCAAAAGCAAGCAGTGGGAATGTGGAACTGCACATAGAAGAATTAGATTTAAATCGTCTTTTAGAGCAAATACAAGCGGATTTAAAAGACAGAATTGATAGTAGTAATCTATCTTTCGTATTGCAATTAACGAAAGAAAATACCAAGTTTAAATCAGACAATATGTATTGCTATCGAATTTGCCAGAATCTAATTGAAAATGCCTTAAAGTATTCGGCAAAAGGAACAAGAGTTTTTATAAAAACTTTCCGAAAAGACAAATGGTTATGCATGGATATTACAAATACGGCAGGATATTTTATGGATTTTGAAAAAGGAGATATCATGGAACGGTTTGTAAGAGGAGATAAAGAACGTACCAGCGAAGGAAATGGATTAGGTCTTGCAATTGTAAGTTCTTACGCAAAAGCGCTGGGCGGAGAATTTGATATATTTGTGGATTGCGATCAATTCAAGGCGTGTTTGAAATTGCCTGAAGAAATGTAAGATTGTTGATTGAAAGTTGTACTGCACCAAACAGGGTGCAGTATTTTTTATACAAAATTTGTATAGAAAATAAGAATTTTTTAAGAAATGTCTCACTTTTGATTTAAGACTCTTAGGATAAGGTAATACTATCAAAGGAGGAGAAGAAGTATGAAAGGAAGAAAGATAAAATATAAAGAACTCGCAAAGTATGGTTTATGTGGAATACAAACCACCGTTGTAAATTTAATAACCTTTTGGTTTTTTACGGAAATTGTAAAACTTTCCACAATGCTATCGACGGCGTTTGCATGGTTTTTTGCGGCAGCATTTGCTTATTATGTCAACAAGACATTTGTATTTGAATGCAAAAGAAATACCCTTCGTGATTTGATCAAAGAAAGTGTATCATTTTTTGAAGTAAGAATGTTGTCAGGAATTTTTGAAACGGTTGCAATGGTCCTTTTGATTGATTATTTACATGCACCCAAAATGTGGATGAAACTGTTGGTTGGAATTGTGGTAACTGTGGCAAATTATATGGCGAGCAAAGTATATATTTTTCAAAAAACGAAGATAGGGGAAAAACGATGGGGTTAAAAAAAGAGCAGAGGGTTTTCTGGGGATCTATCTGTTTGATCTGTTTTGTGATTACGTTACAGCAAGTGGGAATTCCAATGTTAACAGGAAAGTTTTTTGGATCCGAAGGGGACTGGATAAGTCAGCATGTTGCAATTGCAGAAACACTACGAGATGCAATGATTCAATCGAAAAGCTTGATTCCACAATTTGTACAATTAGGTGCGGGAAGCAGTGTGTATAATTTTTCTTATTACGGATTGTTAAGACCGGATGTTATAGGCGCTTGTTTCTTTCCCCAAATACCCGTTAGATATGTTATCGCTGGATACGCACTTCTTGGTATTTATGCAAGTGGCATTCTTACATATATCTGGTTACGAAAAAAGAACTTGCAAAATAAAATTGCTCTTTTTGGAGCGCTTATGCTCTCCTCGTCTACGGCATTTTATCATGCACATCACCAGATTATGTTTATCAATTATATGCCATTTCTTCTACTGGCTATGATCGGCATAGATAGAATTATAGAAAAAAAGAAAAGCAGTGTATTGATTTTTAGTTGCCTTATGATTTGTATGCATAGTTTTTATTATGCACCAGCTTGTATTTTTGTCATTGGTTTATATAGTGTGTCCCAATGTATCGAACGTACTTCACGGGTTGAAAAGAAGCGTATGGGCAACATAGCGATTGCCATTGCCATCGCAATAGGAGTAGCAATGATTTTGCTTTTGCCAACGGCCTTGGAAATTATTTCAGGATCAAAGGATGGAGGGCAATTTGCCGATCAAAGGTTGCAAATTATTTGGCCAGACATAAAGGGACTTCTGTATTCGCCTTATAGCTGTGGACTTACATTTCTTGCATTGTTTAGTATTATCCATTGTATTATAGGGAACCGAAAAAGAATGTTGGCAATACTTACCCTTATCAGCATGACGGTTCCATTGATATCCTTAGTTTTAAATGGTGGATTGTATGCAAGAGAAAAAATTCTAATTCCATTTTTACCAATTTGTGTTTTGTTGACAACGTTAACGTTACAAAAACTTTGGAATCAAAAAGAAACTTACGATGTTTTGGCACTTGTTCTTTGTGTTATTCCGGCAATGTTTTCAAAGTGGAAAATTTTTGCATTTGCAGAGATAGGAATTTTGTTTATATGGATATTTTTGCAAAGAAGTAACAAGGCCATTTTACGAAAAGTAAGAACCTATACCTTTGGCCTTTGTCTTCTTCCCATCGTCTCGTCCATGCTCTTTTTAAATTTATTTTGTGAAAATGGATATATTTCAACGAAAGAGGTGCAACAGGATATCCCACAAGAATTTCTGGAGAAAGTAGCAAAAGAAAAGGTATATAGAACGGAAATACTGGATCGAGCATTTACCAATGGGAATTTGACAAAAAAAGAACTGAAAAGAACTACTATGTATTCGTCAGTTACGAATCCGATGTACGCAACGTTTTTTTATGACACTATGAAAAATCCAATTGGATATAACAATCGTGTAGCTTTGATCGCAGGAGAACATCCATATTTTAATTATTTTATGGGAATCAAATACTTGATTGCCAACAAAAATCAAGCCCCATTGGGATACAAAAAAATCATGGAAGAAGGAACGGTTGCATTGTTTGAGAATGAAGAAGTACTTCCAATTTGTTATGGAACGACACAAGTGATGTCACGGGAACAATATAAGCAATTAGCCTTTCCAGATACATTAGAAGCACTGTGTACTAGCGCGGTGGTTGAGACAAACACTCCTTCTGTTAGATTTAGTGGACATGCGAAGAAAATTAATCCGGAGGAACTTCAGGATTCCTTCCAAGATAAAATAAGAATTTTACAATTTCATGTGCAGAGGAAAGATGCAAATCAGGTGGTCATTGCAATCAATCATATTAAAAACAAATTATCATCAAACCGTGCACCTTATCCAAATCACAACACAGACTTTACTTATGTTATGAATGCCAGCCATGAGAAGACTCCGATATCGGTTCAAGCATCTAAGGGGGCATATAAAGTAATGGATAGAAATGCCTACATTCTAGATCACGATTATTTGAAACATAAGGAGATTATAAAACCAGAGAATGAAACGATAGAAGGTTCTAGAAATCAAGTGTTTTTGGGAAAGATCACCATGCAAAAAGCGGGATATTTTATCACTTCTTATCCATGGAAAAAGGGATATCAAGTGTATGTGGATGGAAAACGGCAGGAGCCGGAAATTGTAAATACGGCATTTCTAGGCTTTCCACTGGAGAAAGGAATGCATAAAATAGAAATTCAGTTTGAAGCTTTTGGTTACACAGAAGGAAAAATAATTACCAGTATTTCCCTGATTTTATGGGGGGTACTCATTTTTATAGAATGGAAAAACAAGGAGGAAAAGCAAAATGAAAAATAAGATCAGCGTCATTGTTCCATGTTATAATGAACAAGAATCCATACCAATCTTTTACAGAGAAGTAAAGAAAATATTAGATACCATAGAAGAAATTCAGTATGAAATTATATTTATAGATGATGGAAGTAAAGACAATACTTTGAAAATCTTACAAGAGCTTTCGAAAGAAGAAACCTGTCATTATATTTCTTTTTCGAGAAATTTCGGGAAAGAGGCGGGAATGTATGCAGGGCTTAAAAAAGCAACGGGGGATTATTGTGTGATCATGGATGTAGACCTTCAACATCCGCCTGCATTACTTCCCAAAATGTACAAGGCCGTTAGTCAGGAAGGGTTTGATTGTTGTGGAGGAAAACGATGTGGAAGAGAAGGGGATGGAATCCTAAGAAGCACGTGTTCTAAGATGTTTTACAAGATTGTAAAACGATTGACGCATATGGAAATGTCAGATGGATATGGGGATTTTCGTATGATGAGCAGACCAATGACGGATGCAATTTTAGAGATGAAAGAATACAATCGTTACATGAAGGGAATCTATTCATTTGTGGGATTTAAAACAAAATGGATTGAATTTTCCAATGTGGAACGAGAAAAAGGGACAAGCAAATGGAATTTAAAAAAATTATTGTCCTACGCACAAGAAGGGATTGTGGCATTTTCCATGGCACCGTTGAAATTGGCAGGAGTGACGGGTGGGCTTTTCATGATTTTCTCTGTATTATTGCTAGTGTTTCAAACGAATTTTATTTTTCCTTGTGTGTTTTTTTTGAGTGGAATACAGATGCTCTTTTTGTACATCATAGGTTTATATCTTGCAAAAGATTGCTTGGAAAACAAAAAAAGACCACTATACATTGTTCGTGAGACTGATTAGAGCATAGAACATTCAGAAATTCTTTGGGTTAATGAGAAAAAATAACTACTTAAGAAAAATTTTAGAAATACTTAACCGTAAATAAAAGTTTATGTAGTATACTTAAAAGCATAGGTGGAAAGGAAATAGATGAATTGAGTAGAAGAGTAAGAAGAACAAGAGAATATAGAAAAAAGGTTTTAAGAAGAAAATTTTTTCTTTTTGGATGCCTATTGCTAATGACAGGAATGATGTTTTTTCACTACAGAACTACAAAGCAAGCATTTTCAAATAGTTATTTTCAAACGATTGAACAAAGCATGACATGGAGGACCGTATTTACAGAACCTGAAAATTATCCAGAGAATATGTTAGATGCATTGAAAAAAAATCCGGAAATATTAGAATTTGTGGCGGCATATCCGGAAGCGGAGCAAAAAGTACAAGGAGGGCTTACCCTAAAAGAATGCGGTGAGAAAACCCCATTGCTTATTCAGTGGGATGACCGCTGGGGATATGTTCCATATGGCGATAGTGTTATTGGAATTACCGGATGTGCGCCAACTTGTCTTTCCATGGTGATTATTGGTCTTACAGGGGATACAAGCGCCACACCAGATCTTTTAGCCCAAAAGGCTATGGAGAAAGGGGCATATGTGGAGGGAGCAGGTACCGCTTGGTCTTTCCTGACAGATGCAGCGGCTGACTACAACATTAAAGTAGCTCAATATGGTTATTTAACACAAATAGAAATGGAAAAGATGCTAGATGAAGGAAAAATGATTATTTTATCGATGGGACCGGGTGATTTTACAAGTTCCGGCCATTTTATTGTTGTGTGTGGGTATACAGAAAAAGGATTTATTGTAAATGATCCGTTTAGTAAAATACGAAGCAAGATAGAATGGGACTATGATACAATTTCCAATCAATGGGCTGGAATATGGGTTTACGGATAAAAAATCGGATCAATTTTGGAGCAGACACTTATCAAAAGGGTCTGTTCTTTTCGGGTGCAAATGATCATTTTATTGACAGAGAAGAAAAATTTACATAAAATATTATTGTTGCATCGAAATAAAATATAAAAAAGGAGAAATGAAAAGTGGTAAAAAATCTTACAGAAGGTAAACCGTTAAAGCTTTTGTTTTTCTTTGCTCTCCCTATGGTACTGGGAAATTTGTTTCAACAGTTATATAACATGGTAGATTCTATGGTGGTTGGAAAGTTCGTAGGAGAAGACGCTCTCGCAGCGGTGGGATCCTCTTTTCCGATTGTCTTTCTTGCAGTGGCCATCGCGTCTGGATTGTCTATGGGATGTACCGTTGTGATTTCACAGCTGTTTGGAGCAGGAAGAATTATGGAAATGAAAACAACAGTGTATACGGCACTTGTAGCATTGGGAATAATCGGAATTGGAATTATGGTTTTAGGGGAAATACTCGCCGCTCCATTACTGCAACTTTTGGGAACGGATCCAGATATTATGGCGGACTCCCTTATTTATCTTAGAATATACTTTGGTGGCGCCATCTTCTTATTTTTGTATAATTCATTAAATGGTATATACAATGCGCTAGGAGACAGCAAGACCCCCTTGCTATTTCTAATTATTTCTGCGATTACGAATATTGTATTGGATTTAGTGTTTGTAATTTATTTTCAAATGGGAGTTGCGGGCGTTTCTTGGGCGACTTTGATTGCACAGGGAGCTTGTGCGGTAGTGTCCTTTGTCGTTCTTATGAAAAGACTAAGGTGTATGGAAAATGAGGAAGAAAATCGAGGAAAGAAACCTGCAATTTTTCATTACGATGCTGTAAAGAAAATTGCTAAGGTAGGGGTTCCATCTATCATCCAACAGTCCGTAGTATCTGTCAGTATGATGTGTATGCAAGGGCTGGTTAATTCCTATGGCAAAGTATTTGTTGCCGGATATACAGCCGCAACAAAGATTGACACATTATCCATGATGCCAAACATCAATTTTTCCAATGCGATGTCTAGTTATACTGCACAAAATATTGGAGCAGGAAAAGAAGAGAGAGTGCGGGAAGGATATCATGCATGTATCTTTATGCTTACTATTTTTTCAGTGGTACTTACAGGATTAATTTTCCTATGCGGACCGAATCTTTTGGGACTGTTTTTAAATACCGGAACAGAAGGTGGAGCGATGGGATATGGATTAAGCTATATGAAGACCGTTTCCCTATTCTATGCGGTTATGGGAATTTTATTTGTAAGTAATGGGCTTTTAAGAGGGGCAGGAGATATGAAAGCCTTTCTGATAAGTTCGATGTCCAATCTTTTTATGCGTGTCATTATTGCATATTCTTTATCCTATTTTATTCAGGAAAGAGCAATATGGATTTCTATTCCGGTTGGATGGACCATCGGAGCAATTTATTCATATTTACGTGTACGAAGTGGAAAATGGAAAAATAAGAATTTGTAGAAGTAGGAATTGATAGAAGTAGGAAGGAGTTTGGGAAATGGAAAAAATCAGAGTTGCGATTGTAGGGTACGGAAACATTGGTCGAGGTGTAGAACTTTCGATTGAAAGAAATGAAGACATGGAATTAAAGGCAGTATTTACAAGAAGGCCACCTAAGAGTGTTTCCATTTATTCCAAAAATGTTCCGGTACTTTTAGTGGACGATATGCTACAGATGAAAGAGGAAATAGATGTAGTCATACTTTGTGGAGGATCGGCAACGGATCTTCCGATCATGGGACCAGAGGTGCTAAAAAACTTTCATACAGTGGATAGTTTTGATACCCATGCAAGAATTCCAGAGTATTTTGCTTCCATGGATGAAGTTGGAAAACAAAGTGGAAAAATTGGGATTATTTCTGTTGGCTGGGATCCGGGAATGTTTTCTTTAAATCGCTTGTATGCGGAGTCCATTTTAACAGACGGTGATACCTATACATTTTGGGGAAAAGGAGTAAGTCAGGGACATTCTGACGCCATTCGCAGAATTTCTGGAGTGAAAAATGCAATTCAATATACGGTACCAATTGAACAGGCAGTGGAAGAAGTAAGAAGTGGAAAAAGACCAGAACTTACAGCGAGACAAAAGCATTTAAGAGAGTGTTATGTGGTTGCAAAGGAAGGGGCTAACTTAGAGCAAATTGAAAGCGAAATTAAGAATATGCCGGCATATTTTGCAGATTATGATACAACGGTTACTTTTATTTCTGAAGAAGAATTACAAAAAGAACATCATAAAATGCCTCACGGCGGATTTGTGATTCGTAGTGGAGAAACTGGAAGAACTGGAAATAAACATGTGATTGAATATTCGCTTAAGTTAGAATCCAATCCAGAATTTACAGCTAGCGTGTTGGTTTGTTATGCACGTGCTGCTTATCGTATGGCGAAAAATGGAGAGTGTGGAGCAAAAACAGTGCTAGATATTGCACCGTCTCTTCTTTCTTTAAAAACGCCGGAGCAATTAAGAAAAGAACTACTTTAGGCGAAAAGAAGGTGGAAGAGATGGAAAAGATCATTCAGATGTTAGAGGTATGCCTTGTAAACAAGCAGGACTGTGTGTTAGCAACCATTGTAGAGCAAAAAGGTTCTACGCCTAGAGGGGCAGGCGCCTCTATGCTGGTTGGCAAGGAAGGAAGATTAGCAGGAACCGTTGGGGGCGGTGCAATCGAATACAAATGTGAATGTCTTGCGAAAGAATTGATTGATTTAAAAGCGTCGCGTTTGGAACAGTTTTATCTAAAACCAAATGAGATTCAAGATCTTGGCATGGTTTGCGGTGGAGATGTGACCATTTATTTTCAATTTATCGAAGCAGATCAAAAAGAAAATCAAGCAATCGTAAACCAATGGAAGCAGTTGTCTATCAAAGATGAACAGTGTTGGATGATTCAAGATATTACGTCGCACACATGGTCTGTTTTTTCAAAAACAGAAGGGGTTGTGGGGCAAGAAGTCCCTTCTTGCATCTTAGAAACATTAAAAGAGAAGCCTTATCAGATTCACAGTGAGGGGCATCATTATTTTACCCTTCCACTTCGAATGAAAAGTAGAGTATTTGTTTTTGGAGGAGGGCATGTTTCTCAAGCATTGGTTCCGATTCTTTCCACAGTGGGATTTCAATGTACAGTATTAGAAGACAGGGAAGCGTTTTGTAATCGGGAACTGTTTCCTACAGCAGAGCAAGTAATGCAGATAGATGTTTCAAAAATATCGGAATACATTCACATAAAAGAACAGGATTTTGTTTGTATCATGACAAGAGGTCATAAAGATGATCTAGAAGTTCAGGCACAGGTATTGCATACACCGGCAGCTTACATTGGAGTGATTGGAAGTCGTAGGAAAAAGGCAAGCGTTTTTGAAAAACTAAGAGAGAGAGGGTTTACAAAGAGGGATCTTCAAAGAATAACCACACCCATCGGCGTTGATATAAAAGCAGAAACGCCAGCTGAAATCGCCATAAGTATTACAGCACAAATGATTGAAAAACGTGCCATTTTGAGAAATCAGTCTTGAAAAACAAACATGAGTTTCATATAATTAGAACAAAAGAATGAGCAATGGGAACATGTTTTTTTGTAGGAGGAGATTATGACTGGAAGATATGAAGGTATGGCAATAGGTATATTCGAATTGGATAGCGAATGTGCGTGTTTTGTAGCATTGGATGCAGCAGCAAAAGCAGCGGATGTAAAAGTTCAATCTGTGGAGAGAAATCGTCTTGGAGCAGGAGCCTGTGTAAAGCTGCGTGGGAATGTGTCCAATGTGGAGGCGGCGATGGAAGCAGCGTTACAGGCAGCAGAGCCGATTTCAAAGGTGGTTTCTCATACCGTGATTGCAGCGCCATTAAAAGAGACAGAGGCAGCAATTACTATGACAATTAATAAGTAAGGAAGAGGTAGAGTTATGGCAAGACATGGAGCGTATGGACTCGTTGAAGTTCTAGGGGAAGCAAATGCAGTTGTTGTATTAGACCAGATGCTAAAGGCATCCGAAGTCGCTTATGAAACACAGGATACCAAATGTGGCGGGCATGCTCTGCTCTTTGTAAGTGGATCTGTTTCAGCGGTTACTGCTGCAGTAGACAGCGTAAAGGAAAGCGCGCCTTGCAAGGTGTTTCAAACAGCTGTTATTTCTAACCCATCGGATGAGATGATGGAAATTGTTGAGATGTTTAAAGCTCGTCAAAAAAAATAAATATAGTTTTCAAAGAGCATATCTTACGCCAAAGCGAAGGATATGCTCTTTCTTTGTTGTTAGGAGTTTTGAATGAGGTGTTCGAGAGGTTTGATGGTGTATCCCATGCTTTCCCATTTTGTGATTAATTCGTCCAAAATTTCTGCGTTTGTGCTAGAGGTTGTGTGAAGAAGAACAATGGCGCCTGGATGGATTCGACCAATTAATTTGTCAAACGCCTCTTCCTTGGAAGGCTGCTTATCTTCATACCAATCAACATGTGCAAGGCTCCAAAAGAAGGTTTGATACCCAAAATCTTTTGCCATCTGAAGATTTTCTTCCCGATATTTTCCTTGTGGTGGGCGATAGTATTTTTGCATTTTTGCACCGGTAATGGAGTTGAATTTTTTTTCTACTAAATCTAATTCTTTAAAAAAATCTTCTTTTGAAGTGATTTTCGACATATCTGGATGGCTCCATGTATGATTTCCCACAGAATGTCCTTCAGCAACCATTCGTTTTACGAGGTCTGGCTCTGATTCCATAAAGGTCCCAACGAGGAAAAATGTGGCAGGAATGTGGCGCTGTTTTAAGGTGTCAAGTATTTTGGGAAGATTTCCGTTTTCATATCCTACATCAAAAGTAAGGTAGATTGATTTTTCTTCAGGATTTCCTACATAGTAGGCGTCAAATTGCTTCAACTTATCTGGAGAAGTATTGCCCACAGGTGTTTTTCCTTCTTCTGGAAAACTCAGCCCCCAGTTTTCTTCCGGGAGAAGAACATGGTTGGAAAGACTGGAAGTTTTTGCAGAAGAGGTGAGACGGGTTTGGATCATAGCAACAAAGGTGCCGGCTAAAAAGGCGCTAGTCAACAAAAAAAGAAGGCAGAAGCTTTTTTTATATTTTTTTAATTGCTCTAGATGTATTAGAGGAAGATTCATAGATGCCTCCATCAAAGTTTTTCTATAGTTTATGATGGATGGATTTCGTTCATACATTATTTTGTAGGATTATTATACATGACAAATCACTCAAGATATGCTATACTTCAATTTAGGTAACAGAAGATAATATTAAGGAGCCAGAACAGATGAAAAGAGTATTATTAAAGCTAAGTGGAGAAGCACTTGCAGGAGATAAAAAGACAGGTTTTGATGAAGCTACATGTATTGGTGTTGCACAACAGGTAAAGAAACTTGTTGAGGATGGTGTGCAAGTTGCTATTGTCACAGGTGGAGGTAATTTTTGGAGAGGTCGCACAAGTGAGACCATTGATCGTACAAAAGCAGATCAAATTGGAATGCTTGCTACTGTCATGAATTGTATCTATGTTTCTGACATTTTCAGACATGTAGGGATGAAGACGGAGATATTTACACCATTCGTATGTGGAGCATTCACTTCTTTATTTTCAAAAGATGCGGCAGTTGAAGCGCTCAACGACGGAAAGGTGATTTTCTTTGCAGGAGGTACCGGACATCCTTATTTTTCAACAGACACTGGTGCAGTACTTCGTGCAATTGAAATCGAGGCAGATGCGATGCTTCTTGCAAAAGCAATAGATGGTATTTATGATAGTGATCCAAAAGTGAACCAAAATGCAAAAAAATATAAAGAAATTTCTATTCAAGAAGTGATCGATCAGAAACTTGCGGCAGTAGATCTTACGGCATCGATTCTATGCATGGAAAACAAAATGCCGATGCTTGTATTTGGTCTCAATGAGGAGAATAGCATTGTAGAAACGATGTTTGGGACATTTACAGGAACAAAAGTAACAGTATAGGAGGAAAATGACGATATGGATGAAAGAATAACAGTATATGCGGATAAGATGGATAAAACCATTACAAATTTAGAAGGGGAGCTGGCAACGATCAGAGCAGGACGAGCAAATCCTCATGTTCTTGATAAATTGACAGTAGATTATTATGGAATTCCAACGCCACTTCAGCAGGCAGCAAATATCTCAGTGCCTGAAGCACGTATGATTCAGATTCAGCCATGGGAAAAGAGTATGCTTAAAGAAATTGAAAAAGCAATCAATATGTCTGACATTGGAATTAACCCAACAAATGATGGCACATGTGTTAGACTTATCTTCCCAGAACTTACAGAAGAGCGAAGAAAAGAACTTGTGAAAGATGTCAAGAAAAAGGGAGAAGCTGCAAAAATCGCTATCCGTAATATCAGACGTGATGGCAACGATGCATTTAAGAAATTAAAGGGAACAGAAGTTTCAGAAGATGCGATCAAAGATTTAGAAGAAGAACTTCAGAAGATTACGGATAAGAAAATTGAATTGGTTGAGAAGGCCGTAGAAACGAAATCCAAAGAGGTTCTTACTGTATAGTAGTCGAATCAGAAATATAAGAGAGGCTCGTAAATATACAGCCTCTCTTTTGCACTTTCAAAAAAACGTAGAAACGGACTTGGATGATAGCAGGAGGAAAAGATGATGAATATACCACAGCATGTGGCAATTATCCTGGATGGCAATGGAAGATGGGCGAAAAAAAAGGGGATGCCTAGAAATTATGGACATGCACAAGGAAGTAAAAATGTCGAAAGAATCTGTGAAGAAGCATGGAGAATGGGGATTAAATATCTTACAGTGTATGCATTTTCAACAGAAAATTGGAATAGACCAAAAAACGAAGTGGATGCGTTGATGACGCTTCTTCGAAATTATATGAAAACATGTCTAAAAACGGCTGCAAAAAATGACATGAAAATTCGTGTCATAGGAGATAAGACTGCTCTGGATTCAGATATTAAACAGCGTATTTCTGAGTTAGAATCAGCAACCAAAGAGAATCAAGGGCTTAATTTTACGATTGCATTAAATTATGGAAGTAGAGATGAAATGATTCGGGCAACCAAAAGGCTGGCTAAGGATTGTGTGGATGGACGTGTCAATGTAGAAGATATTAGCGAAGAATTATATGAGACATACCTTGACACCTGTGGTGTTCCAGATCCTGATCTTTTAATCCGTACAAGTGGAGAGCTTCGACTTTCAAATTATTTATTATGGCAATTGGCATATGCGGAGTTTTATTTTACCGATGTATTGTGGCCGGATTTTACAAAGGAAGAATTGAAAAAGGCCATTGAACAATACAATAGAAGAGAACGCCGATTTGGAGGAGTGAAGGAGGAGTCAAATGTTTAAGACACGTTTACTTAGTGGAATCGTATTAGTTTTAATTGCACTTTTCACACTGATCAGTGGAGGCGAAATACTATTTGCAACATTGTTTGTCATAAGTGTGATTGGAATGAATGAATTATATAAAATTTTTAACATTCATACAAAAGCACCGGGAATTTGTGGGTATTTGTTTGCAACAGCATATTATTGTTTGTTATATGCAAAACCGTTATTACCACAAGGAATTGATTGGTTTTTATTGCTGTTCATGGCTTTTTTGATTGTCATGATGACAATCCTTGTGTTTGGATATCCAAACTATAAGACAGAGCAAATTTTTGTAGCATTTTTTGGATTGTTTTATGTTGCAGTAATGTTGTCATTTATTTATAGAACAAGAATTCTTCCAGCAGGAATTTTTACGGTATGGCTTGTGTTTATCTGCTCCTGGGGGTGTGACACTTGTGCATATTGTGTTGGAATGTTGATCGGAAAGCATAAAATGGCTCCTCAATTAAGTCCCAAAAAATCCATAGAAGGTGGAATTGGCGGTGTGTTAGGTGCTGCCTTGTTAGCGGTGATTTATGCAGTAGCAATTAACCATTTTGGAAATGCAGGGGTAGATGTTGTGCGGTTTGCAGTGATAGGCGCAGCAGGTGGCGCGATTTCTCAAGTGGGAGATCTGGCAGCTTCTGCCATTAAACGATTCCACGAGATAAAAGATTATGGAAAATTTATTCCTGGACATGGTGGAATATTGGACCGATTTGATAGTGTGATCTTTACTGCTCCGATTATTTATTATCTGTCAGTGTTATTGTAATGCACAAAGGAGAACGAATAAATGAGAAAAAAAATAGCAATACTAGGTTCTACAGGATCTATAGGAACACAGACGTTGGAAGTCGTAAGAGACAATGGAGATATTCAAGTTACTGCACTTGCTGCAGGAAATAATATCTCTCTTCTTGAAAAACAAATTCGAGAATTTAAACCAACACTGGTTGCTGTATGGAAAGAGGAGAAAGCAAAGGAATTAAAAACAAGAGTTCAGGACATGGATGTTCGGGTCGTGTCCGGAATGGAAGGACTGCTGGAAGTCGCAACTCAAAAAGAATCCGAGATTCTTGTGACTGCCATCGTAGGGATGATCGGGATACGACCGACCATCGAGGCCATTAAGGCGAAAAAGGAGATTGCTCTTGCCAATAAGGAGACACTTGTTACAGCAGGACATCTTATTATGCCGCTTGCAAAAGAATATGGTTGTTCTATTCTTCCGGTAGATAGTGAACATAGTGCCATTTTTCAGTCCCTTCAGGGAGGACAAAGAAAAGCGCTGCATAAAATTTTATTGACAGCATCCGGAGGACCTTTTCGGGGAAAAAAATTGGAAGATTTAAAAGAAATTCAAGTAGAAGATGCCTTGAAGCATCCAAACTGGGCAATGGGACGTAAAATAACGATAGATTCTTCTACAATGGTAAACAAAGGTCTCGAGGTAATAGAAGCAAAGTGGCTGTTTGATGTGGATGTGGATGACGTTCAGGTGGTGGTTCAACCACAAAGCATTATTCATTCAATGGTGGAATATGAGGATGGTGCTGTCATAGCACAACTGGGAACTCCCGATATGAAACTGCCAATTCAGTATGCATTATATTATCCAGAAAGAAGATATTTAGCTGGAGAGAGATTGGATTTTTCTACACTTACAGAAATTACTTTTGAAAAACCCGATTTGGATACGTTCTATGGATTAAAACTAGCATATGAAGCAGGAAGAGTGGGAGGAACATTACCGACAGTATTCAATGCCGCAAATGAAAAAGCAGTGGAACTATTTCTAGATCGGAAGATATCATATCTGCAGATTCCGGAAATAATCCAGAAATCTATGGAACACCATAAAAATATTTCCAATCCAACGTTAGAACAGATACTAAATACGGAGCGGGAAACATATGAATTTATTAAAAACAGGTGGTAATATATGGGGATAATTTTAGCAATACTCCTATTTAGTGTGATTATTATATTTCACGAATTGGGACATTTTACATTAGCAAAATTAAATGGGATTCGTGTAGACGAATTTTCGTTAGGACTTGGAAAAACGCTATTTGGAAAACAAATAGGGGAGACGAAATTTTCTGTGAAGTTACTTCCATTTGGTGGTGCATGTATGATGGGAGAAGATGATGCGGAAGATGTATCCAAAGGTAGTTTTAACAGCAAATCTGTGTGGGCAAGAATGTCAGTAATTGTTGCAGGACCTGTATTTAATTTTATTATGGGACTGGTATTGGCCACAATCATTGTTGCATGGATTGGATATGATGCACCAGTTGTCGCTGGTGTGGATCAAGGATATTCTGCAGCAGAGCAAGGAATGAAATCGGGAGATATCATTACAAAAATAGATGGAAAAAAAGTACATTTATGGAAAGAAATATCTTTGGCAAATCTTATGAATTTTGATGCGGAACCATTGGAATTGACTTATGAAAGAGATGGGAAAGAAACAACAATTACGGTGGAGCCAAGACAACTAAAAGATGATTACGCTCCAAGGATGGGATTTCATTCGAGTGGGGAATATACAAAGGCAAATATTTTTGAATCTGTTCAGTATGGAGTATATACGCTGAAATATTGGGCTCACTACACTTTTGAATCGCTCAAAATGTTAGTTACAGGAAAGATTGGTTTTAACGAGCTTGTAGGTCCTATAGGTATTGTGAATGTGGTGGATGATGTATACACAGAATCGGCTCCAGAAGGATGGCGGATTATTCTTCTAAATTTATTGAATCTAGCAGTGTTTATCTCTGTCAATTTGGGAGTAGTGAATTTACTTCCAATTCCTGCCCTTGACGGGGGAAGATTGGTATTTCTTATTATTGAAGCAATTAGAAGAAAGAGAGTTGCACCACAAATAGAAGGAATGGTACATGAAATTGGATTTAGAATGCTGATGACTCTCATGCTTGTTGTTTTCGTATATGATGTGATACGGTTGTTTTAAGAAAAAGAAAGAGTAACCTCTTATAAAATCAGACATACAATGATAATGATGATTTTGTAAGAGGTTTTTTTATGGCAGAAAATGAGAATGCAGTAGGGAAAGGACAACTAAAATTTCAAGTCGTTTCTGGGGTAACAACTTTTCCGGTGTCCGATGTAAAAATTGATATTTCTTATACAGGTGTTCCAGACAGCATGTTAGAACAGTTGACAACGGATTCATCTGGGCAGACAGAGACGATAGACTTACCCGCACCGCCTGTGGAATATAGCCTTGATCCTCAAAGTGAACAGCAGCCTTATTCAGAATATACGTTTGATATTAGTGCACCGGGATTTGAAACCATTAGAATTGCAGGAGCTGAAATATTACCAAATGTAGAGGCGCTACAAAATGTACAATTAAGGCCGTTAGATGGTGTGGGACCACAGTCAGAAATTTTTGCAATACCAGCGCATACGCTTTTTGGAGAATATCCTCCGAAAATTGCGGAAGAAGAAGTGAAACCACTTGTAGATACAGGAGAAATTGTTTTAAGTAGAGTAGTGATACCAGAGTATATTGTGGTTCACGATGGATCTCCGAGAGATTCTACTGCCACGGATTATTATGTTCGATATAAAGATTATATAAAAAATGTTGCAAGTAGTGAAATTTACGCTACGTGGCCAGAAAATACAATTCGGGCAAATGTGCTTGCAATTATGTCCTTTACACTTAATCGAGTGTATACGGAATGGTATAGAAATAAAGGGTATGATTTTACAATTACTTCTTCTACGGCTTTTGATCATAAGTGGATTCCGGGAAGAAATATTTTTGATTCTATATCGAAAGTGGTAGATGAAATTTTTTCGGATTATTTATCACGACCAAATGTGAAACAGCCAATTCTTACACAATATTGCGATGGGAAAAGAGTCAGCTGTCCAGGGTGGATGAC
>JAHHTL010000011.1 GCA_020024635.1 Ruminococcus sp.
AAATCCCGTCCTTTTATGTATGCAAAGGGGAGATGTGAAATGATAAAAAAGTATTGTCAGAAAGGGTGTTGTAAACAGACAACATTGCGAAAGGCATTAAAATTAGAAAGAGAAAAAAGTCCCGTAATTTCTTTTATTGGAGCAGGTGGAAAAACGACAACAATAAAAAGGCTTGTAAAAGAGTATCAGGACAAAAAAATACCGGTGGTTGTTACAACTACTACACATTTGAAGATAGAAGAGAAACCATGGTTTTTGTTGGAAGCATCGAAAGAAAAAGCAATGGAAATTCTTTTAAAGTATGGTGAAGTATGGATAGGAGAGATAGCAAAAGAGGGGAAAATGCAAACTCCAGATGAAAAATTTTTAGAACAGGTGTTAGAAATGGGATATCCAGTGTTGATAGAAGCAGATGGGGCTAGGCGTCTTCCAATCAAAGCACCGGCTATACAGGAACCGGTCTATCACCCAAAGACAACGCATGTGGTAAATTTGTATGGTATGGATAGTATTGGTAAAACGTGGGAAGAGACTTGCTTTCGCGCCGAATTGGCAGCGAACCTGTTAGGGAAAAGTGTGAAAGATACAGTATGTCCAGAAGATATTACAAAGCTTATACTTCAGGAAAAAGGGGGAAAGAAAGATCTTCCGCTACAGGCAGAGTACTTTGTCATTTTGAATAAAACAGATACAAGAGAATTAGAAAAACTTGCGGTAGAAATTTGTATACAGTCTAAGGAAAAAGGTTTTGATAATATTATCATAACAGGAAATGAAAGAGAAAGAAGGTGAGAGAATGAAAGTCTTAATCAAAGGAGCAGGGGATCTGGCAACAGGGATTGCATCACGCCTATATCGGGCAGGGCATCAGATTATTATGACAGAAATTGCAGTTCCCTTAACGGTTCGTAGAACCGTTGCCCTATCGCGTGCAGTGTATGAACAGAAGGCAATAGTAGAGGATATGACAGGAATTCTTGTGAAAGATATGCAGTCAGCAGAAAAAGTGCTTTTGGAGGGGGATATTCCCGTCATTGTAGATTCAAAAGCACGGATCAAAGATGAATTTCATCCAGATATAATCGTAGATGCAATTCTTGCAAAAAGAAATATTGGCACAGCGATTACAGATGCTCCGTTTGTGATAGGAGTAGGGCCGGGGTTTAAAGCAGGTGAAGACTGTCACTGCGTCATTGAGACAAAGCGTGGTCATACATTAGGAGAGACCATTTACCGAGGAACGGCAATTCCAAATACAGGAGTTCCGGGCGAAATAGGAGGATTTTCCGTAGAACGAATTATCCGTGGAGCAGCCGAAGGAACCATGGTTCCAGTGGCAAAAATAGGAGAGACTGTGGAAAAAGGACAAGTTGTTGCGATTACAGGTGGAAAAGAAGTTTACGCGAAGATGAGCGGAATTGTACGTGGAATGCTTCAACCAGGTGTCATGGTTCATGAGAATATGAAGATTGGAGATATTGATGCACGTTCCGAATTGTTTCATTGTTACACGATTTCAGATAAAGCAAGGGCAATTGGCGGTGCTGTACTAGAGGCAACTACACAGTTTGAACGTATGAGAGGGAACTATGCATTTGTGATACTTGCAGCAGGAACAGGGAGTCGATTTGGAGAAAATAAGTTACTTGCAAAGCTTGACGGGAAACCGCTATACCAATATACATTGGATCGAATGAAGGCATTTGGAGCGTATCCACAGATGATTGTGACAGGGAATGAGGAAATCAAAGCTAAAGCCAAGGAACAGGGAATGGAAGTGGTATCAAATAAACAGCCAGAACTTGGAATCTCACATTCAATCAAATTAGGAATAGATGCTTGTATACAGAAATATCCACAGATTGAAGGAATTTTATTTTCTGTGTGTGATCAACCCAATTTAGAGTGTACCACGATCCAGCGGATTTTAAATACAGCATCGCTGCATAAAAGGCAAATTATACGGGCCGCAGATGGGGAGCAGAGTGGGAATCCAGTATTGTGGGATCGGGAATTCTTTCCGGAACTTATGAAACTACAAGGAGATCATGGCGGAAGAACCCTCATGAAACAGATGCCGGAAAAAATCAGAAATGTTGGAGTTTTGCCAGAGGAATTAAAAGATATCGATTTCAAAAGTGATCTGGAAGCGAAATAGATGTAAAAAGAACATAAGATCCTTGAAGGAAAGAGCCAAGAAAAAGTTTTTGTGTTTTTCTTGGCTCTTTGTTGTAAAAAGTTATAGAAATACTGTTGGAATCAAACCCTATCTCGCCAATGTATAAATACCTTTCAGATCATAAATTGCACCTCGAGGACATTTTACAGCACACATACCGCAACTTAAACAGTAAGTTTCATTAATGTTAGCACAATTATTGATGACTTTAATCGCACTGGCAGTGCATGTTTTTTCACAAATCCCACACCCGATACAACTAACTTCGCATTCTTTACGGGCAACTGCACCTTTGTCTTGATTGGAACATTTTACAACAATACGATTCGCACAATCATGAATGGTGATAATAGACTGTGGACAGGCTTTTGCACACATTCCACAAGCAACACATTTTTCTTCTTGAACTTCTGCAACGCCATGTTCATTGAAAGAAATGGCACCAAATTTACAAGCATCTATACATGCACCACATCCGATACAACCGTAATTACAAGATGGATCGTCTTTACTTTGTCTGCAGCCACCATTACATGCAACAAAGGCTGCGTTATATGGAACTCTCTTTTTTATAGCCATGTTTTCAGTCCTTCCTTTCATATGGTGTGTGTTCAAGAGGCAAACTATGACGTCTGTTTCCGTCATATTTATAGTAAGCTTCCGCAATGGCAGGTGCGGTAGGAATGGAGGTGATTTCCCCAATACCGATAGCGCCATTGGCAACAGAAAGCCCAGGTTTGTCTATGACAATGGCTTTGATTTCAGGAATCTCGTGGGCGCGGAACAAACCTAGAGAACCATATTTTTGAATAGGCATGCAATTCTCATCAATTGGATACTTCTCCCTTAATGCAAATCCCATAGACATAACCACACCACCTTCAATCTGACCTTCGCAAGACAAAGGATTGACCGCTTTGCCAACGTCGTGAGCAGCAATCATTTGCTCTACTTTTCCAGTTTTAGGATCCAAAATACACATCTGAGTGGCATAGCCATAAGCGACGTGAGAAACTGGATTAGGGACCTTTGCTCCAAGAGGGTCTGTTTTTGCTAAATACTCGGCATAATAAACGTTTCCAATTAAATCTTTCAATGTTTTTCCGGCATTTCGATCTTCCATAAGTTGTTCACATGCTCTACGACAAGCTTCTCCTGTGACCAAAGTCTGGCGGGATCCAGATGTAGTTCCTGAGTTCGGGGAAATCCATGTGTTGCTGCGCTCATAAACAATATCATCAGCAGATAAGTCGGTATTTGTAACAATCATCTGTACTAAAACAGTCCCCAGTCCTTGACCAATGCAAGAGGCGCCGGTAAAGATATGGAGTTTTTCATCTTCTTGCACAATTAATTTCACACGTCCTGTATCAGGAAGTCCAACTCCCACTCCTGCATTTTTCATTGCACAGGCAAGACCAACTGGTTTCCCAAGAGCAAGGGCTTTATCATACTCGGGTTTTATTGCTTCCAGTGTTTCTACAAGTCCTGTAGATTCGTCTACAATTTGTCCGTTTGGAAGAACACCACCTGGACGAATTGCATTTCGATAGCGAATTTCCCATGGAGAAATACCTACTTTTTCAGCCATCATATTTAATAAGGATTCTGTGGCAAAACAAGACTGTGTTACACCAAAACCACGGAATGCACCAGCAGGTGGATTGTTTGTATAATATGCGGTTCCTTCAATCTCAAAATTTTCATATGCATACGGACCGGCAGCATGGGTACATGCACGCTCAAGAACCGGCCCACCAAGAGAAGCAAAGGCTCCGGTGTCAGAAGAAATTTTTGCTTTGACACCTTGGATGATACCAGTTTCATCACAACCCATGGTAAAGTCCATAACAAAAGGGTGTCTCTTTGGATGTACGAGTAAAGATTCTGGTCTAGAAAGCTTTACTTTTACAGGCTGTCTTGTAACATAAGTAAGAAGCGCAGCAAAATGCTGCACAGTCATATCCTCTTTTCCACCAAAACCACCGCCAACAAGTGCATTTTGGACTTTGATTTTCTCAGAACCTAACAATAACTGACACTCGTGTAGAGTCTGATGCGCAGACTGGTCTGTGGAATAAATAAAGACATCGTCGTCTTCGTCTATGTATGCAGTTGCGCATTCTGGTTCTAAAAATGCATGTTCGGTCCATGGGGTTTCAAAGTGATCGGAGATGACATACTTTGCATGTTTAATTGCGTCTTCCGCATTTCCACGGCTGATGTGTTTGTAGGCGCAGATGTTATTTTCTTCTTCGTCGTAAACCTTTGGTGCGTCAGGAGCCATGGCCTCTTCAATAGAATGAACAGCTGGTAAAACTTTGTAGTCCACTTGAATCAATTTTTTTGCTTTTTCTAGCGTTTCCATATCTTTTGCGGCAATCAGACAGATTGCATCTCCAAGATAATGTGTCAGTCCACCTACAGGAATTAAGGTATATTGATCGTGCTTGATATGTCCGATTTTATTTTCACCTGGAATGTCATCAGCAGTTAGAACGGCGACAACACCCTCTAATGCTTTTGCTTTCGAAACATCGATGGAAAGAACTCTTGCTCGAGCATATTTGCTGCGAAGAGCTCCACCATATAACATACCTTCAAAATAGAAATCATCCGGATATTTTCCGGTTCCAAGCACTTTTTCTTTGGCGTCAAGTCTTTGGACTCTAGAACCAACTGTCCAATTGGTGGAGGATGGTTTTGGAAGTGTACCTTCCTTTAAAATCTTTGCAGCAAGTCTTACAGCGGCAAAAATTTTAACATATCCTGTACAGCGACAGTAGTTGTTACGAAGAGCATATCTAATTTCTGCATCGGAAGGATCTGGATTTTTGTCAAGCAGTGCTTTGGTGCAGATGACCATACCAGGGATGCAAAATCCACATTGAACTGCTCCTGCTTCAGCATAAGCAAAACAATAGACTTCTTTTTCCCAGTCCGAAAATCCTTCTACAGTTATAATCTCTTTTCCGTTAAGAGAATCGGTGTCGGGAACACAAGCTTTACAAGGTTCTCCGTCTATCATAACGGTGCATGCGCCACATGCACCTTCGCTGCATCCATCTTTGACAGAGGTAATATGCAGTTCATCACGAAGAAAACGCAGAAGTTTTTGGTTTTTTGAAGGAGTGACCACACTCCCATTCACTGTAAATGATACCATGAATAATACTCCTTTTTTTACAAAATTTAAACGTAAACAATAGTGAAAATAAATGCAAATTTCTCGCGATCTTCTAAAAAAATATAATAATACCAATTACATTTATTATAAGATTTTCCGGTAGAAAAGTAAAGGAAAAAGCCAGAAAAACAAGGGGCAAACTTAGGGGCGAAGACCACGAATTTCTTGCTATAAATGGGAGGTAGTGGTAAACTAAATTCATAACAATAGATTTGAAAAAATCATAAGATTGTGGGAAGAATAGACTTATGAGCTATCAAAGGAGGAACAAATCATGCCCGATTCACGAGAACACAAAGTTAGCTGCTCAAACTATCAATGCGAAATCGAATTAACTTTGGAAATTTTAAGTGGTAAATGGAAAGCGTTGATCATATGGAACCTTCATTTGCATGACAGTATCCGCTACAACGAATTTCGACGCCTAATTCCTGGGATTACGCAGAAAATGCTTACACAGCAACTGAAGGAATTAGAAAAGTACGGCATTGTATCTCGTACTGTTCATCCAACTGTCCCGCCTACCGTGGAATATCAACTTACGGATCTTGGAAAGGAACTGACCCCCATTATGAGTGCTATGGATCAATGGGGAAAAAACTATGTGCAATTCTATCAGCAAAGCCACCTGGAAAAATAAATTTATATAGAAACCACCGTAATATAACAATTCTTACCTTTTGGTACATATAGTACCGAAAAGTACCTTCTTTTCAAAGGGAAAATTTCCTGTTAACATATGCCTTAAAAGTGAGGAGGCATTCCTTACAGATATATTTGAAAAGGAGATACATATATGCAGAGATTTACAATTCCCAGAGACCTCTATTTTGGCGACAATGCGATAGAGTATCTGGCAACTATTAATGGAACAAAGGCCTTTATTGTCTACGGTTCTAACCGTTTGGCAACTGACGGTGTTATCAAGAAAATGGAAGATTATTTAAAGCAGGCTGGTATTGAATCTACCACGTTCTCTGGTGTTGAACATGACCCTTCTGTTGCAACTGTTCGTGAGGGAGTTCGTCAGATGAATGAATTTCAGCCAGACGTAATTATCGGTATTGGGGGAGGTTCTCCAATCGATGCTGCAAAGGCTATGTGGATCTTCTATGAGCATCCTGATTTCACTTTTGAAGAAGCAGCAAAACCTTTTAATCTGCCTGAAATGCGCAATAAAGCGAAGTTCATTGCAATTTCTACTACCAGTGGAACGGCTACGGAGGTCACTTCCTTCTCTGTAATTACAGACAATGAAACTGGCATTAAATATCCGATTGCAGACTACAATATCACCCCTGATGTAGCTATCTTGGATACCACTTTGGTGGAGAAGATGCCTCAACATCTAGTGGCAAACACAGGAATGGATGCTTTGACTCACGCATTAGAGGCGTATGTTTCTACGGCAGCCAATCCTTTCACAGATGCATTGGCTATGCGTTCCATCGAGATGATTTTCAACAATCTGGTGAAATCTTATGAAGGTGACATGGAAGGTCGTAAGCAGATGCATTTGGCTCAGAATCTGGCAGGTATGTCATTTTCTAACGCCATTTTAGGGATTGCACACTCCATGGCTCACAAATCTGGCGCAATTTTAGACGTGCCTCATGGATTGGCAAACGCCATTTATCTTCCGAACACAGTGTTATTTAACAGTAAGAATGCTGTTGCTAGCAGCCGTTACGCAGAGATTGCGCAGCGCATTGGCCTTAGCGGAAACAACGAGGAAGAATTGGTCATTGCTTTAGTGAATCAGATTAAGAGTATACGCAGCGAGTTAGGTATGGTTGGTTCCTTGAAGGAATTTGGAATTGAGGAGGAGAGCTTTATGTCCAAAGTGGATAATATTGCTGTTACTGCTGTTGCAGATCCATGTACCAGCACCAATCCAAGAGAAATTGACTCTGAGCAGATGAAGAAGCTCTACCTTGCTGCTTATTATGGGGAAGACATTGCATTCTAGAATGGAAGGGCTTTGTCTGAACAGGTACGTTATAAAAAGAAACGAAAACAATCTATACGTAATAAGAGGAATAAAATATGAATGACACAACCAGTGCAATTGAACTGTTAGAGCGTAAAGATATTCCTTACAAGCTCTATTCTTACCCTACGGAGAATGGACCTGTGGCTGCTACGGATGTAGCAGCCTACTTTGGATATTCTCCGGAAAGATTATTCAAAACCTTAGTGACTTCCGATCATAAGGGAGGATACTACGTGTTCTGCCTTCCGGCAGAAAAGAGAATGGATTTAAAAAAGGCTGCTTCTATCGTGGGAGTGAAGAATCTTCAAATGTTAAAACCAGAAATTTTTGAAGAATTGACGGGGTATACTCATGGAGGATGCTCACCATTTGGATTAAGGACAAAACTGCCTATTTATGTGGAAAAGAGCGCCCAAAATTGGGAAACTATCTATGTTTCTGGCGGAAAAGTAGGTTACCTTATTGAAGTACAGCCTGAAGTATTGGAAACTTTGGTCCATGCTCAGTTTACAGAGTTTACAAAATAAAAGGAGGATGCCAATATGGAATTTCAAGAAATGATAGAAAAACGATATTCATGCAGAAAATTCTCGGATAAAAAGGTGGATGCAGAACTTATCGAAAAAATTATTGAAGCAGGACGGGTTGCGCCTACGGCTGTAAACACCCAACCATTTAAAATTTTTTGGCTTGATTCAGAGCAGGCACGAGAAAATATTCGTCAGGCAAGTAGCTGTACATTTGGTGCGGATCAGTTCTTGATTGTTGGATATCAAGAAGAAAAGGGATGGGAACGTTCCTTCGATCAACGTAATTTTGCGGACGTTGATGCAAGTATTGTTGCAACACATATGATGCTTGCTATTGAAGACTTAGGTCTTAGTACAACTTGGGTAGGTTATTTTGATGCTCCTATGTTGCAAAGCCTTTATCCGCAAATGAAAGAGTATCATCTGATTGCATTGTTTCCGATTGGATATGCGGCAGAGGACGCTGTTCCTTCCGAACGTCATTTTAAGCGGAAATCAAAAAAAGAACTGGTAGAAATTATTTAAGGTATTATTTTCGTTCCTTCTGATTTTTTACAGTTCTTGGTGGGAGAATATTATTATGAAAAAAATGTATTGGATTTCATTGTCTTATTTTATAACAGGTCTGATCGCAGGTCTTGTGAATCATGAAATCGTCTATTGGACACACTTTACTGGGGAATCTATGATGTCCGTGGTTCATCCCCACGCTATTTTACTAGGAGGGTTTGTGTTTTTGTTGATGCCCTTATTTCTGAAAAGTTTTGCATTGGAAAAGCAAAAGAGTTTTCGACGTTTTCTGTGGCTATACAACATCGGTCTTATCATGACCCTTGTCTTTATGATTGCCAGAGGAATGTCTCAACTTTTGATGAAACCATTCCCAAGTTTTTTGGATCACATGGTGGGAGGTTTTGCAGGAATCGGGCATATCATTTTAACGATAGGACTAGGATTTTTATTCCACGCTTTGCTGAAATCGGTGGATGAAAGGAGCAAGTAATAGGATGGCAGGTAGGTTTGATTAGAAATTGAGGGAGAGTGCTTATGCAAAATGATAGAATCCGTGTCGTGAATGCGACACAAAATAACTTGAAACATGTGTCTGTAGATATTCCGAAACATCAAATTACTGTGGTTACAGGGGTATCTGGTTCCGGAAAAAGCTCTCTTGTACTGGATACGATTGCAGCGCAGTCTAGAAGAGAGCTCAATGACACTTTCCCAAGTTTTGCCCAGCGATATCTTCCGAAATATGGGCGCCCAAAAGTGGGAAAAATTGAAAGTCTGCCTCCTGCTATTGTTGTGGATCAGAAAAAACCGTCTGGGCAAGTGCGATCTACCGTGGGAACCTATACGGACACCTATTCATTGCTTCGGCTTTTATTTTCCCGTGTGGGAGAACCATTTGTAGGATATTCGGATTCGTTTTCCTTTAATCATCCACAGGGGCGATGTCCTCGTTGCGATGGCTTGGGGGAAATTACGGAAATCGATGTACATAAACTGGTGGATTTTGATAAATGTCTGAACGATCCAGGAGTCATCAACTATGTTGCATATGAGCCAGGCCAGTGGCGCTGGCTCTATTATGGCGCCTGTGGACTTTATGATCCTAACAAAAAAATTCGGGATTTTACGCCGGAGGAATTGCATCTGTTTCTTTATCAAGAACCGATGACATTAAAAAATCCGCCCCCAGATTACTATAAGAATGGGAAATACGAAGGTCTGATGTATCGAATGAATCGAATGCTAAAGAGAGACGATGCGAAAGTACACTGGAAAAAGCTGAAGCCTATTGTGACCCAGGGGGTTTGCCCAGAATGTCATGGAGCCAGACTGAATGCAAAAATTTTGTCCTGCAAAATTGCTGGAAAGAACATTGCTGATGTCACAAAAATGCCATTAAAAGAGCTACTTATATGGCTCGAGGCGATTCAAGACCCCATTGCTGTGGATGTGAAGTCAGCGCTTCAAAGTAGGATTCAGGCGCTTATCCACATCGGACTGGATTACCTTACGTTAGATCGTGCGATGGGGACATTGTCAGGCGGTGAAGCACAAAGATGTAAAATTGCAAAATATAACAATTCTTCCTTGTCAGACATGCTTTATATTTTGGATGAACCAAGTGTCGGGTTGCACAGTCATGACATTCATCGACTTAGTAACGCTATTGTGGAATTGCGGAACAGAGGAAATACGGTTTTAATGGTAGAGCACCATAAGGAAATGATGGAAATTGCCGATCATATTATTGACATTGGGCCAGGTGCAGGAACACTAGGAGGAGAGATCTTATTTGAAGGAAGCTATTCGCAGTTAAAGGCGAGTGACACACAAACCGGGCATCTTCTGCGACAGAACACCGGACTAAAAAAACAGACGAGAGTTCCAACCCAGTGGTTTGCACTTCACCATCTTAACTTGCATAATTTAAAAAATGTTTCTGTGAATCTGCCAAAAGGAATCTTAACTGTAATTGCCGGAGTTGCCGGATCAGGAAAAAGTTCCCTGATGCAAGCATTTGCAGAACAGTCGGATCAAGAAGTTACGCTCATCAGTCAAAAGAGTATCGGAATTAGTTTACGTTCCACTCCGGCAACGTATATGGGGGTTGCCGATAATATCCGAAAAATGTTTGCCAAAGAGAGCGGACAAAAGGTAGGATTATTCTCCTTTAATGGCGCAGGCGCATGTCCTGTTTGTCAGGGAAAAGGGGTCATCATCTTAGAAATGGCCTTCATGGATGCAATGGAAACCGAATGCGAAGCTTGTGGCGGTTTGCGTTACTCTAAAGAAGCCTTGCAATATACCATAGACGGTTTGAATATTGCTGAGGTCATGGATTTCACTGTTAAACAAGCTATGGAGCGTTTTCGGGGGACAGATATTGAAAAAAAACTGAAACCACTTGCAGATGTGGGACTCTTTTATCTCCATCTTAATCAGGCGCTCTCTACTCTTTCAGGAGGAGAGTTGCAGAGAATGAAATTGGCTTCATACTTAGGAAAGGCGGGACAGATTCTTGTGTTAGACGAACCGACAGATGGGCTCCATTTACAGGACGTGCAGAACATCATTGATTTGTTTGATAGACTGGTTTCGGCAGGAAATACGATTCTGTTGATCGAGCATAATCTAGAAGTGTTAAAGGCGGCTGACTATGTCATAGAAGTTGGCCCAGGCGGCGGTGAGGAAGGTGGACGAATTATCTTTGAAGGTACGCCAGAACAGTTGCTGCGAAGTAGTCAGTCTATAACGCGTCCTTATTTGGAAAAAGCGCTAAGTAATTAGAAGGAGGTTGTACGATGAAACAGGCAAAGACAAATGCCATGCGAATGTTGGATCGGCAAAAAATCCCTTATAAATTAAGAGAATTTCCACTTGATGGGCAGAAAGCAGCAGACCATCTTGGGATATCTCCGGCCATGATTTTTAAAACGCTGGTAACAACAGATACAGCGGGAGGATATTTTGTATTCTGTATCCCAACCAATGAGGTGTTGGATCTAAAAAAAGCTGCAAAAGCGGCTGGGGTAAAGCGGATAGAAATGCTGAAACAAAAAGATTTACTACCATTGACCGGATATGTTCATGGCGGTTGCTCTCCTGTTGGTATGAAAAAGCAGTTTCCAACTGTGCTAGATTCCAGTGCGGAACAGCTGGAAACCATAGTAGTATCTGCAGGTCATGTAGGGATGCTGATGGAAGTATCGCCAACGCAGTTGCAGCAAATGGTAAATGCAAAATATGCACAAATTATAAAATAGAGGATATGTCAGTAAAAGAAACAAAACACAAAATGTGAGAAAAGGAGGGACAAAATGGTTGCTAAGAAGCCATCACAATCGGCGCTGGATTATATTCAGAATCGTCGCAAAGAAATGTCAACCAAGTATGAAATTGCAATTCGGACGATTGATACGAAGCTTGAATTATTAAAAGAGGAGTTCAAGACGCTTAAAAAGCGAGACTGTATTTCCATGATTCAGTCAAGGATTAAATCGGATGCAAGTATATTGGAAAAGATTACACGAAAAGAGTTGTCGGTAGATTTAGAGTTTGGTTATGCTAAATTAGATGATATTGTGGGAATCCGTGTCATTTGCAAGTTCATTGATGATGTATATATGGTTGCCCAAAAGCTAAGTGCGCAAGATGATTTTGTAGTACTTGAAATTAAGGATTATATCAAACATCCAAAAACCAATGGGTACCGCAGTTATCATATGATTGTAGAGGTGCCGATACTTTTTGAAGAGGCTCAAGAGTATGTAAAGGTGGAAATTCAAATACGAACAGTAGCCATGGATTTTTGGGCAAGTTTGGAGCACGACATTAAATATAAAAAAGACTCTTGCGAATGTGAAGATATCGTAGAAGAGCTAAAATCTTGTGCAGATACTATTACAATCGCAGATCAGCGTATGATGGAATTAAGAGATAAGGTGTTGAAAAAGCACTTGAAATATCAGCAGAATGTGTGTTGATTTGTGGATGCGCTTCAAAAAAACAGAAATTGACAGTTCCATTCCTTAAGAAAAATCCCGTTTGAATGATGCAGTACAAATCATTCAAACGGGATTTTCGTATGTCCAGAAACGCTAATCAAAAGGGGCGATCTATTTCTTGACAACCCATTTCTCTATAGAGGTTTCCTTTGTGAGTTTTTTAGACTAAGATATATTTTGCTACAAATATAATTGCGAGAGCATACATTAAGAAATTGATTTTTTTCTCTTTGAATTTACCAGTAACAAGATTTAATACAACGTATGTGATAATTCCCATCGCAATACCTTCTGAAATGCTGTACATAAATGGCATAGCAATGATGCAGACAAAGGCTGGAATGGCTTCGGTGAAATCTTCGAAATCAATTTTTGTAATAGAAGTAATCATCAAAAATCCTACAATAATTAGAGCAGGTGCAGTAGCCCATCCAGGGATTGCTAAGAAAACTGGTGACAAGAACAATGCCAACCCAAATAAAATAGCAGCAACAATACCTGTTAGACCAGTACGACCACCATCCGCAACACCAGAAGCACTTTCTACAAATGTGGTTGTTGTAGAAGTACCAAGCACAGCGCCTACTGAAGTACCAATGGCATCGGATAATAATGCTCCGCGGATTTTTGGCAGTTTGCCGTTTTCATCCAGAAGATCTGCTTTTGAAGCAACGCCGATTAATGTTCCGAGTGTATCAAACATATCAACAAATAAGAAAGCAAACATGATCACCAAAAAATCCATCGTGAAAACTTTAGAGAAGTCCATTTTCATAAAGGTTGGGGCAAGACTTGGAATCGCAATTCCGGCTGAAAAATCAGGAATTACACTAAACATTCCAAGTTCTGGATTTGGCTGATATAATCCAGTCAATTCGCAGACGATTCCAAGAGCCCAAGTAATTAAAATTCCCCAAAGGATGTTACCTTTTACATTTAAGGCTAAAAGAATACCTGTAATTAAAATACCAATTAATGCAAGAAGAACAGTGATTCCGATTGTACGGAAAGTTCCATCAGCAATACAAGATTTAAAAGAGAACATCCCAACTTTTGTTGCAGAGTTCTCCACAACGATTTTTGCATTTTGAAGACCGATGAATGTGATAAAAAGTCCAATACCAACAGAAACAGCATGTTTTAAGTTCATTGGAATTGCATTGAAGATTGCTTCTCTAACATTTGTAAGTGATAAAAGAATAAAGATAATACCTTCAATAAAAACAGCAGCCAAAGCCATTTGCCATGTATAACCCATTCCAAACACGACTGTGTATGTAAAATATGCGTTAAGTCCCATACCAGGTGCAAGGACAAATGGGTAATTTGATAATAATGCCATTAAACATGTTGAAATAAAAGCGGCTAATGCTGTTGCTGTAAATACAGCGCCACGATCCATACCAGATTCTGCTAGAATATTTGGGTTTACAGCCAAGATATAAGCCATGGTCATAAACGTTGTAAGACCGGCAATGATCTCGGTTTTTAAGTCTGTACCGTGTTCTTTTAAGTGAAATATTTTGTCTAAGTTCATATTTTTCCCTCCTACCTCCACTCAAGGGGGTTACGATTCCCCAATTGAGTTAGTTAATGTTATTTGATAGAAAACAGTCATCAAACCAATAGTTATAAAATTTGCAGAAATGAAACCTTCTCCCCCCTTTCTTTCAACTGCTTCGTAAAATGGCAGATGGCTGCAATTGTATCCCGTGTATGCATATGTGCAGAGGACACTTAAATGTAGCAATAAAAAAAGCCCCAAATAGAATGTCTATCACTCTGAGTACATCGAAAAAATGTACCATAAAACAGAAATTTATAGACAGCTATTACGGTAGCTGGTAGAAACGTTCAACCAATTATGAACTTATATAAATTACAATCCAACGATGATATTAAATTTTTATAAATTTCATAAGATTTATATTAATACAATACACTATTATAGAAGAAAAAGCAATTGTTTTTCAGAAAAAAGTGGTGAAAGTGTTGGCAACATAAGAAAAAACAAGAGGGTTATTTGTGCAAAATAGATGAAAAACGAATAAGTATTTATAAGTAGAACGAATAAATAAAACTGACAAGCAAAAAAGAAACATATGCTTGTCAGTTTTAGAGAGGATATTAATCCGTACAAACGGTATGCATTGCATTTTTTAAAGAATCATTCCAAAAATCTTTCTTTTCTTCGTACATCTTAAATAACCATGCAATAGCATCATCCATTCCGGCTTCGGAAATAGGAAAGGTGCGACTGATTTTGTTGTCAGGTTCTGTTTTTTCAATAGACCAAGGTTCTGGATATACGGTAGCAATAAAATGTTCCTTTTGCTCATCGGATTGTAAAAAATAACGCATCCCATTGTGACATCCACAATAGGGTTCTTTTTTTAGCCCATTCACAGGGATAAATGTTTTATCAATCATTATTATGCCTCCTATAAAAAGATTATAGCATAATCTAAGACAGTTGTTGTTGAGGAATTCTCTAAATCCGTTTATAATAGCAAGCGAGACAACATTATTTTATGGAAAACAAGGATTAGTGAACATACAAAGGAGTTATTAAAGATGAGTATATTAAGCGTTCAACACCTTTCACATGGGTTCGGAGATCGTGCGATTTTTGAGGATGTATCCTTTCGACTTTTGAAAGGAGAACATATCGGTCTGATTGGAGCCAATGGAGAAGGAAAATCTACGTTTATGAATATTGTAACAGGAAAGTTAAAGCCAGATGAAGGAAAAATCGAGTGGGCGAAAAATGTACGTGTAGGTTATCTTGATCAGCATACCGTGTTAGAAAAGGGGATGACGATTCAAGAAGTATTACGTTCTGCCTTCTCCTACCTGTTTTCCTTGGAAGAGCGAATGAATGGTATCTGTGAAAAATTAGGCGAAGCAGATCCAGAAGAAATGGAACAGATGATGGAAGAGTTAGGAACCATTCAAGATATACTAACGTTACATGATTTCTATATTATTGATACAAAGGTAGAGGAGGTGGCACGCGCATTCGGACTTCTAGATATCGGGTTAGATCGAGATGTTACGGATTTAAGCGGTGGGCAAAGGACTCGCGTTTTACTTGCGAAACTACTTTTGGAAAAGCCGGATATCCTTTTGTTGGACGAACCGACCAACTATTTGGATGAAGAACATATTGATTGGCTTAAAAGATATCTGTTGGACTATGAAAATGCGTTTATCTTGATCTCCCATGATATTCCTTTTTTAGATGAAGTTGTGAATCTTATCTATCATATGGAACAGCAAAAATTGGAACGTTATGTCGGAAATTACGCAGATTTTCAACGAATCTATGAAGTTAAGAAAAGTCAGTTGGAAGCAGCTTATAAAAAGCAACAACAGGAAATCAGTCAGTTAAAAGATTTTGTGGCAAGAAATAAAGCGAGAGTGTCCACAAGAAATATGGCCATGTCAAGACAGAAAAAATTAGATAAAATGGAAGTGATTGAATTGGCGGCGGAGCGACCAAAGCCAGAATTCCATTTTAAACAAGGACGGACACCAGGAAAGTACATTGTGGAAACCAAAGACCTTGTGATTGGGTATGAGGAACCGTTGTCCAAACCACTGAATCTTTCCGTTGAACGAGGACAGAAGATTGCACTTACAGGAGCAAATGGAATTGGAAAAACAACGCTGATCCGAAGCATATTAGGAATCGTCAAACCATTAAGCGGATTTTGTGAATTGGGCGAAAATATACAGGTGGGTTATTTTGAACAAGAAAGTGATGGGAAAAATAAATCCACATGTATCGAAGAGGTGTGGAATGAATTCCCTTCTTTTACACAGTATGAAGTGCGCTCCGCACTTGCAAAATGTGGATTAACAACGAAGCATATTGAGAGCCAAGTTCGGGTATTAAGCGGTGGAGAACAGGCGAAAGTTCGACTGTGCAAGCTTTTAAATCGCCAGACCAATGTATTGTTTTTAGATGAGCCGACCAATCACTTAGATGTGGAGGCAAAAGAGTCCCTAAAAGAAGCCTTGAAAGAATACAAAGGAACGCTTCTGCTTATTTGCCATGAACCTGAATTTTATCAGGATGTGGTACAGGAAGTGTGGGATTGTTCGAAGTGGACCACCAAATTAGTGTAAAAATAGAAAGCGAGACAAATTATGAATAAAAAGGAAGTTTTAGAAATAAGAAAACAGTTTACACCTGCAAATTGTGCCATAACTCGAATCTGTGGGTGCTATGTAGACCATGAAAAAGACAAAAAGATGGAAGCGAAGGAAGCATTTCTATCACTTCCAGAAGAAGAAACATTTAAGTACTTTGACATTTTCAAAAAAACCTTGTCAGGTACAATTGGAAAAAACATGCTGAACATGGAGTTCCCAATAGAAGCAGAGATGCCAGGAGGGACACAAGAATTTCTTATGAAATTAAAAAATAGTAAGCTAGAAGATGATATGCTTCTAGAAGAATTTTATGATAAAGTGATTGCACATTATCAGTATGAAGCCAACTATTATATCATCTTAATCCATGGCATGTATGATATTCCCGGAAAGTCATCTGACGGTATAGAAATGTTTGATGCATCAGAGGATGTTTACGAATTTTTGTTGTGCAGTTTATGTCCTGTATCCTTAACAAAACCAGGATTAAGTTATAATGCTCAAGATAATCGAATGCAAGATCGGATTAGAGATTGGGTGGTGGATCAGCCGGAAAAAGGATTTCTTTTTCCAGCCTTTACAGATCGAAATAGTGATGTGCATGGGGTTCTTTACTATACGAAAAAAACCAAAGATCTTCAGGAGGACTTTATCAGCAACGTCTTGGGGGCAAAACTTCCGATGTCGGCAGATTTTCAAAAAGAGACATTTCAGATGATCATTGAAGATACATTAGGAGAAGAATCGGATTACGATACAGTACGAAATATCCATGAAACGATTAATGAAATGATTGTTGCTCATAAAGAAGAACCAGAACCATTGGAATTAGACAAAACAGACGTAAAGAAAATATTTGAACAAAGTGGCGTTTCCAATGAAAAAATGGAAAGTTTTGACCAAAAATTTGAAGAAGCAGCAGGAGAAAAATCCACCCTTTTGGCAAGTAATATTACGGAAACAAGAAAATTACAAATTAAAACGCCTGATATTGAAATTAAAGTAAATCCAGAAAGAATGGATCTGGTAGAAGCACAGATGGTCAATGGAAGAAAATGCCTTGTAATTGCAGTGGATGAGTATGTAGAAGTAAATGGAGTGAATGTACATACATTGTCTTTTCGGGAAGAATAAAAGCAGATTTACATAACATTTTTCATATGGTAAAATAAAAGTTAAGATTTTTAACGGAAGATACTATAATATGAGAAGGGAGATCCATATGGGACTGAGTCATTTTGATGAAAATGGGACTGCACTTATGGTGGATGTGACGGAGAAAAATGATACGGTTCGTGAAGCCACTGCAACAGGTAAAATAATTGTAAATCAGGAAGTGTACGAAGCAATCTGTGATCGAAAAGTAGAGAAAGGAGATGTGCTTGCAGTTGCAACAACGGCAGGAATCATGGGAGCTAAGCGGACCTTTGAATGGATTCCAATGTGCCATATTTTACCTATATCTAATTGCAAAGTTACCTTTGAAATGCTTCCACAAGAATATGCGGTTCAATGTTTTTGTACTGTAAAAGTGACTGGAAAAACAGGAGTAGAAATGGAAGCACTTACAGGAGTAAGCACAGCTCTTTTAACGGTGTATGATATGTGCAAGGCACTGGACAAGTCTATGGAAATCAAAGAGATTTATCTTTGCAAAAAGACAGGAGGAAAGAGTGGGAGCTATTTCCATGAGGCAAAAGGAAAGTAGAGATAAAAAGAGAGGAATTAGTTCAAGGAGTAGTTAAGCAAAGTGTTAGATCAATATGGACGAACAATTGAATATCTTCGCGTATCGGTTACAGACAAGTGTAATTTAAGGTGCAGGTATTGTATGCCAAAAGATGAGGGGAATCTGTTATCCCACGGTCAGATTTTAAGCTACGATGAGATAGAAAGAGTGGTGCGGTTATGTGCGAAGATGGGGATTTCCAAAGTGAAACTTACAGGAGGAGAACCACTGCTTCGAAAAGACCTATGTTCATTGCTTAGAAAACTAAAAGCGATAGAGGGAATCGATGATGTGACTTTAACGACAAATGGCGTGCTTTTAGAAAGTCAGATTCCGGGACTGGTAGACGCAGGACTTACTGCTGTAAATATTAGTTTAGATACTTTAGACAAGGCTCAATACGAAGCGTTTACAAGAAGAAATCAGTTAGAAGATGCCTTAAAGGGGCTGAAGGCAGCCCTTTTGTATCCACAGCTTAAGGTGAAGATCAATTGCGTGGCGTTACTGGGGAAAAATGAGGAACAGTGGGAAAAGCTTGCGATGTTTGCGAAAGAAACACCAGTGGATGTAAGATTTATAGAAATGATGCCAATTGGAATTGGAAAAAGTGATCCCAATGGAAGTGAGAAAATTGTTTATGAACGCTTGGTACAAGCATTCGGAGAGGCGGAGAATCTCACGGGTACATTTGGAAATGGACCAGCTGTTTACAAGCAATTTCCTGGATTTAAGGGGAAAATCGGGTTTATTAGCGCCATATCACACCAATTTTGTGAGGAATGTAACAGAGTAAGATTGACGGCAGATGGATTTTTAAAACCATGTCTTCAATATTCCATTGGCACAGATTTAAAAGAACTTTTAAGAAGTGGGACATCAGATCAGGAGATTTTAGAGGCAATCAAAGAAACGATATATCAAAAACCGCGGAGTCATCAATTTAAAAATAGTGAGAATGAAGGATGTATGTGCGATGCAATGCAAGAAGAACATCGCAAAATGTTTAGTATCGGCGGTTAATTTTAGGAGGAATTAGAAGGATGAAATGGCAAAAATTCAGATTAAAAACGTTAACCAAAGCAGAAGATATTGTCAGCAGCATGCTGATGGATCTTGGAGTAGAAGGAGTGGAAATAGAAGATAAAATACCTCTGACGCAGGCAGATAAAGAGCAGATGTTTGTGGACATTCTTCCAGTAACAGAACCAGATGACGGGGTTGCGTATTTAAGTTTTTATATGGAAGAAGGGGTACAGACAGAAGAGATCCTTACGAATATCCGTGCAGAACTAAAAGAGATGTCTGCTTATATGGAGTTAGGAGAATGTTCGATTGAAGAATCCGAAACAGAAGATCTTGACTGGGTTAACAACTGGAAACAGTATTTCCATCAGTTTTGCGTGGATGATATCTTAATTATTCCTTCCTGGGAAGACGTAAAGCCAGAAGATGAAGATAAAATGATTATTCATATAGACCCAGGCACTGCTTTTGGGACAGGAATGCACGAAACAACACAACTTTGTATTCGGCAGCTAAAGAAGCATGTAAAAAAAGGAGATCGAATTCTTGATGTTGGATGTGGAAGCGGAATATTAGGGATGCTTGCATTAAAATTTGGAGCTGGGTATTGTGTTGGTACAGACTTGGATCCTTGTGCCATCGAAGCTACCCATGAAAATATGGAAGTAAATGGAATTCGACCAGATCAATATGAAGTGATGATTGGAAACATTATTGATGATACATCTGTGCAAGATACAGTTGGTTATGAAACGTATGATATTGTAGCAGCGAATATTTTGGCAGAAGTGCTTACGGGATTGACCCCAGTCATTGTAAATCAATTAAAAAAAGGTGGAATCTACATTACAAGTGGGATTATTGATGACAAAGAACAGACCGTTGTAGAGGCAGTCAAGAAAGCGGGATTAGAAGTGTTGGAAGTTACATACCAAGGAGAATGGGTTTCAGTAACTGCCAGAAAGAATTAAGGAGACAAGTATGCATCATTTTTTTACAGATCCTCAAAATATTTACGAACAGAAGATCGTGATCAAAGGGAGCGATGTTAATCATATGAAAAATGTTCTTCGAATCAAGCCGGGAGAACATGTGCAAATTTGTGATGGGAATGGAATGGAATACCAGTGTAGTGTAGAGCATTATGAAGCGGATGAAGCAATTCTAAACATTTTAAATTGTTTCCAAAGCAACTCAGAACTTTCTTCAGAAATTTATTTGTTTCAAGGATTGCCTAAAGGTGACAAGATGGAACTGATTATACAAAAAGCGGCAGAATTGGGAGTTTATAAAGTGATTCCGGTTGCAACTAAGAGAGCAGTTGTAAAATTAGATCAAAAAAAAGCGGTTAAGAAAGTAGAGCGATGGAACGCCATTTCGGAAAGTGCGGCGAAACAGTCTGGACGAAGTATCATACCAGTAGTAGAACATGTCATGAACTTTTCAGAAGCACTTCAGTATGCAAAGGAGATGGATCTAATCTTGTTTCCATATGAGTTGGCCAAAGGAATGCATGAAACAAAAGAAATCATCAGTACCATTCAGCCAAATCAAAAGATAGGAGTATTTATTGGTCCGGAAGGTGGTTTCGAGGAAGAAGAAGTTGTGCAAGCAGAGAAAATGGGTGCCTATCCAATCACACTGGGAAAACGAATTTTACGCACAGAGACTGCAGGGCTTACGGTCCTAGCGATACTGATGTATCAACTGGAAAACTAAAAAGTATTTAGAAATAAAATAAGAGGTAGGATCCAATGGAAATTTATTTAGATAATTCAGCAACAACAAGATGTTTTAAAGAAGTAGGAGAACTTGTATATAAGATTATGTGCGAGGATTTTGGAAATCCTTCTTCCTTACATCTAAAAGGGGTTGAAGCAGAACGTTACATTCGGGAAGCGAAGGAAACTTTGGCAAAGATTTTAAAGGTGCAGGAAAAAGAAATTCTATTTACTTCTGGAGGAACAGAAAGTGATAATCTGGCGCTGATTGGTTGTGCAAGAGCAAATAAAAGAAGGGGAAATCATCTAATTACTACGGCGGTAGAACATGCGGCTGTCTTAAATACAATGAAGTATTTGGAAGAAGAAGGGTTTGAAGTAACGTATCTTCCGGTTGATCAAACGGGAAGGATAAGTTTACAAGATTTAAAAAATGCCTTGCGTCCAGAGACAATTTTAGTGTCTATTATGTATGTAAATAATGAAATAGGGGCTGTTCAGCCAGTGACGGAAGCATCTAAAATTGTGAAGGAGTATAATTCATCGATTCTTTTACATGTAGATGCAGTACAAGGATTTGGAAAATATCACATTTATCCAAAACGTCAAGGAATTGATCTTATGTCTGTAAGTGGGCATAAATTGCATGGACCAAAGGGAACCGGGTTTCTCTATGTCAATGAAAAAGTGAAGATAAAACCAATCATATTTGGAGGCGGACAGCAAAGAGACCTAAGATCTGGGACAGAAAATGTTCCGGGAAGTGCTGGGCTTGCGTTGGCAGCAAAGATGACATACCAGCATTTGGATGAAAAAATTGCAACGATGCGTGAATTGAAAGCCTATTTTATAGAGGGACTTTTCAAACTGGATGGAGTTGTTATACATGGAAATACAGACGAAAGTAGTGCACCACATATTATTAGTGCAGGATTTTTGGGAGTAAGAAGTGAAGTGCTATTGCATACACTGGAGGAAAAAAAGATTTATGTATCCGCAGGTTCAGCATGTTCTTCCAACCATCCATCTGTAAGCGGTACATTAAACGAAATAGGTACAGCGCCGGAATACTTAAAATCAACGGTTCGCTTTAGTATGTCAGAATTTACCACGAAGGAAGAAATTGACTATACGTTAGAGACGTTATATAATTGTATTCCTATACTGAGAAAATTTACCAGACATTAATTAATACAAATATAAAACGAAGGAGAAGAACTATGGAATTCCATTCATTTTTAATAAAATATGGAGAAATTGGATTAAAAGGAAAAAATCGGTACTTATTTGAAGATGCACTTGTGCGTCAGATTCGTTACGCTTTGAAAGATGTGGACGGTGAGTTTGATGTTCACAAAGCATCTGGAAGAGTTTATGTAGATTGTGATTCCAGCTATGATTACGAAGAAACAGTAGAAAGTCTTCAAAGAGTGTTTGGAATCGTGGGAATATGCCCAGTTGTAAGAGTGGAAGATGAAGGATTTGAGAAACTTTGCGAAAAAGTTGTAGCATACATGAAAGAAATGTATCCAGAAGGAAACAAAACTTTTAAGGTGGAAGCTAGACGAAGTAAGAAGAGCTATCCGCTGAACTCAATGGAATTAAACTGTGAATTAGGTGGGGTAATTTTGGATGCGCTTCCGAATATGAAGGTAGATGTCCATCACCCAGAAGTGAAGCTCAATGTAGAGATTAGAGAAGAGGTTTATCTATATTCTGAAATTATTCCGGGACCGGGTGGAATGCCAGTTGGTACCAATGGAAAAGCAGAGCTTTTATTGTCAGGTGGAATCGATAGTCCGGTTGCCGGATATATGATTGCAAAGCGTGGAGTTACATTACATGCGACATATTTCCACGCACCACCATATACAAGTGAACGTGCGAAGCAAAAGGTGGTAGATCTTGCAAAAATTGTTTCAAAATATACAGGACCAATTCAGCTTCATATTGTAAATTTCACAGATATTCAGCTGTATATTTACGAAAAATGCCCACATGAAGAACTTACAATTATAATGCGACGCTATATGATGAAGATTGCAGAACATTTTGCAAAGGAACAAGGATGTCTTGGTCTTATTACAGGGGAAAGTATTGGTCAGGTTGCCAGTCAGACCATGCAGAGTTTGGCGGCGACAAATGCGGTGTGTACGCTTCCTGTATACCGTCCGCTAATTGGTCTAGATAAGAGAGAAATTGTTGAGATTTCTGAGAAGATTGGAACCTACGAAACATCGATCCTTCCGTTTGAAGATTGCTGTACGATTTTTGTGGCAAAACATCCAGTGACAAAACCAAATCTGGAAAGAATCGAACGATCAGAAAGAAATCTAGAAGAAAAGATTGATGAACTGATGAAGACGGCAATTGAGACAGCAGAAGTAGTAAAAGTGAAATAAAAAAAGCTGTCTCGAAAGAGACAGCTTTTTCATACATATTATTTAATAATGTATGCATCAAGAGAAGCGAGAATCGCATCTACATTTCCTCCAGCATGAATGTTAAGTTCGATAGGTTTTGAAAGATCAAGACTGAAGATACCCATGATAGATTTGGCGTCAATTACATATCTGCCAGATACTAAATCAAAATCATTATCATACTTTGTTATTTCATTTACGAATGACTTAACTTTATCGATGGAATTTAAAGAAATCTGAACTGTTTTCAATGGTAATACCTCCTTCAATAATAGACTGTATGTATAGGGAATGTAACCCTATTTCCATTCTAGTTGAAGAAAGAATAAAAGTCAAGAATCAAAAACTAAAATACAGGAGAATATTTTATGAAAAAAGCAGCATTACACAACTTAGGATGTAAGGTAAATGCGTATGAAACGGAAGCTATGCAGGAACTGCTAGAAAATGCCGGTTACGAGATTGTACCTTTTAAAGAAAAAGCGGATATCTATATTATCAATACATGTACGGTTACGAATATGGCGGATCGAAAATCTAGACAAATGCTTCATAAAGCAAGAAAAATGAATCCAGACGCTGTAATCGTTGCAGCAGGCTGTTATGTTCAGGCATTGGAAGATTCCAAAGAAATCGATTCCAGCGTTGACATCATCATAGGAAATAATAAAAAACAAGAATTAATAGAGATATTAAACGAGTATGAAAAACAAAAAAACGGTGGGGAGTCCCAATTGCTCAGTGAGATGGTTGATATTAATCATACCAAAGAATATGAAACGCTACAGTTATCTACCACAGCAGAACATACAAGGGCGTACATCAAAGTACAAGATGGTTGCAATCAGTTTTGCTCCTATTGTATCATCCCCTATGCAAGGGGAAGAGTGAGAAGCCGAAGGAAACAAGATGTGGTTGAGGAAGTAAAACGTCTGGCGCTTAATGGATATAAAGAAATTGTGTTAACTGGGATTCATTTAAGTTCTTATGGAGTTGATTTAGAAGAAGGGGACAATTTACTTTCATTGATTCAAGCGGTGCATAAGGTGGAAGGGATAGAAAGAATTCGTTTAGGGTCTTTGGAACCAAGAATAATCACAGAGGAATTTACAAAAGAGATTTCTACGATGAAAAAAATATGTCCCCATTTTCACCTATCACTACAAAGCGGTTGTGATGAAACATTAAAAAGGATGAATCGACGATACACAAGTGAGGAATACTATGAAAAATGTATTCTTTTGAGGAAATATTTTGAAAATCCGGCATTGACTACAGATGTGATCGTAGGATTTCCAGGAGAGACAGAAGAAGAATTTCAAAAATCCAAGGAGTTTGTAGAAAAAGTAGGCTTTTATGAGACACATGTATTTAAATACTCCAAGCGACATGGAACAAAAGCGGCAGTGATGCCAAATCAGGTAAAAGAAGAAATTAAGACAAAAAGAAGCGAGGAACTTTTAAAACTGCATGACAAACAAAAAAGGAAATATGAACAATCATTGGTTGGAAAGGAAGTAGAAGTACTCATAGAAGAAACGGTAGAAAAGAATGGAACTCGCATTCAAACGGGACATACAAAAGAGTATATCAAGGTAGGCACCCAAAATGAAAAGAATCTTCAGAATCAGATTGTAACGGGGAAAATCGGAGACGATTCAGAATTTTTCATTGAAATCTGAGTGGGTTTATATTAAGATTATAGGTAGGATAGTTTGCATGTATGGAGAAATACATTCTACAGACAGCATGAAATAATGAAAATACAAAGATGGAGGAAATAGAATGAGTGATTTAAGTAACACCCAGTTTTTTCAGGTGGAACCAGGACCACAGATTTCTGCAAGAGATATTCTGGAGATCATTTACAAAGCATTAAAAGAAAAAGGGTATAATCCGGTGAATCAGATTGTAGGATATATTATGTCAGGAGACCCGACCTATATTACAAGTTATAATGGAGCAAGAAGCCTTGTGATGAAAGTAGAAAGAGATGAGCTGGTAGAAGAACTTTTAAAATCGTATATCATGTTCAACTCATGGGAATGATTCATATGAGATTAATGGGATTAGATTATGGTACGAAGACCGTTGGAGTTGCAATTAGCGATCCACTTGGTTTTACTGCCCAAGGAATTGAGACAATCGAAAGAAAAGAGGAAAATAAGCTTCGAAAGACACTTGCGCGGATTGAAGCACTTATTGAAATGTACAATGTGGAGAAAATTGTACTTGGTTTTCCGAAACATATGAATAACGACGTTGGAGAGAGAGCCCAAAAGTCATTAGAATTTCGAGATATGCTTGTGAGACGCACAGGACTTGAAGTCATCATGTGGGATGAGCGATTGACAACAGTGGAAGCGGAGCGGACATTGATAGAAAGTAATGTTCGACGTGAAGATAGAAAAAAATACATTGATAAAATTGCAGCTGTATTTATTTTGCAAGGATATCTTGATTCTGTCTATATAAAAGAACAAATTTCAAGTGAAACATAAGAAAAATCGACGTAGTAAAATATAGGGATAGTAGGAGGTAAGGCATGGAAACAATTAAATTTACTTTTGATGAAACAAACGAGACAGAAGAGTTTTTCGTGCTTGAACAGACAAAAATCGGAGGGGATGTGTACATCCTTGTAGCAGACTCCGAAGAAGATGATGCACAGTGTTTGATTTTAAAGGATACGAGTGCAGAAGAAGACGCAGAAGGAATTTACGAAATTGTAGAAGATGAAACAGAACTGATGGCAGTATCAAAAGTTTTTGAAGAATTATTAGAAGATGTTGACATTGAAATGTAAAGTTTTTAATAAACTTTAACCATAATAAAACCTGTGCAGCGTAACTTAAAGTTATTGAAAACTTTTGCAGGTGGAGTCTGTTTCCCATTTGGTGGATGTTTTAAAGTGTAGACCGGACCTATGTAAAAGGATGAAGAGAAAATCTTTTGTGTACATAGTATCATAGCAGACATCGTATTGGATACAGATCACTACGCAGCAAAGTTGGTAACTACGCAGTAATTCAGGAATACATAAAATACATGGAGGTGCAAATTATTGAGAAAAGAAAGTAAGGGGAAATTAAGGATTATTCCACTTGGCGGTCTTGAACAAATCGGTATGAATATTACCGCGTTTGAGTATGAAGACAGTATTATTGTAGTGGACTGTGGTCTTGCGTTTCCGGAGGATGATATGCTGGGAATCGACCTTGTGATTCCAGATGTGACATATCTAAAAGACAATATCGACAAGGTAAAAGGAATTGTGATTACGCATGGACATGAGGATCATATCGGAGCGCTCCCATACGTATTAAAAGAAATCAACCTACCAATTTATACTACAAAGCTTACAATGGGAATTATTGAAAATAAGCTAAAAGAACACAATCTTCTTCGATCTACAAGAAGAAAAGTAGTAAGACATGGACAGTCCATTAATCTGGGAAAATTCCGAATAGAGTTTATAAAGACGAATCATAGTATTCAAGATGCATCTGCACTTGCAATTTACTCTCCGGCAGGAATTGTTGTACACACAGGGGATTTTAAAGTAGATTATACTCCGGTGTTTGGGGATGCTATTGATCTTCAGCGGTTTGCAGAAATTGGAAAAAAAGGAGTACTTGCTTTAATGTCTGACAGTACCAATGCGGAAAGAGCAGGGTTTACACAATCAGAAAAAACGGTAGGTATTACCTTTGACCATATTTTTGCAGAACATCAAAATACACGTATTATTATTGCGACTTTTGCGTCTAACGTAGACCGTGTGCAGCAAATTATTAACTCGGCGTACAAATATGGACGTAAAGTTGTGGTAGAAGGACGAAGTATGGTGAACATTATTTCTACAGCGGCAGATCTTGGATATCTACATGTTCCGGATCATACGTTGATAGAAATTGATCAGATGAAGAACTATCCACCAGAAAAGATGGTACTTATCACAACAGGTAGCCAAGGGGAATCTATGGCAGCATTGTCAAGAATGGCAGCAGATGTACATCGTAAAGTTACCATTCAACCGAATGATACCATTATTTTTAGTTCCAATCCAATTCCGGGAAATGAGAAGTCTGTATCCAAGGTGATCAATGAATTATCTGCAAAAGGAGCAAATGTTATTTTCCAAGATGCCCATGTATCAGGTCATGCGTGTCAGGAAGAACTAAAGTTGATTTATTCCCTTGTTAAACCGAAGTATGCAGTTCCGGTTCATGGGGAATATCGACATTTAAAAGCAAATGCAGGGATTGCAGAAGCGCTGGGGATTCCAAAAGAAAATATCTTTATGATTCAGTCAGGGGATGTTTTGGAATTATGTGATGAAAGTGCAAATGTGGTAGACAAAGTGCATACAGGAGCAATTCTTGTAGACGGGCTTGGAGTAGGAGATGTAGGAAATATCGTGCTTCGCGATCGTCAACATTTAGCAGAAGATGGAATCTTAATCGTTGTACTAACGTTAGAGCGTGGCACCAATAGACTTCTTGCGGGACCGGATATTGTTTCTCGTGGATTTGTATATGTAAGAGAGTCAGAAGGTCTTATGGAAGAAGCGCGTGGCGTTGTGTCGGAAGCTTTGGATCATTGTCTTGGAAACAGGCATGCAGACTGGAATAAGATAAAGCTTGTAATTCGAGACGCCATGAATGATTATATTTGGAAAAAGACAAAGAGACGACCAATGGTAATACCAATTATTATGGATGTGGATGTGTAAGATATGATAGTAGATGAACGTATCACAACATTCATCAATTCCTTAGATACAGAGAATAGTGAAATTTTAGAAGCAATCGAACAGGAAGCTTTGGATACGTATGTTCCAATCATAAGAAAAGAGATGCAAAGTTTTCTTAAGGTGCTCCTTTCCCTAAAAAAACCTATGCGCATTCTTGAAGTAGGAACTGCCGTAGGTTTCTCTGCGTTATTGATGAGTGAATATGTACCTGCAGGTTGTAGGATTACAACAATTGAAAATTATGAAAAAAGGATTCCGATTGCGCGTGCAAACTTTCAGCGTGCAGGAAAAGACAAGATGATTACTCTTTTAGAAGGAGATGCCCTGGAGGTTATGAAAACCTTAGAGGAAAGTTATGATTTTATTTTTATGGATGCAGCAAAAGGACAATACATCCATTATTTTCCGGAAGTTATGAGGTTACTAAAGAAGGGTGGACTTCTTGTATCTGATAATGTGCTTCAAGATGGGGAAATCATTGAATCACGTTACGCGATTGAACGAAGGAACAGAACAATACATGGGCGCATGAGAGAATACCTTTATGAATTAAAACATAACAAAGACCTTATTACTTCGATTATTCCATTAGGAGATGGAGTGGCGCTTAGTATAAAAAAAGAGAAAGATTTAGAAGGGAAATTACAATGAAAAGACATCCTGAATTATTGATTCCGGCAAGTAGCTTGGAAGTTCTTAAGACAGCCGTTATGTTTGGGGCAGATGCGGTGTATATCGGTGGAGAAGCATTTGGATTGCGGGCAAAGGCGAAAAACTTTTCTATGGATGATATGAAAGAAGGAATTCAATTTGCACATGCTCACGATGTGAAAGTTTATGTTACAGCCAATATTTTGGCCCACAATGCTGATCTTGCTGGCGTGAGAGCGTATTTTGAGGAATTAAAGACAATCCAACCAGACGGATTGATTATTGCGGATCCAGGGGTATTTGAGATTGCCAAAGAGGTATGCCCTGAGATTGAACGTCATATCAGTACGCAGGCAAATAATACAAACTATGGAACTTATAATTTTTGGTACAAACAAGGAGCTACGCGTGTGGTTTCAGCGCGTGAACTTTCTTTGGAAGAAATAAAAGAACTTCGTCAAAATATTCCAGAAGATTTGGAAATTGAAACATTTGTGCATGGAGCTATGTGCATCTCTTACTCAGGAAGATGCTTGTTAAGTAACTATTTTACGGGAAGAGATGCAAATCAGGGGGCATGTACACATCCTTGTAGATGGAAATATGCGGTTGTGGAAGAGACACGTCCAGGAGAATATATGCCGGTATATGAAAATGAACGTGGCACATACATTTTTAACTCCAAAGACTTATGCATGATCGAGCATATTCCAGAATTAATTGATGCAGGGGTGGATAGTCTTAAGATAGAAGGAAGAATGAAGACAGCGTTGTATGTTGCAACAGTAGCACGAACATACAGAAAAGCAATTGATGATTATCAAAAAGATCCGGAATTGTATCAACAAAATATGCCGTGGTATTTGGATCAGATTTCTAATTGTACGTATCGACAGTTTACGACAGGATTCTTTTTTGGAAAGCCGGATGAGGCATCTCAAATCTACGACAGTAATACGTATGTAAAAGAATATACGTATCTTGGAATCGTAGGAGAACAAAAAGAGGGACTGTGTAAAATCGAACAACGTAACAAATTTTCCGTAGGTGAAACAATTGAGATTATGAAACCAAACGGTGAGAATATCAAGACAGAGGTATTAAGAATTGTAACAGAAGATGGGCAAGAGCAAGATAGCGCACCACATCCAAAGCAAGTGCTCTATGTGCAATTGAGTGAGCAAGCAGATTGTTATGATATTCTCAGACGTCAGGAAGCATAAAAATCAGACTGCCGTAAAAAAGCATCTTAGCTTTTCTATGGCAGTTTTTTCTATTCTAGACACATAAGAACGGGATATTCCAAGGGATAGGGAAATTTCTTTTTGCGTACAAGGGCTACAGTTGTAAAGACCGTATCGTTTCCTTAAAACAAGTTGTTCTCGCTTTGTGAGACTAGATTCTAGTTGCGTGTATAACAAACGAATATTATCTTTTAAATAAATTTTATCAGGAACCTCTGCTTCATCAGATTCAATCACATCATAGAGACGAATGTCATTTCCTTCATGGTCAGTACCAATAGGCTCGTAAATCGAAACATCTCTACTGGATTTCTTTTTTGACCTTAAATACATGAGAATTTCATTTTCCACGCATTTCGAAGCATAGGCTGCCAGTCGATTGCCCTTTTCTGGATCAAAGGTTGTAATTGCTTTTATAAGACCGATGGTTCCGATGGATATAAGATCTTCAGGATCGTCATCTAGATTTTGATACTTTTTAATTACATGTGCAACGAGTCGCATATTTCGTTCGATCAGAATATTTTTTGCGTCAAGATCCCCTTCTTTGTATTTTTGAATATAGCTTTTTTCTTCTACAGGAGTCAGGGGGGGTAGGAAAGATTTCAAAGAACAGCACCTCCCGGCACATTTATTATAATTTATGAAGATTATAGAAATTTTGTGCTTTTCCAATAAAAAGAATTGCATTGTATGAAAAAATGAGATATGATAATTTTATTCTCGCAGAAAATTCTGCATCTATAGATCTGACCAGTTCGGTCAATATTCACTATTTTAAAATTTCATAAGGAGACATCTAAAAGAAAGATAAGGAAGGAGGATGTAAATGGGTTTCGGTATGGTTTTATCTGCGGTTATCCATGGTATTCAGGCAGAAATTATAAAAGTAGAAGCGGATGCAAGTAACGGGCTTCCAGTCTTCCACATGGTTGGATATCTGTCAACAGAAGTAAAAGAAGCATCACAGAGAGTTCGCACTGCAATTAGAAATTCAGGGGTAGATTTTCCGGCGAAAAAAGTTGTAATTAATCTATCTCCTGCTTCTATTCGAAAAAAAGGGAGTTCTTTTGATTTATCCATTGCAATATCTATTTTAATAGCACTTGGCATTGTTCCACAAAAGTCAGTGGAGGATATGATGGTGATTGGAGAGTTAGGACTAGATGGAAGTGTTCGGAAAGTAGCAGGGATTTTGCCGGTTGTATTACAAGCAAAAGAGAAGGGAATTTCTGTTTGTGTAGTTCCAAAAGAAAATGGAAAGGAAGGAGCATTGGTAAGTGGGATTCAAATAGTAGGTGTGGAAAGTCTAAAAGAATTGGTTGGTTGGCTTCTTGGACAAATGCGTTTAAATGCGGAAAGTGTAGGTCCTTATGAAGGACGAAAAGAACAGATATTAGAGAAGGATTACGCAGAGATTTGTGGTCAGGAAAATGTAAAAAGAGCTACAGAAATTGCAGTGGCAGGAGGTCACAATCTATTGATGATCGGTCCCCCTGGTAGTGGAAAAAGCATGATTGCAAAGCGAATACCAGGGATTTTCCCGCCAATGACGTTAGAAGAAAGCATGGAAGTTACAAAAATATACAGTATCTTAGGAAAAATAGATTCACAAGCACCATTGGTTTGTACACGACCATTCCAAAGTGTACATCATACGGTTACAAAATCTGCAATGTTAGGAGGTGGAAGAATACCAGTTCCAGGAGAGATAAGTCTGGCACATAGAGGCGTTCTTTTTTTAGATGAATTGCCAGAATTTCAAAAAGGTGTTTTAGAAACTTTAAGACAGCCGTTAGAGGAACATAGTATTACCATTGCCAGATCGGGAGGAGAATATGTGTTTCCGTCCGATTTTATGCTTGTGGCAGCAATGAATCCTTGTCCTTGCGGAAGGTATCCAGATCTTAACAAATGTACCTGTACGCCAACACAAATTCAGAATTATCTAGGGAAAATCAGTCAACCATTTTTAGATCGGATCGATATTTGTGTAGAAGCACCAAAGGTGAAATACGACCAATTAACAGGTAAAGAAAGGCGAGAATCTTCATTACAGATTAGAAAGAGAGTATGCAAAGCAAAAGAAATTCAAATCAAAAGATTCCAAGGAAAGAAAATAGGTTCTAATGCGTCAATGGATATAAATGACATTGAAAAATACTGTAATTTAGGAAAAAAAGAAAAACAATTACTCAAAGATGCATATACTGTATTAGGGTTAACGGTAAGAAGTTATCACAAAATTTTGAAAGTAGCAAGAACGATTGCGGATTTGGAAGGAGAAGAAGAGATTTTGACCAGTCATATAAAAGAAGCGATAGGCTATCGTGGGCTAGATAAAAAATACTGGGGAAGGTGAATGTATGATTTATGAATATTGGTTTGCGACCATTCGACATCTGTCAGATCAAAAGAAAATCTATTTACGACAACAAGTGGGCACTGGAAGAGAAATATATTATATAGAAGAAAAAAGGCTTCGAAACGATACCTATTTGACGGAAAAGGATATCCGAGCCATCGTAGAGGCAAAGAAAAATAAAAATCTTGAAAAAGATTATTTAGAATTGGAAAATAAAAATTTACGATTTATCACATTTTATGAAGAGGAATATCCGGAAAAACTAAAAGAAATCTCCTCTCCGCCATATGCATTATATGTGAAAGGGAATCTTCCGGATATAAATAAAAAGACAGTGGCTATTGTAGGGGCAAGAAACTGTACGCGATATGGGGAAAAATTTGCTATGGAATATGGAGAAAAACTAGCCCAACATGGTGTGCAAGTTGTAAGTGGTCTGGCAAGAGGAATTGATGGCGCAGGGCAGCGTGGAGCAATAAATGGGGAAGGTTACACCTGTGCGGTTTTAGGAAGCGGGGTTGATGTTTGCTATCCAAAAGAGAATCGAGGATTGTACGAAGATATTGTAAAAAAAGAGGGCGGAATTGTATCAGAATTTTTGCCTGGTACGGCTCCTGTGCCAACAAATTTTCCAAGAAGAAATCGGATTATTAGTGCACTGTCGGATGCAGTACTTGTAATGGAGGCGAAACAAAGAAGTGGGTCACTGATTACCGCAGATTTGGCGTTAGAGCAAGGAAAAGATGTATATGCATTGCCAGGCCCTGTGGACAGTGTCCTAAGCCAAGGGTGCAATCGCTTGATATTTCAGGGTGCAGGGATTCTTTTATCACCGGAATTTCTTCTAGAAGAAATGGGGATTTTATGTGAATCGACAAAAGAAAAAACAGACAAAAACGCAAAAGAACTTGAAAGTATAGAAAATATGGTGTATAGTCGACTTGATTTATTTCCAAAAAATATCACAAGTTTAATGGAGGAAATTGCGATTTCTCCAGATAAATTATTAGAAACTTTGGTTTCGCTGGAAATAAAAGGATATATAAGAGAAGTCTCAAAAAACTATTATATAAAACAAAGATAGGGCTAAGAACCTAAAGAAAAATAAGTAGAAAGTCTGTCGGAGGAAAGACATTTATGGCACATTATTTGGTAATTGTGGAGTCACCGGCTAAGGTGAAGACAATTAAAAAATTTCTGGGAAGCAACTATTCGGTTGCTGCGTCAAATGGACATGTTCGGGATTTGCCGAAAAGTCAGATGGGAATCGATGTTGAAAATGACTATGAACCAAAATATATTACGATTCGAGGAAAAGGAGATATTCTTGCAAGTCTTCGAAAAGAAGTGAAAAAAGCAGATAAAGTATATCTGGCAACTGACCCCGATCGTGAAGGGGAAGCAATTTCATGGCATCTTGCTACAGCATTGAAACTGGATGAGAAAAAGATGCGCAGAATTACTTTTAATGAGATTACAAAAAATGCTGTGAAAGCTTCCTTAAAGGCTCCGAGAGATATTGATATGAATCTTGTGGATGCCCAACAGGCACGAAGAGTCTTAGATCGAATGGTAGGATATCGGATAAGCCCGGTATTATGGGCGAAAGTGAAACGAGGGTTAAGTGCGGGACGAGTACAGTCAGTTGCGCTTCGTCTAATTGCAGACAGAGAAGCAGAAATCAATGATTTTATCCCAGAAGAATACTGGAGTCTGGATGTAATCTTAAATGTAAAAGGCGCAAGACGTCCGTTGACGGCAAAGTTTTACGGGAAGGAAAATGAAAAGATAGTCATTCATTCCAAACAGGAATTAGATACAATTATTCAAGCGGTAGAGAATGAAAAATTTACAATTTCTGATATCAAAAAGGGAGAGCGGACAAGAAAAGCACCCCTTCCTTTTACCACCAGTACGCTACAGCAAGAGGCGGCAAAAGCATTGAATTTTGGAACACAAAAAACAATGCGTATTGCACAGCAATTATACGAAGGTGTGGACATAAAAGGACAGGGAACAGTCGGTATTATCACCTATCTTCGTACAGATTCCACAAGAATTTCAGAAGAGGCAGAGGCAGCCGCAAGAACTTATATTGAAGAAAATTTCGGGACAGAGTATGTAGCTGCAAGTACATTGTCAAAAAAAACGGAGAAGAAAATTCAAGACGCCCATGAGGCGATTCGTCCCACAGATATTGCAAGGACTCCGACAATGATCAAAGAATCCTTGACAAGGGATCAATTTCGGTTGTATCAACTGATTTGGAAACGGTTTGCGGCAAGTAGAATGACTGCAACAAAATTGGAAACAATTTCGGTGAAAATTGCTGCCGGAGAATATCGATTTGCTGTTTCTACTTCAAAAGTCGTATTTGACGGTTTCCGAACAGTGTATACAGAATATGATGAAGAAAAGCAAGAAAGCAATGCGTTGGTAAATCATCTCGATATGGATAAGGAACTTGCAAAAGAATCTTTTGATTCAAAACAACATTTTACACAGCCACCTGCACATTTTACAGAAGCTGCGCTTGTAAAAACATTGGAAGAATTAGGAATTGGACGTCCAAGTACGTATGCACCTACGATCACCACAATTCTTGCCAGACGTTATGTGACCAAAGAAGCGAAAAACTTATATATTACAGAAATTGGAGAGGTTGTAAATAATATTATGAAACAGTCTTTTCCAAGTATTGTAGATGAAAACTTTACGGCAAGCATGGAAGGCCTTTTAGATATGGTGGAAGAAGGAAAGATTCCTTGGAAAGAAGTTATCAGGAATTTTTATCCAGATCTTGATGAGGCTGTGAAGATTGCTGAAAAAGAATTAGAAAGCGTTAAAATTGAGGATGAAGTCACGGATGTGGTTTGTGAAGAGTGTGGACGTCATATGGTTATTAAATATGGACCACATGGAAAATTCCTCGCATGTCCAGGGTTTCCGGATTGTAAAAATACAAAGCCATATTTAGAAAAGATTGGAGTTTCCTGTCCGCTTTGTGGAAAAGAAGTTGTGATACGGAAAACCAAAAAAGGAAGAAAATACTATGGATGTGAAAATAATCCTGAGTGTGAATTTATGTCTTGGCAAAAACCATCAAAAGAAAAATGTCCAGAATGTGGAAACTATATGGTGGAAAAAGGGAATAAATTAGTCTGTGCTGACGAAAAATGTGGATATGTTCGAAATTTGAAAAATAATTAAAAAAATGACGTTGATATTTCGATAATTGTATGATAACATATCATTATCTAGTAGCGATAAGAGATTTGTATATACAATTGAAGGTGGAGGATATTAATGAGCGTACAGTTATTGGATAAAACAAGAAAAATCAACAAGTTACTTCATAATAACAATTCCAGTAAGGTGGTTTTTAATGATATTTGTGCTGTTCTTACGGAAATATTGAATTCAAATGTACTTGTAGTAAGTAAAAAAGGAAAAGTATTAGGTGTAAGTAAATGTGACGATGTGACAAGTATTTCAGAGCTTATCACAGACGTGGTAGGAGCTCACATTGATGAAATGCTCAATGAACGAGTTTTAAATATTTTATCTACAAAAGAAAATGTTAATTTAGAAACATTGGGATTTACACCAGATGTAGTAAAAGGGTACCAGGCAATTGTAACACCAATTGATATTGCCGGTGAGAGACTTGGAACGTTGTTTATATATAAGCAGGATAGCTTTTATGAGATTGATGATATTATTTTAAGTGAGTATGGAACCGCTGTGGTTGGACTTGAGATGCTTCGCTCTGTGAATGAAGAAAGTGCAGAAGAGACAAGAAAAGAGCAGATCGTACAGTCTGCGATCAGTACGCTCTCTTTTTCAGAATTAGAGGCGATTATTCACATTTTTGAGGAACTGGAAGGTAACGAGGGGATTTTGGTAGCCAGCAAGATTGCAGATAGAGTAGGGATTACCCGTTCTGTTATCGTAAATGCACTTCGTAAATTCGAAAGTGCCGGAGTTATTGAATCTCGCTCATCCGGTATGAAAGGCACATACATCAAAGTTTTAAATGATTATGTCTTTGTTGAATTGGAAAAGATAAAAAAAGAACGTTTATAAAAATAAGAGAAATTCAAAAAGGGTGTCAGGTTTCTGATACCCTTTCTTAAATAACAAAAGGGTAGGAGGATAGAAGATGTACGAAGGAAATTCAGTTGACTTACAAATGAAAAAAATGATTTCAACGCAAGGTATTTTTGATGATGAATCCCATCGCTGTCAAGTGTTTAAGTATGACATGGAAGAAGACTATATTTATTTGCTCTTAAAAGAAGAGGATCTTAGAAAAATATCTCTAGATGCAGAATATGAGTGTTATATTTCTACAAGAAGTGAATTGTTGAGTTGTTCAGGTACTGTAGTAGAAAGATATCAATGTGAAAAGGGAAATATGTTAAAGTTTAAAATCAAAGATGGATTCTACAGTGTAGAAGGGGCAAATCCTTCCGTAAAGAGAAAATAAAAAAACTGTAAACTATGTTGACAAATAGAAAATGGAGTGATATTTTATATGCATAGGGTTAGCACTCAAAAGAAATGAGTGCTAATAAAACAAGATTTAAGGAGGAATTAAAATGAAATTAGTACCATTGGGTGACAAAATTGTATTAAAGCAGTTTGAAGCAGAAGAAACAACAAAATCAGGAATCGTTCTTCCGGGACAGGCAAAAGAAAAACCACAAGAGGCAGAAGTGCTTGCAGTAGGCCCAGGTGGAATTATAGATGGAAAAGAAGTGAAAATGCAGGTTAAAGTTGGAGATAAAGTTATTTATTCAAAATATTCTGGAACAGAAGTTGAGTTAGATCACGAAGAATATATTATCGTAAAACAAAGTGATATTTTGGCAATTGTAGAAGATTAAGAAAGAGGAGTGGATAGTCATGGCAAAGGAAATTAAGTATGGATCAGAAGCCAGAGCGGCATTAGAAAAAGGGGTCAATAAACTGGCAGATACTGTTCGTGTTACATTAGGACCAAAAGGAAGAAATGTAGTTTTGGATAAATCATTTGGAGCACCACTTATTACAAACGATGGTGTTACAATTGCAAAAGAAATTGAGCTAGAAGATGGCTTTGAAAACATGGGAGCACAACTGATCAAAGAAGTTGCTGCAAAGACAAATGATGTTGCAGGAGATGGTACTACAACAGCTACAGTTCTTGCACAGGCTATGGTGCACGAAGGTGTAAAGAATTTAGAGGCAGGGGCAAATCCAATCGTTCTTCGTAAAGGAATGAAAAAAGCAACAGACATCGCAGTAGAAGCGATTGCAAAAATGAGCAGTAATGTGACAGGAAAAGAGCAGATTACACGTGTTGCAGCAGTTTCTTCAGGAGATGATGCGGTAGGACAGATGGTTGCAGATGCTATGGAAAAAGTTTCCAAAGACGGTGTTATCACCATCGAAGAATCAAAAACGATGCAGACAGAGCTTGATCTTGTAGAAGGTATGCAGTTTGATCGTGGATATATTTCAGCATACATGGCTACAGATCTTGAGAAAATGGAAGCAGTTTTAGATGATCCATACATTCTCATTACGGATAAGAAAGTCTCTAACATTCAGGATCTTCTTCCAATTCTTGAGCAGGTTGTACAATCTGGAGCAAGACTTCTTATTATTGCAGAAGACATTGAAGGAGAAGCACTTACTACGCTTATTGTTAACAAATTACGTGGAACATTCAATGTAGTTGCAGTAAAAGCACCAGGATATGGTGATCGTAGAAAAGAAATGCTTCAAGACATTGCAATCTTAACTGGTGGTCAGGTGATTTCAGATGAACTTGGAATGGATTTAAAAGAAGCAACATTAGACCAGCTTGGCCGTGCAAAATCTGTAAAGGTTCAGAAAGAAAACACAGTTATTGTTGATGGCTGTGGAGAAAAGAAAGCAATCGAAGATCGAGTAGCTCAGATTAAAAAAGGCATTGAAGAGACCACTTCTGAATTTGATAAAGAAAAATTACAGGAAAGACTTGCAAAATTGGCAGGTGGTGTCGCTGTGATCCGCGTAGGTGCAGCAACAGAGACAGAAATGAAAGAAGCAAAACTTCGTATGGAAGATGCGTTAAACGCTACAAGAGCAGCAGTTGAAGAAGGAATTATCGCAGGAGGTGGTTCTGCTTATATTCATGCTTCAAAAGAGGTTGAAAAACTCATCGAAACATTGGAAGGTGACGAAAAGACAGGAGCAAAAGTAGTATTAAAAGCATTGGAAGCTCCTCTATATCACATTGCAACAAACGCAGGACTGGAAGGTGCAGTTATTATCAACAAAGTAAAAGAATCTGAACCAGGAATCGGTTTTGATGCATACAAAGAAGAGTATGTTGACATGGTACAAACAGGAATTCTAGATCCAGCCAAAGTTACAAGATCAGCACTTCAAAATGCTACCAGTGTAGCATCCACACTTCTTACAACAGAATCTGTTGTATCTACAATTAAAGAAGAGACACCAGCAATGCCAGCTGGAGCTCCAGGTGGAATGGGAATGATGTAATTATCGGAGTCCTGCATGAAAATGCAGGGCTTCTTTATTGCAAAGAAACAGCAATTATGCAATATATTAATAAAATTAATAAATAGAATGTAAAATAAATCAATAGGAATCAAGAGGTCAATTTAAGGAATGGCTTGACAATAACTGTTATTTTATGTAGTATATCACTTAAATATCAAATAACAGGATAAAAACGAGGAGGAGAAACCAATGGGAAAGATAATTGGAGAGGGTATTACATTTGATGATGTTCTTTTAGTTCCGGCATATTCAGAGGTAATCCCAAATCAAGTTGATCTGTCAACAAATCTTACAAGCACTATTCGACTTAATATTCCAATGATGAGTGCCGGCATGGACACAGTTACAGAACATAGAATGGCAATTGCTATGGCGCGTCAAGGTGGAATTGGTATTATTCATAAAAACATGTCTATTGAACAGCAAGCCGAAGAGGTAGATAAAGTAAAACGTTCAGAAAATGGTGTTATAACAGATCCGTTTTATTTATCACCAGAACATACACTAGAAGATGCAAACAATCTTATGGCTAAGTTTAGAATCTCCGGTGTTCCAATTACAGAAGGAAAAAAATTAGTAGGAATTATCACAAATCGTGACTTAAAGTTTGAGGAGGATTTTTCTAAAAAGATCAAAGAATCGATGACTTCTGAAGAAGATGGACTTATCACAGCAAAAGTTGGTATTACTCTTGAAGAAGCAAAGAGAATCCTTGCAAAAGCGAGAAAAGAGAAACTTCCGATTGTAGATGATGAAGGAAATTTAAAAGGACTTATTACAATCAAAGATATTGAAAAACAGATCAAATATCCGCTATCAGCAAAAGATTCCCAAGGTCGTCTCCTTTGTGGTGCTGCAATCGGTATCACAGCTAATTGCTTGGAACGAGTGGATGCACTTGTAAAAGCAAAAGTAGACGTTATCGTAATGGATTCTGCACATGGTCATTCTGCAAACGTACTTCGTACAGTTCGCATGGTAAAAGAAAAATACCCAGACCTTCCGGTAATTGCAGGAAATGTTGCGACAGGAGAAGCTACAAAAGCTTTGATTGAAGCAGGAGTAGATGCAGTAAAAGTTGGAATCGGACCTGGATCAATTTGTACCACTCGTATTGTTGCAGGAATTGGTGTTCCTCAGATTTCAGCAGTTATGGATTGCTACAAAGTCGCAAAAGAATATAATGTTCCAATCATCGCAGACGGAGGAATTAAATATTCAGGTGATATGACAAAGGCAATCGCAGCAGGTGCAAGCGTATGTATGATGGGAAGTATTTTTGCAGGATGTGATGAGAGCCCTGGAGATTTTGAATTATATCAGGGAAGAAAATACAAAGTATATCGTGGTATGGGATCTATAGCAGCGATGGAAAATGGAAGTAAAGATCGATATTTCCAGGCGGATGCAAAAAAACTTGTTCCAGAAGGTGTGGAAGGACGAGTAGCATATAAAGGCACTGTAGAAGATACTGTATTCCAGCTTATGGGAGGACTTCGTTCTGGTATGGGATATTGTGGAACACCAACAATTGACGACTTGAAAGAAAATGGAAGATTTGTTAAGATTTCAGCAGCTTCCTTGAAAGAAAGTCATCCACATGATATTCATATTACAAAAGAAGCACCAAACTATAGTGTAGACGCATAGATCAGTAAATAAGGTTATCGAACAGGCGTGGTCAAAAGAAGACCATGCCTGTTTTTATGAATCTTTTCTTAATTTATTCCTTTTGTAATAGAAAAAACTGTCGAATGCATATGTTTATGATACAATATGAAATAGGTACAGTGGAATAATGGAGTATGATCATGAGAAGAAGGAAAATCAAAAGATACAGAAAGAAAAAAATACCAAAGAAAATGATCTGTACAGGAATTGGAATATTATTAATTTTAATGATTATTTTGGGAATACGAGCCATACGAGTGCAAAATCGAGGGTTGTATAAAAATATTAAAGTAGATGCATCCAAACCGGAAATCGATGTACAGCTTCTTGATATTAATGAATATTCAAGACCAGGCATAGAGTCAGAGAAAATAAAAGGGATTGTGATACACTATACGGCAAACCCAGGAAGTACAGCTCAAAATAACCGAGATTATTTTCAGAGTTTAAAAGACACACATGCCACATCTGTGAGCAGCCATTTTGTGGTTGGACTAGATGGAGAAATCGTACAGTGTATACCTACATGGGAATATGCATATGCTTCGAATTCAAGGAACAAAGATACCGTTTCCATTGAATGTTGTCATGAAGATGAAAGTGGTGTATTTAACGAAGAGACCTATAAGTCTATGGTACAGCTTACCGCTTGGCTGTGTAAGAAGTTTGAACTTACAGAGAAGGATGTAATCAGGCACTACGATGTAACTGAAAAAAATTGTCCCAAATATTTTGTTGAAAATGAAGAAGCATGGAAACAATTTAGAAAGGACGTCCGAAAAGCTATGGATCGTAGTGGAAAAAAGTGGAAAGAAGAAAAGTAGCTTTATATTGCCACTGTTTTGGAAAATTGTTATAATATGCGAGAATTATTTTAAAGTGAGAAAGGAACAAAAGATCAATGTTCGATAAATTTTTCCCGGATGCATACATGGCATCTACTTACGTGATTCCCTTTGAACAGTTGTATGAAGAAGGGTATAAAGGTGTGATTTTTGATATTGATAATACATTAGTCCCTCATGGTGCGCCGGCAGATGAGCGTGCAAAAAAATTATTTACCAGATTAAGAGAACTAGGATTTTCTACTTGTCTTCTTTCCAATAATCAGGAGACAAGAGTTCAGATGTTTAATGAAGAGATTCAAACAAATTACCTATACAATGCGCATAAGCCTTCTCGAAAGAATTATGAAAAAGCAATGGAAATTATGGGAACGAACAAAAATAATACATTATTTGTAGGAGATCAATTGTTTACAGATGTGTGGGGGGCAAAGAGAACAGGAATTCGAAACATTCTTGTGAAACCGATTCATCCGAAAGAGGAAATACAGATTGTATTTAAGCGTTATTTAGAGAAAATTGTCCTACACTTTTACAAAAAGAAGTGTAGGAAATAGGATTATATCGAAAAAAAGGTTGAAAAAAACGAGAAAATATTATAATATCATTTATAGTGTATATTAGGACAGTGTATGTACATACACGATTTAAGGAGGAAAGATATGATTTCAGCAGGTGATTTTAAAAACGGTCTAACGATCGAATACGATGGAAATATTTATCAGATATTAGAGTTCCAGCACGTAAAACCAGGTAAAGGAGCTGCTTTCGTAAGAACAAAATTAAAAAATATTATCAGTGGCGGTGCCATTGAAAAAACATTCAGACCTACAGAGAAATTTGAGCAGGCGAGAATTGACAGAAAAGAAATGCAATATTTGTACCAGGATGGAGATCTTTACAACTTTATGGACGTTGAAACATACGATCAGATTGCATTAAATGATGAAGTTGTAGGGGATGCACTTAAGTTTGTAAAAGAAAATGAAGTTGTTAAAATCTGTTCACACAAAGGAAATGTATTTTCTGTTGAACCACCATTATTTGTAGAACTTGAGATTACAGAGACAGAGCCAGGATTCAAAGGCGATACTGCACAGGGAGCTACAAAACCTGCTACAGTTGAGACAGGTGCTGTTGTTATGGTTCCATTGTTTGTTGAGCAGGGAGATGTTCTTAAAATCGATACAAGAACAGGCGAATATTTATCAAGAGTATAAAAGAAATGATATGCAGGGAATTAGTCTCTGCATATTTTTTATAATTTTCAAAGGTGTATTGTAAAAAAAGACAATATCAGTTATAATCAATTTACATAATATTTTTCAAATCTTTTATCCGACACGATTCGTGTCATAGTTTCCCAATTTTTTTGATGAGCATACAAACGCGGAAAGGAACGTTTATGGAATATCAGAATTTTTTGTATGCGATTGAACAAGGGTTAAATGAACAACTTAAGGAAGGAACAAAGGCAAGGTTATATTCGACTATTAAGAACAATGGAAAAGAAAGAACGGGGGTGTTGTTCGAACAAGAAGGTAGCAATATAGGACCAACAATCTACTTGGAAGGGTTTTACGAAAAATACAAAGAAAAAGCAGAGTTAACACCAATCATAGAAGAAGTATTAGAGGTATATAATTCCGTGAAGTGTACAGAAGTGATCAAAGAATGTCAGTTTGATGTTTATGATATCATGAAAAATAAAATTGTATTTAAAGTGGTTCACTATGAAAAAAATAAGACAATGTTGGAAGAAATTCCACATATACGCTATCTTGATCTGGCAATTGTGTTTTATATTCTTTTAGAAGCGTCAGAAACAGGAATGGCAACCATCCTGATAAAACAAGAGCATTTACAAATGTGGGAGGTTTCGTTAAATCACCTATATAATATTGCCGTTAAAAATGCAATTACCCTTCTTCCGGCACAGTTTATGTCAATGCGTCAGGTGATGAAGGAAATGTTGCAAGAACAAGGAAGAGAAAAAATCCAGTTGGAAGAAGAAACAGAGCATGAAGCGATGTATATTTTAACAAATTCATTGAAAAATTTTGGGGCTACGTGTCTTGTATACCCTCATGTGTTAGAGATGATTGCAGATATGCTACAGGAGAATTTTTATGTTCTACCAAGTAGTGTGCATGAGGTGATTATTGTTCCCGAATCCAAGGCAATGGATGAAAATGAGATGAGTGCTATGGTCGTTGAAATTAATGAAACTCAGTTGGAAATCGAAGATGTTTTAAGTGATCATGTGTACTTTTATGATGCTAGAGAAGGAAAACTTCAGATGAATCGATAAGTCTATCTCTTTACATTTAAAAAAAAATGTGCTAAAATGCAAATGCATTCTGCAAAAGATAGTAGAATGTTTGTTATGCGTCTGTAGCTCAGTGGATAGAGCGATGCCCTCCGGAGGCATGTGCGGCGGTTCGACTCCGCCCAGACGTGTATTTTTGCATGAAAAGTGTACGCAGATCTTGGGTAACGAGGTAATCTCTAACAGATAGGCGTACACTTTTTCTTATATCATTCGTTAAAGGAAATGATTTTTTGTTGGATTTCAGGATCAAAACATCCGTTTCTTAACATTTCTATTTCAAATTTATATGGAGCATAACTTTTCTTCTCTTTTGTTGGAGAAGGGATGAACGGAGTCTCTAAGATTTTCGGAACGTTTTCGAAATCTTTGTGGTGCACTATGTAATTTAATGCATCAAATCCGATGTTTCCAAAGCCAATATTTGCATGGCGATCTTTGGCGGCACCGGGAATGTTTTTACTGTCATTGATGTGAAAAACTGCGATTTGATCCATTCCTAGGATTCGGTCAAAATCAGCAATGACTTCATCAAATTGGTGAATGATATCATATCCGCTATCGCTGGTATGACAGGTGTCAAAGCAAACCCTTAACTTGTCATTGTATATGACGCCATCATAAATTCTGGCTAATTCTTCAAAGGATCTTCCAATTTCGGATCCTTTTCCAGCCATTGTTTCAAGGGCAATTACACAATCGGTATCTTTGGTAAGGACCTCATTTAGACCTTTTATAATTTGTTTGATTCCCTGCTCTTCCCCAGCGCCTACATGAGAACCAGGATGTAGAATTAAAGTATGACTTTTACAAGCTACGGTACGCTGGAGTTCTTTTGCTAAAAATTCAACAGCAAGTTCAAAAGTCTCTGGTTTTATAGAATTTGCCAGATTGATGATATAAGGGGCGTGAACTACGATTTCAGAAATTCCATTCTCCAACATATATTCCCAAGCTGGATCAATCATTAATTCACTGATTTCTTTTCGCCTAGTATTTTGAGGTGCCCCTGTATAAAACATAAATGTATCTGCGCCGTAAGATACGGCTTCTTTGGCAGAACCAAGTAGCATTTCTTTGCCACTCATTCCAACATGTGAACCAATCTTCATATTTTTCAATACCTTTCTGTCTTAGTTGGACAATAACACTTGCCCAACATGATTATACATGGTAAAATAGCAAAATGGAAGAAGAAAGAACGGAGAGTGAATGAAAGTGAAGACATTGTTGGAACTTATAACCATAGAAATGAAAAAAGCATTTCAAGAGGCTGGATACGACGAAGCTTATGCGAAAGTAAGTCTTTCGAATCGTCCAGATTTGTGCGAATATCAGTGCAATGGTGCAATGGCGGCAGCAAAAGCTTATAAAAAAGCACCGATTATGATTGCGAATGATGTCGTTGCAAAGTTACAAGAAAGCGATTGTTTTGAAGTTGCAGAGGCAGTGATGCCAGGATTTATTAATTTAAAAATAAACCCATCGTATGTATCACAATTTTTAAATGCGATGTCAAAGGATGAAAAGCTTGGAGTAGAAAAAGAAGCAAATCCAAAAACAATCGTTGTTGATTACGGCGGACCGAACGTGGCAAAGCCATTGCATGTAGGGCATTTGCGTTCTGCAATTATTGGAGAAAGTGTAAAGAGAATTGCACGCTACAAAGGAAATAAGGTGATTGGCGATATTCATTTAGGAGACTGGGGATATCAGATGGGGCTTATCATTACAGAACTTAAGAAACGTCAGCCGGATCTTCCATATTTTGATGAAGATTTTTCAGGAGAATATCCAGAAGAAGCGCCATTTACCATCGGTGAATTAGAAGAAATTTACCCTACTGCAAGTGCCTATGCAAAAGAGCATGAAGATTATAGAGAAGAAGCACTACAGGCAACATTTCTTCTTCAAAATGGACGTCCAGGTTATCGTGCCATTTGGAAGCATATTATGAATATTTCTGTAGCCGATTTGAAGAAAAACTACAAAAATCTTAACGTGGATTTTGATCTTTGGAAAGGGGAGGCAGACGCTCAAAAATATATCCCTGATATGGTAGAGATGCTCAAAGAAAAAGGATTTGCGCACTTAGATGATGGAGCGCTTGTAGTAGATGTGCAAGAAGAAACGGACAAGAAAGAAATTCCACCATGCATGATTTTGAAATCCGATGGTGCAGCATTGTATGACACAACAGATCTTGCTACTCTTGTGGAAAGAGAAGAGTTATATTGCCCAGATGAAGTGATTTATGTGGTTGATAAACGACAGGAACTTCATTTCGTTCAAGTGTTCCGTTGTGCGAAGAAAACAGGAATTGTAAAAGAAGAGACAAAATTGAAATTCCTGGGATTTGGTACCATGAATGGAAAAGATGGAAAACCATTTAAGACTCGTGAAGGCGGGGTTATGCGTCTTGAGAATCTGATTCGTGAAATTAACGATGAAATGTATAAAAAGATCATGGAGAATCGTACAGTAGCAGAAGAAGAGGCAAAGCGTACTGCACAGATGGTAGGACTTGCCGCTATTAAATACGGAGATCTTTCCAATCAGGCGTCAAAAGATTATATTTTTGATGTAGATCGATTTACATCATTTGAAGGAAACACAGGTCCATATATTTTGTATACGATTGTTCGAATCAAATCAATTCTTAATAAATATGTGGAAAATGGTGGAGATGTAAAATCCTCCATACTTCAAGAAGCTTCCAGTGAATATGAAAAGGCATTGATGCTTGAAACGGCGAAGTTTAATGATGTGATTCATTCTGTGTACGAAGAGATTGCACCACATAAGTTATGTGCTTATATTTATGATCTTGCGAATGCATTTAACAAATTTTATCATGAGACAAAGATACTTTCGGAAGAAGATGAGAAACGCAAAGCAGGATATATTGCACTATTAAAACTTACCAAAGAAGTACTCGAAACCTGTATTGACTTGCTTGGTTTTGAAGCACCAGAAAGGATGTAAGAAATACAATGACGGAAAAGTTGTTTTACAATGATAGTCATATGACAGAGTTTACAGCAATGGTCCGGTTATGTCAGAAGGAAGAAGATGATTATAAGGTGGTCCTTTCTAGGACCGCCTTTTTTCCAGAAGGGGGCGGACAATATGCAGATACAGGGGTGTTAGATGATGTAGAGGTGTTTGATGTACAAGAAGTAGATGGTGAGATTTATCATATGACGAAAGCGCCCCTTTTAGAAGGAAAAGAAGTGAAAGGTAAGATTGATTGGAATCTTCGTTTCATGAAAATGCAGCAGCATACAGGAGAACATATTGTATCTGGATTGGTTCATAAAGAATTTGGATATAACAATGTGGGATTTCATCTTGGAAGTGAAGATTGTACAATGGATTTTAGTGGAGAACTTTCAAGAGATGAGTTGCAAAGGATTGAGTGGAAAGCCAATGAAGCGGTAGCAAAAAATATAGAGGTTCAGATTTTATATCCTTCTAAAAAGGAACTTGAGCAACTTTCCTATCGAAGTAAAATTGAGATTGAAGGTCAAGTAAGAATTGTCACCATAGAAGGATATGATTGTTGTGCCTGTTGTGCGCCACATGTGAAGAAAACAGGAGAAATCGGGATGATTCGCCTGACAAATGTACAACGTTATAAAGGTGGCGTTCGTGTAACGATGCTTTGCGGGTTTCGTGCATTGTCTGATTATAGGATGAAGGAGGAACAAACTAAGAAAATTTCCTCTCTTCTGTGTGTAAAAGAAAATGAAGTTGCATCTGCAGTTGAAAAATTAAAAGAAGAGCAGAATGTGTTCAAACAAAAACTCCTAGAAACACAAAGGCAGCTTCTCTCTTATAGAGCCAAAGAAGTGGCAAAAGATTTTGAAAAAGTGGTTATTTTATTTGAAACAGATTTAAAAGGAGAAGAAATCAGAACGCTGATGAATCTTATTCTTAAGGAGGAGAAAAAAGTCTGTGCGATTTTTCAAAAAACAGAGGAACATACTTACCGATATGTGATTGGAAGCAAAGAGATGGATGTCCGCTTTTTAGCATCAGGATTAAAAGAAAAGTTTGATGGAAGAGGGGGAGGAAAACCAGAAATGATTCAAGGATCTGTATCCGGTTCGCAAAAAGATCTAAAGATGTGGCTAATGGAGAAACTCAGGGAGGTAGAATATGAATGATAAATTTATAAAGAACCCATTCTGGTATTTGTTTGGACCGATGCTTTCTTATTGGTTAATTGGAGTTGCGGTACAATTTTTTACAGAAGTGTTTCTGTTAGTGCCACAGGTAGGAGAAATGGTAAAAGAAAGTCTGGTATCTGGGGTTACATCTCAGGAACAAATCATGCAGATGGTTATGAGTAAATCAGGAGAACTATATAAAGTACTCTTGAATCATCAAGTGGAAATACTTGCCATTGGAGCTCTTTTTACAATTCCGGTTACCTTCTATTTTTTTCACACAGACAGAAAGAGGGAAAAGGCTCTTCTTCTTCCACAAACCCAAAAGGCAAAGGCTGTAAACTATATTTGGCTACTCATTTTTGGGGTGGTGACGTGTATCGGATTAAATGCTCTTAGTTTCATCAGTAGTATCGCTCTTTACAGTTCCGAATATCAAGAAACATCGCAAATATTGTATACGCCTGCATTTCCAATCCAATTGGTGTGTCTAGGGATCATTGTGCCAGCGGCAGAAGAGCTGATATTCCGTGGAGTGTTATTTAAAAGAGTAAGGACAGTTGGAAGTTTTAAGAAAGCAGCAATGTTTTCGGCTTTGCTGTTTGGAATGTCACATGGAAACATTGTACAACTTATTTTTGCGTTGATCTTGGGGATGTTCTTAGCATATGCATATGAAAAATATGGGTCATTGATTGCACCATTGCTTCTACATATGATCGTGAATATAACCTCACTTTTATTGACGGAAACAGGTGCGTTTCATTGGCTTTCCGCAAAAGCGTCAAGACTTGCGGCAATTACCGTTTTCTGTGCGTTTATAGGATCCATTATGTTTGTTATGATTCAAAGAATCGAAGAACATGTAGAAATTGTGATTTCAAAAGATGATAATATCACAACAAAATAAGAGAAATAAAAGAAAAAAGCTTTTCGGAGAAATCCGGAAAGCTTTTTTGCTAAAAACGCATGTTTTTGTAAAAATCGCCAAGTTGACTTTTTAATAAATTAAAGATAATCTAATAGTATAGATTTTATAGAATCTATCAATCTTAATATTCTAATTTATTTTCAGTGGTATATCTTACCCAATCAATTTGAGGAATCCTCAGCTTTACCCTATTAATTTTATAAGAAAATCAGAGATGAAAAACAGGAGATGATGTGTATGGACGTTTTGAATTCGAGGTAAAAGCAATCATTAATAAGGAGAATATAAAAATATGCGTATAAGAAAAAAGAGAGTTATTCTTATAACATTGGTTTTAACATACTTTTGTATTAACCAAAATCCGTCTTTTACTATTAAAAATGTAAGAGCAGAAGAAATAGTGAATTTTTCAAGGATCATTGAAACGATAGAGGGAATTGCTACAGTTGAGAATGGACCGGCGATGATTTTGGTAAAAGGAAGAAATAAGCAGACATTACAGGGAAAAAAATATCACTTATATCAACTGTTATATGCGCAAAATGCGGAACACGGGGAATCCATCACTTATACCATAAATCCACTTTATGAACATGCCTTAAAACAGGTGGTCGCGGAAGAACTTACGAAAAAAGGACAGTCAATCAGTGCAAAAGAACTGACAGAATATAAAGTGATCGATTACATAAAAAGCTTAGATTTCTCCACCACAGAGGAGGATACAGAGGGAAAAATGCAAGGGGATTGTAGTGAATTTCGATTTTTTGTTGAAAAAATAAGAAATCAGATTTCCAGAGAAAATATACAGGCGCAAGAAATTAGGGTAACTTCTGTAAAGGCAGATCATTCGTTTGAAATTAGAGGATTAAAATATGGATATTATCTTTTAGATGAGATTACAAATGTAGAAGGATTAGATACAGCTGCATCTTTGTGTATGGTAGGTACTGCAAGTCCAAAGGCAACAATTCATACAAAAGCAGACTCTCCATCTGTGATGAAAAAAATAAAAGAAGATGATAAATTTTCAAGTCCAATAATTCAAGACAAAGAAGGTTGGAATGATATGGGAGATTATGAAATCGGTCAGAATATATGGTATAAATTTGATTCACAACTTCCTGATATAAATGGGTATGAACAATACTACTATGCCTGGCATGATAAAATGGATTCTATGCTTACCTTGAATAAAGACTCGATCCAAATCAGTATTCAAGGGAAGGACCAAAACAACAATGATAAAATCTATACACTTTCTAGGGAGGAAATGGTTGTAGATACTACGCCGGATAATGGAGAGAGTTTTTGTGTTTCAATCTTAGATATCAAAAAAATAGTTGATCGCGAGTTTTTGGCAGAAAATCAACAGAAGCAATCGGTGTATGGACAAAAAGTTACGGTAACTTTTTCGGCAAAAATTAAGGAAACAGTAGAGCAGAGTGCAGAAATCAAAGCTATGGAAAATGAAGTGCGACTGGAATTTTCCAATGATCCAGATCATTCCAATAGTGGCAGTACTGGATTTACCCCGTGGGATACAGTGGTCTGTTACACCTATGCACTTGATATTAAAAAGATAAATGAGAAACAGCAATTTTTGGAAGGGGCAACCTTCCGGCTTTACAGAGATTTAGAATGTAGACATGAAGTATATGTAAAAAAAGGAAATCGAGGATATATTGTTTTAAATTCTGATTTGACACAAGGAAAAAGGCCAGAAGATGCTACGGAGATGAAGTCGGACACACAAGGTTCTATTTTCATTACGGGGATGGATTCTGGACGATATTACTTGAAAGAAACGAATGCTCCATCAGGATACCGATTATTAAAAGAACCTATAGAAATCCAGATCAACGCTGTTTTTACAGAGAATAGAGATTCCTATGTGAAAGGAGATGGAAAAGCGGGGAAAACGTTGAAAAAACTTGAAGCAACCGCTAAAATTATCAGTTTTTATAATGGGGCCACCAAAGAAGAAAAACAAGAGTTGGAAACAGATCATACATTAGGAAAAATAAACCTTACAGTGATAAATCAAACAGGAAAAAAACTTCCAATAACAGGAAATGCAGCAACAATATCAATGGTACTTTTGGGAAGTGGGCTTATGGGTTATGCAATTATTCGATCATGCAAAAAAAAGAAAAAACAAACCTCTCATAAATAAGATTATTTTTATGATAGGATTTATATTGAGTTTTTATCCAGTTGTTTCAAATATGTTTGTTCAAAAACAACAAGAATCATTACTTTCATCGTATCATGATTCTATCAAAAAGGAAGATAAAAACTTATTAGACGAACGGATAAAACAAGCACAGGAATATAACAAATTGGTATGTAATAGACAAATCCATACAGAATTAGAGAGAGGAGAAAGAGAAATTGAAGAGTATGAATATCAATTAAAGAACAACGATTCCAACATAATAGCATGTATAGAAATTCCTAAAATAGGGTTAAGATTGCCTGTTTATCATGGAACAACGCAAGAAGTGTTATCAGAAGGAATTGGTCATTTAGAAGGATCAAGCCTTCCAATCGGAGGAGAAGATACTCATTGTGTACTTACCGGACATAGAGGACTTCCAAGAGCAAAGTTATTTGTACGTTTAGATGAGTTAGAACGAGGAGATTTTTTTTCCCTTGAATCGTGTGGGAAAGAAATGGGGTATAAGGTAAAAGATATAGAGGTGATTGAACCACAGGATGTGGAGAAATTAAAGATAAGTCCAGGTCGAGATTTAGTCTCTCTTGTTACGTGTACACCCTATGGAATCAATACCAACAGATTGGTTGTAACAGGAGAAAGGGTGAAAAAACAAGAGAGAGAACAAAAAGTAAGAGCAAAAATACCATCCATTCGGGAATGTATCTTTGATACGTTGCCTTTCCTCTTCTGCTTTATGGCTTTTCTACTAATTATAATGGAAAGGAGACGAAAAACACGTGAACAAAAAAAGAATTAAAGATATTCTTATTATTTTATTGTTGGTTTTGCTTGTTGGAAGCACAGGATATGCATCAGACAGAAAGGGAGATTATAAAGGCATTATAAAGATAGAACATGAGAATGTTAAGGAGAGGAAAACAAAATTTTTATGCGATAAAATTGCAGATTGGGAGAACGGATCTTATGCAATAAAATCAGAATATATCAATCCAAAGATCGATCTAAATCAGATTCGTACAGCAGAAGAGTTAAAACAATTCACAGAAAGTATTGATTTAAGAGAAAAAAATTCCACGATAATAGCGTATTCAAACGGCAAAGGAGAAGCACAGTTTCAAGATCTTGAGGAAGGAGTTTATTTTATAAGATCAGAGGATTCAACAATGATGCCTTCATTGGTTTCGATCCCTATGTGGGACGAAAAAAAACAGTGTATGCAATATGAAGTGACGATTATTCCGAAGTATATAAAAGAACAATCGAAGGAAATAAAACGTACAGTAAAAACGGGAGATTACCAAAGTGGGGTAGAACAAGTATTTGTATTACTTATAATAAGTGGTAGCGCAATTGTAATGACCAAAATTTTACTTAAAATATTACAAAAATATTAAAAAATGTTGCAAAATATTCACGTATCCATTATAATACAAACTGTGGTAATGAAATTTTAAGTTATCAATAGGAAAAATCAGGTAGAAATACAAAAAAATGTTGAAAAAAAACCCTGAACAAGTTATTATTTACATTATATGTGGGGTATATATAATTAATTCGATAAGGACGGGTGAATATATGAAATTAAAAAAATTACTTAAGTTGTTTGTTGTGGCTGCGCTATCATGTTCTTTAGTAGCGACACCTGTTTTTGCAGAACCTTCAGAAAAAGAGTTGAAAGACCAGAAGGCGAAAGTAGAAACACAAGTGGATTCTTTGCAAAAAGAATTGGTATCACTCATTACAAAAATCAGTAACCTGGAAAAGGAATTGATTGAAAAGGGAGAGCAGGTTGTTAAAACAGAGGCAGATTTAAAGGTTGCGCAGGAAAAAGAAGAACAACAGTATGAGGATATGAAGCTTCGTATTAAATATATGTACGAAGAAGGTGGAAGTTCCGCTGTAGAAAAGATTTTTCAATCAGGAAGCATTGCTGAGATGTTGACACAGGCGGAGTATGCACAGAAAATACAAGAATACGATAGAAACATGCTTGACGAGTATGTGGAAACTGTAGATCAAGTAAAAAAAATGAAAACATCTCTTGAAAAAGATATTGAGAAGTTAAATGGCTTGCATGTTCAATTGGAAAATCAAAAAGGAGAATTAAGTGCAACTTTAGAGAGTAAGAAATCAGAAGTTGCAGATTTGGATGTGCAGATTCAAGAAGCAGCACGAAAAGTAGCGGAGGAACGTGCGCGTAAGGAAAGAGAAGAGGCAGAGCGTAAGAGAAGAGAGGAAGCTGCACAGCAATCGCAGCCAAGTAATAGACCTTCTCCTTCAAGTCCAACGCCAGCTCCAACGCCGGCACCTACTCCAGCACCAGCACCGGCGCCAAATCCAGGACCAGCTCCTTCAACAGGAAACACAGCTGCAGCACAAACAATAGTAAGTGCAGCGTGGTCACAAATTGGTGTCCCATATGTATGGGGAGGAAACGCACCAGGAGTTGGACTTGACTGTTCGGGACTTACAAAATTTGCTCATGCGCAGGCAGGAATTTCTATTCCACGTTATTCCGAAGATCAATTAGCGAATGGACGACCTGTAAGTGATCCACAGCCAGGGGATATTGCATGGACCCCAGGTCATGTTGCAATATATATTGGAAATGGACAGATGATTGAAGCACAACGGCCAGGAACTACAATCTGTGTAAGTGGTGTAAGAGCAGCTGCATTTGTTAGATATTGGTAAAATACATATTGAAATTTAAGGATCACGCAATATAAAAAAGCGTGGTCCTTTTTATGGGGGATTATAAAAGAATATCTTGCAAATAAAAAAAGAATATGGTATACTACTAACGTTGCAAAAAACACGTATGTGGACTTTCCTGGTGGTGCCTAAGACCCCAAAATACAAAGTTGAGGTCCGGTTTCGGGATAAATACAACACATACGGAAGTAAAAAACCAATGGAGGAAAAACATGAGCGTTATTTCAATGAAACAACTTTTAGAAGCAGGTGTTCACTTTGGACATCAGACAAGAAGATGGAACCCTAAAATGGCTCCATATATCTACACAGAAAGAAATGGTATCTATATCATCGATTTACAGAAATCTGTAGGTATGGTTGATGATGCTTACAAAGCAATCGCTGACATTGCAGCAGAAGGTGGTACAATTCTTTTTGTTGGAACAAAAAAACAGGCGCAGGATGCAATTAGAACAGAAGCAGAACGTTGTGGAATGTTCTATGTAAATGAAAGATGGCTTGGAGGTATGCTTACAAACTTCAAGACAATCCAGAGCAGAATCCAGCGTTTAAAAGATATCGAGAGAATGTCTGAAGACGGAACATTCGATGTTCTTCCAAAGAAAGAAGTTATCGAGCTTAAAAAAGAGTGGGATAAATTAGAGAAGAATTTGGGCGGTATCAAAGAAATGAAGAGAATCCCAGATGCTATTTTCGTAGTAGATCCTAAGAAAGAAAGAATCTGCATTCAGGAAGCACACACACTTAATATTCCATTGATCGGTATCTGTGATACAAACTGTGATCCAGAAGAGTTAGATTACGTAATTCCAGGTAACGACGATGCTATCAGAGCCGTAAAATTAATCGTTTCTAAGATGGCAGATGCAGTTATCGAAGCTAACCAGGGAACAACAGGTGAAGAAGAATATTTTGAAGCTGCAGAAGAAGCAGTAGCTGAAGAGACTGTAGACGCAGAATAATCATGGATTTGAATGCTTCAGCCTGTGGATACAGGTTGGAGCATTTTTGCATCAGATTAATATACCATGGAGTTTTCCATAAACACACAATTTAAATAATGATGGAGGAATGTAAAATGGCAATCACAGCAAAAATGGTAAAAGAATTAAGAGAAATGACAGGCGCAGGAATGATGGACTGTAAAAAAGCTCTTTCAGAAACAAATGGAGATATGGATGCAGCTATCGAATTCTTAAGAAAGAACGGACAGGCTAAAGCAGAGAAAAAAGCAAGCAGAATCGCTGCTGAAGGTATGGTTAAAGCCGTTGTTAAAGAAGACAAAGTTGCCGCTATCGTTGAAGTTAACTCAGAGACAGACTTTGTTGCAAAAAATGAAAAATTCCAGGAATTCGTTGCAGCAGTTGCAGATCAGGCAGCAGCATCCGACGCAGCAGACATGGATGCATTTATGGCAGAAACATGGGCAGCTGATACAACAAAAACTGTAAAAGAAGCTCTTGTAGAAAACATTGCTGTAATTGGAGAAAACTTAAGCATCAGAAGATATGAAAAGATCACAACAGATGGAGTTGTTGTTGACTACATTCACGGTGGCGGACGTATCGGTGTTCTTGTTGAAGCTGAAACAGATGTTATCAACGATGAAATCAAAGGTTGCTTAAGAAATGTAGCTATGCAGATTGCAGCTATGTATCCAAAATATGTATCTCGTGCAGAAGTTTCTCAAGAATACATGGATCACGAAAAAGAAATCCTTTTAGCTCAGGCTAAACAGGAAAATCCAAACAAACCAGATAATATCATTGAGAAAATGATCATTGGTCGTCTTAACAAAGAGTTAAAAGAAGTTTGCCTTTTAGACCAGACATACGTACAAGACAGCGATCTTACAGTTGCTAAATACGTAGAAAAAGTTGCAAAAGAAAACAATGCAAATGTAACAGTTAAGAGATTTGTACGTTACGAAACAGGTGAAGGTCTTGAAAAGAAACAGGAAGACTTCGCCGCTGAAGTAGCTGCACAGATGGG
>JAHHTL010000012.1 GCA_020024635.1 Ruminococcus sp.
GTCTCTAAAGAAATATCGCCCAGGTCGTGAGACCTGAGCGATTTTTTGGTATAATGAATTCATGCTAACAAACTTACAGAAAGTCAAGCAAAACGATAAGCCGGGTTATGTCATTGGACAATCATCTATCTAGACCTGATGTTACCACCAGGTTCAAGCGACCTACCTAAAGCGTGACGGGCCGCCACGTTGCTTTTTTTCGGTCTTGCTTCGGATGGGGTTTACATGTGCCCTCCTGGTTACCCACGAGGCGGTAGTCTCTTACACTGCCTTTCCACCCTTACCGGAAATACTTCCGGCGGTTTATTTCTGTTGCACTGGCCTTGGAGTCACCTCCACCGGACGTTATCCGGCATCCTGCCCTGCGAAGCCCGGACTTTCCTCGTCTGCAGCTTTTCAGCCTTTGCAGCCGCGATTGTCTGTCTTACTTGACTCAAGTGTTAATTATACTATGTTTTTCACCTACTGTCTAGTGGGAATTTACTCCCTCATCCTTCAGCAAAAAACTTCCATCCGCGGCGGTCGTGGCTAGTTCATCACATCGCTCATTTTGTGGATGCCCATCGTGTCCTTTTACCCAGTTAAACGTCACTTGATGTTTACTTTTTACTTCCATTAAACGTTTCCACAAATCCACATTTTTAACTGGTTCATTCTTTCCGCGTTTCCAGCCTTTTTTGATCCATCCGTCAATCCAGTGCTGATTAAATGCATCTACCACATACTTCGAATCAGAAAATACATCCACTTCACAAGAACAGTTCAAATTTTCTAATCCTACAATAACTGCAAGAAGTTCCATCCGATTATTGGTCGTTTTTTCATACCCTTGAGATAGTTCTTTCGTATGAAGTTGTCCTTTTTTGTCTACATATTCCAAGATTGCCCCATATCCACCCGGTCCATCCGGATTTCCCCGAGCTGCTCCATCTGTAAATAACTTTACATACATTTCTTCATCTCTCCTTACTTGCTTCTATCCTAAAATTCTCTTCGCACTTTCCTGTGCCTTTTTGAAAATTTCCTCCTTTGAAGAATCCAAGTAAAATTCTCCATCTTGATATAAAACTTTTCCGGCAATCATGGTCATCTTTACATTCTGTTTGCTACCACTATACACTAGATTTTTTTCTACATTTTGAAGTGGCTGCATATTTGGTTGCATAAGATCAATTAAGATTAAATCTGCTTTCTTTCCTTTTGCAATCACATCACATTCCGGAAGCCCCATTGCATGAGCGCCATTTACGGTTGCCATTTTTAGTACTTCCTGTGCCGGAACAGCCTCCGGATCGTCGCAAATTGCTTTTTGAAGTCCTGTTACAAGGAACATTTCGCGGAACATATCGAGGCAGTTATTGCTTGCAGGGCCATCCGTACCAATCGCAACCGGAATCTTATAGTCCAAATATTTTTTTATCGGTGCAATCCCACTTGCCAATTTTAAGTTTGATGCTGGATTTGTCACCTCAAACATTTTTCTTTGTTTCAAAATTGTAAAATCTTCTTCATCCATATGGACGCCATGGAAAATTCCACCACCATAATTAAATAAACCTAAAGAGTCCATATAGGCAACTGGTGTCATCCCTGTTCGCGTACGACAGTCCTCTACTTCTTTCTTTGTCTCCGAACAATGTACATAAACTGGAAGCTGATATTTGTCTGCAATCTTAGCAAGTCCCTCCATCAAAGTGCGACTGGTCGTATATTCCGCATGAAAGCCAAGCTGATAAGAAAGCAATCTAGATGGATCCTGATTGTATCTATGGTAATCTTCTTCCACTTCTTCCAGAGTTCCTCCAAAGTCATTAATGCTTTCGCAAAGTACCATTCGAAATCCGGTATCTTTCACTGTCCGCTCTGCTGCTGGTTTGTTTAAATACATATCAAATGCTGCTGTTACACCACTTGTTAAATATTCCATAATGGCTAGTTTATTGAGCCAGTAGATATCTTCTTCTGTTAATTTTGCCTCTGCTGGAAATACTCTCGTATGAAGCCACTCATCTAGTTTCATATCATCTGCATGAGAACGTAAAAATGTCATTGCAGAGTGCGTATGGGCATTTTTAAATCCAGGCATCAAAAGATTCCCTTTTCCATCAATTTGTCGATCCCAGGTTAGATCTGTACTTTTACTTTCCGCACCTACATAAGTGATTTCATCTCCTTCAATCCAAACTTCTCCTGTAAAGATCTTCTTCTCCTCTTCCATCGTAAGAATCTTAACATTATAAATTCTTGTATTCATCTATATTTTCCCTTCTCCTTTGCTCCTATTTCAAATCCTTCGGTATTAGTTATTGTATCAAATTGAGAAGTAGATATCTAGTAGTTTCTCTCAAGATTGTGACCCCTTCCATCTCACAGCCCGATATTTTTTTGGTAGATTCCTTTGGAACCCAAATAGCACAGGCCAAAAAATCCATAACTAATCAATATGCTCCATATATTAATTGGCAATAAAGAGGGAACTTGCATTACATTGGCCAACGCTTTCAAGGAAAAGAATGATGAAATTGTCATGACAAGCAACGGAATTGCATATGCGACTTTGAGTTCTTTTGCAATCGCCCTGCTCTGTATCTTTCTATCCACTCCGATTTTGGATAATACACAATAACGTTCCTTTTCTTCAAAAGCATCGTTGTATATTTTCATAAATAAAATGCTTCCACTGGCGAAAATAAAGACTAAAAATACAAAGAACGATACACTAAACAAAATATGAAGCCAAGCATTTTCATTTCGTCTCGGATCAATTTTCACAAGTCCATCACATTGAGAACTCGATTGGATATCCTCCACAGACTGTTCAAAATTATTTGCGTTTGCTAATTTAAAATTATAGAAATACATGCATTGAGCCAACGGTTTCAGTTTTTGATAGACTTGATCATTTACGATCATACACTCCATTTGTTCTTGCATATACCCTAAATAAGGCACATTTGTTTTTTCTGTAGATGTAAATGCTGTTTGGCTAATAGTATGAACGGTCTTGGTCCGCTCATCTTCAAATGACATCAGATACAAACGTGTTAACTCAATAAATTCGTTGTCTTTTGGTTCCTTATACCCAAAGGGTAATCCAGTTTCTTTTGCAATTCTTTTTACATCAGAATATGACAACAATGTATATGGTGTATTTTCATAACGATTATCGGTATATTCATTTGGTATCACCGCGATTTCTACTTCTGAAGAATACTGAATCTCATTTTTCTTTTCAATCAAAGACGTAAATGCTTGTCTGGCTCCCTTTTCTTTTGCCATAATTTGATAGGTATACGTGTTTTCAAAATGATTAATTTGATCACTTCGATCTTTCATGGCAAATCCAAACCCCAGTGCTGTTACCGAACAAAGCATTAAAACACATACCATTGCATATGTACGGTAATTTTTTTTCATTCGAAAGATCATGCTATTCATCCATAAGTTTCGTTCTTTTTTATAAAGAAACCGTTTGTTTTGCACCAATCTTTGAAAAATAAACGGAATTAATCCGCCAAATAACATATAGATTCCAATAATTACCATTACTGTTGCAATCACTACATTTCCCATGACTTCTATACCTGCTTCTTTGGTTGCAAGATAAAAACCATCACTCAAAAAAAAGACCCCTAAAATTGTTTTGAGCAACAAAACAATTGCGTTTTGTTTTACATATTCATTTTGCTTATTCGCAGAAACCATCTCTAGGACACTGCTTCGGACAATGTTAATGTATCCTTTTATTACAAAAATCAAATAAATAATTCCAAAGATCATGCATGTGATCAAAACAGAAGATATCGTAAATTTGAATTTAATTTCAATGGCAATATCCGAAAGTTTTACCAAAATCATTGTAAATAATTGAGAGGTAAGAATCCCAAAAACAATTCCAAAAATCAAAGATACACCACCAATAAGACTTGTTTCCAGCATATATATCTGCCCTATTTTCTGATTTGACAACCCTAGAAAGACATAGGTACCTATCTCTTTTTTTCTTTTTGTTAAAAATACATTGGTAGCATACCAAATGAAAAATAGCATAAAACAAGCAATTACAACAGCCAATGCCTGTATGACAATTTCAATGTTTTGAGACTGACTTTCGCCCAATGGATCCAACACTTTGGAATCTACCAAATTAATAAAATTCGTTAAGATCATAGTTGTAAAAGAAAGAGAAAGAATCAAAGACAAATAACTTTTAAAACTAGATTTAAAATTTTGTAAAACAAGTTTCATCATACTCATGAAAAATCACTCCCCATTGACGCTTGCATATCTATAATGCGATCATAAAATTCTTTACGGTTTTGTCCTTTTGTCAACTTGCATTTAATCACCCCATCACTTAATATATATACTTCTTTGGCATAAGAAGCACTAAATGTATCATGGGTAACCATCAAGATTGTTGCTTCTTTACAATCATTGGCATGTTTTAAACATTCTAACAAATCATGACTAGACTTTGAATCTAATGCTCCCGTTGGTTCATCGGCAAAAATTATTTCTGGTTTTGTAATCAGTGCACGACAAGTTGCCCCTCTTTGCTTTTGTCCCCCTGATAACTGATAAGGGTATTTTTTCAGATGCTCCTTTAATCCAAACACCTGAGCTAATTGATCGACTTTTTTAATGCACTCTTCACTAGATATGCCATTTAGAGATAACGGTAATGCGATGTTATCTTGTAAAGTCATCGTATCCAACAAATTATAATCTTGAAAGATAAATCCTATTTTGTCTTTACGAATTTTTGACAATTCCTTGTTTTTTAATTTTGTCAGATCCTTTCCATCTAAAAAAATAGCTCCTTGGGTCGGTTTATCGATGGTCGACAAAATATTCAATAATGTTGTTTTCCCAGATCCTGAAGGTCCCATAACGGCAATAAAATCATGTTTATGAATGGAAAAATTAAGACCTTTTAATACATTTGTTTGAAACCCTTTTGATCCATAGTTCTTAAAAAGATTTTTCACTTCTAAAATTGTTTGTTCACTCATTAGTATTTCCTCCTTACAAACATGATTATAGCCTTTTTTCTTCTCGAAATCCTTGCACTTACCTTACAAAAAGAATCTCTAATGTTACGGAAATGCAACATTAGAGATTAAAGTAATTTTCTATGTTCCGAAAAGAAATACAAAAACATGTATATTTTTGTTCTTCGCTTGATACTGTTATTTCATGCCCCAGTTTTTGGATCATCAAATTGACCATATAAAGCCCCATCCCGGTAGACTTGTATTTTCCATTATGGTGATTGCTTCCAACATAACCTCTTTCAAATATTCGTGGCAAATCTTGTGCCTTAATTCCTTCTCCATCATCCTTGATATATAATTTCACTTCTTTTGGAGTTTCTTCACTCCATATATGAATTTTGGGCTTTTCCTTCCTATACTTCATTGCATTGGCTAGCAATTGGTCAATAATATAGACCATCCACTGGGAATCACTATACACAGATTCATCCATCACTTCCAATTGTAATTCCACTTGGTGTTTGATTAAAAAATATCGATTATTTCTAATAGAGGTATTTACACACTCCCCTAATTTAATTTTTTTCACTTGAAGATCATCAAAGGTTCCTGACACCTTACAGCTGACCAAAACGGCATTTAAATATTGTTTTATTTTTTCAAGTTGCTCCTTCAACTGCTCTTTTGCATCTGCTTCTGTTATTTTTTCGCTCACAAGAAATGCTGTTGCCAATGGAATTTTAATTTCATGACACCATTTTGTAATAAAATCTTGCTGATCTTGATTGATTGCGATTTGTTCATTGATACGATCTTGAAAAATCTGAAAATCATGTTCTATAATTTCTTTCTCTTCCAGATCTTCAAATTGATAAAAAATATAATCATGGCTTTGTAGACATGCTTCCTTTTCTCTTTCTTTTTTATGAAAACAAAAGAGATCAATTCCAAGAAACAATCCAATACAAACAACTAATAAAAGATCTAGATACAATAACAATTGTAACTTAATATTTGTTAGCAAGAATATAAAATATAAATTAAATGCTAGTAAAATTAAGACTATACATAATAGAAATTTAAAGTGTTTTTTTATATATTTCATTTGATATAATACCCTTGTCCTTTTTTGGTATAAATAATCTCATCCCCTGTATATTTTTTGAATTTGTTTCTTAATCTTGAAATCAAAACCGTAAGTGTATTGTCTGAAATAAATTCATCTGTATTCCACAATTCATCCATCAATGCATTTCTAGAAACAATATTTCCTTGTTGTTCCAACAACATTTGCACAATGGTATTTTCTGATTTTGTCAGTTCTATTTTCTGTTGATTATGATAAATACAGCCTCCAGAAACATCATAATAAATCTTTTCTTGAATAAACTGCTTTTGGGTAACTTTATATTGATATGTCCTGCGGAGAATAGCTAATATTTTTGCTTTTAGTAAGGATAAATTGAATGGTTTTTCAATAAAATCATCTCCCCCTTGTGCAATAGCCATAATTTTATCTTGATCTGAATTACTACTACTAATGAAGATCATTGGCACCTTTGAACATTCTCGAATCTTAGCACACCAATAAAATCCATCGTAAAATGGTAAATGAATGTCCATTAAAACTAAATCCGGACGAATCTCCATACACTCTCCCCACACATTTGAAAAATCTCGAATCCCTGAAATCTGATAGCCCCATTTCATTAAGTACGCTTTTAATTCCATTGCTAAGGATAAATCGTCTTCTATAATTAAAATTCTAATATGTTCCATAAACTCAGCTCCTCAACGTTATTATAATCGTCTTGTCTATAGATTTCTATCCTTTATTTTAACCTTACAAAACTGTTAGATTTCCCCCCGTCTTTCGCTTACAACTGGTTCAGGGCGTTATAGTGATAAGAGGTTTGTCCCCCCTTTCCTCTTTAAAATATGTTTTTACTGAAGCCAATATATTCTTCTAATACAATCTCTTCGTCCATAATTTCTAAAATCTCATGTGCTTCATTATTAATATTTATAAATTTAACCTTTTTTGTTTCAGAAATAAAAATTTGCATTACAAGAGCATCTTTTTCAAAAAATGCATAAATCATTTTGGGAAATAAAATTGCAGTAATAATTTCCGTAAACTCTTTATTCGCACTTATCCCCAACTCCTGCAATTGATCGTTAACTTTTTTTACACTTTTTTAATAAATAGTCCATTTTTCCATTTCAACTTATTTTTCACACCATATGATAGGAAGTGTCGGTGTTTGATAATCAATCGCCTCCCGTTCTTTATTTTCCTGCTTGATAGTACGGTTTTCACTTATTTTTGACATCTCTTTCTTTCTCGGAGGAGCTTTCATTTCCCCCTTTTTTAAGTTCAAGGTTTCTCCTTTCGTATGGCGTCTTCTCAATATTTTCGCACAAATTAATTTTGGGGTATAGATGAATCTTGAAAAAAACTATATGCTTACAAAAATTTTCTATTCCCTTATTTCATAAGATAATGTATCTCCTGAATGATCACTAGTAAGATTTAAATAATACCACAAATAAAAATCTTGTCCCAATGATTCAAAATGTACAATTTCATCAGGTGGTTGTTCTTCTATTTTCAAACTATATATATTATCATCTGGCACCACACCATATACAAATCTTGTATTCTTGGGATTTACATTTAAATCTTGTAATGCATCGCTCAGGGTAAGTTGAAGCTTAATACCTCTACTTGTCTTTAATCCGTATTTTGTATCTTTTGTAACTTTATCGGATACTTTTGTTAAAAAAACATATTTTTGTTTTCCTTCGATTTCCTTGATTTTAAATTTAGCAAATGTTGTTGCTGCTTCCGTTTCTCCTTTTTCTGATATAAAATAGATAGCAATATATTCTTCGCTTTTGAATTCCTTTATAATTTCATCTATATTTCGCATGTAATCATCTTCAGGTGGAATATCAATATTAGGATTCTTCATTGCCTGTTCCAATGTATCAGAATATTCCTCATCAGGGATGCTTTCTTCATCTACTTTTGTCCCCATTGGATTTACAATATCTAGTGGAACATATTCTTTTGTTTGTTCCGGTTTATATGTGTAAATCCTATCTTGTTTTTTTTCCCTACAACCCCTTGAAAAAATTCCAATAATAAAAAGTATCAAAAATACAAATACTACTAAAAAAATAATGGCCTTTAAAATTTTTATTATCTTTTTCATTTTAATCTCCATTCCGCCGCCTTTTAGTTGGCGACTTAAGTATTAAGGCATCCTCGCATCAGTGTCAGATGCACCCACCCGTTTGTTTATTGATGTGCATGTGCGCCTCTCTGCTTAGATGGGAATACTCTTAAAATCGGTTCACTTTGTGAGCCTGTTTTTTGTATCCATTCCACGATTTTGGCTTAACATACATTCTTTCACACTAATGCCTCCTTATCCAGTACATAATTCTCCAAGTTTAGGAAATAATCTTTTTGAATAAACGCCTCATTTACTGCAAGCAATTGTTTCTGCTCTGGAACGATTTTAACAGAAAAATATGTTGTATAGTTACATTATAACATGTAACGGAGAAAAGATGGCTAACGATAGCCCTCTTTTTTCTTTTTTAAGGACAAATAAGGAAGGAAGCGCCTTACTTTAGTCGCTTCCTTCCTTATTTATGTCTATCTATTAACCGACAGCCCCTTTTCTAAATGATAATACATACAATTCCTCCGTTACTATCATTTACAATTTTTTGCATCGTATCTTGAAGTTTTACCTGACTTTCATCATTGATCATCATGATTTTATTTTTAATTCCATCAATCACAAGTTCTTCGATGGACTTCCCAAATATATTTGTATCCCAAATTCCTCCTTTCTTCTCTCCTTCTCCTTTGATGTATTCCACAAGATCCTGAGCTTGTTTTTCACTTCCTACAATTGGTGCAATATCTGTTTCAATGTTTGCTTTTATCATATGAATCGATGGTGCTTCAGAATGGATCTTTACACCATATTTGCTTCCTTGTTTTATAATCTGAGGTTCTTCTAGGAAAATTTCTTCTTTGGAAGGACTGACCACACCATATCCTTTCATTTTTACATCCGTAAACGCATCTTTAATCTGACTATACTCTTTTTTTATAACAGCAAGTTCTTTCATCGCTGAGATTAATTCGTACTCTCCTTTGATCTGTGTTCCTGTCAGTTCACTTAACACTTCATAGTAGTATTGTTCCGCAAAACTAACGCCTACTATTATTTTTCCTGTATCCATTTCTATTTTATCTACATGCATTTTATTTATGTAGATTCCATCATATTCTCCTAAATCACTTGCTGCGCTTCGTATATCACTAAAACGATCCATCACTGTCTTTACATTTTTTAAAAGTTCCTGTTTAATTTTATGATCTACCGGCAACATTTCTACCCACTTAGGAATATAAAATTCCACTTCTGTAATCGGAAACTCATATAAAATCTGTTTCATCATTTTGTGTATATCTTCTTCTTTCAATTGCTCACAGTTTACAGGCAAAACACTAACTTTATAGGTTTCTTCCATCTCATCTTTTAATCGTTTTACTTCTTCACTGAATGGTTTTTTAGTATTTAAGATTACGAGAAAGGGTTTTCCAATGGATTGAAGTTCCTGAATCGTTTTCTCCTCGGCTGGGATATAATTTTCTCGAGGAAGTTCTCCGATACTACCGTCTGTTGTAACTACAATCCCAATCGTAGAATGGTCATGGATCACCTTTTCTGTTCCCATTTCTGCCGCTTTTGTAAATGGGATTTCCGTATCAAACCATGGAGTTTTTACCTGTCTTTCTGTCTCTTGCTCCAAGTGGCCTGTGGCCCCTTTTACCATGTAACCAACGCAATCAATTAATCTTATTTTTACATCTACCTCATCATTGAGCATTACCCTTGCTGCATCTTTGGGAACAAATTTAGGTTCTGTTGTCATAATGGTCGTTCCAGATGCTGATTGTGGCATTTCATCTTTTGTACGAGCTTTTGCAGGGTTATCTGTCATATATGGAAGAACCATCACATCCATAAATCGTTTAATAAACGTTGACTTGCCTGTCCGAACAGGACCTACTACTCCAATATAAATTTCTCCATTTGTTCTTGCTTTCATATCTTTGTATAACTGAAATGAATCCATAAAAATACCCCCTTGTTCTGTGATACAAATGTATGCACAAATCAAGGAGGTTATGACTATTTGTTCTCTTCCGGCCATGGTAGAGATGCATGTTCACTTTTTTTAGAGCGAAGCATCAATTCTTCTACAGCAATCTTTGGATCTTTCCCTTCAAAAAGAATTTGATTGATCTGTTCTACGATTGGCATAGACACATTATACTTTTTCGCAAGTTTTGCTGCAGCCTTTGCAGAATAAACACCTTCTACGACCATCTTTACTTCATCCATCGCTTCTTGCATGCTTTTTCCCTGTCCCATAAGGTATCCTGCTTTTCTATTACGGCTGTGTACGCTGGCACAGGTTACAATCAAATCTCCCATGCCTGTTAACCCTGAAAAAGATTCTGCTTTTCCCCCCATCTTTACGCCAAGACGTGAAATCTCTGCAATTCCTCTTGTAATAAGCGCCGCTTTTGTATTATCCCCATAACCAAGTCCGTCTGCCATACCTGCCGCCAAAGCTATGACATTTTTCAAAGAGCCCCCAAGTTCAATTCCCAAAATATCCGGACTTGTATAAACGCGAAATACTTCATTGGTAAACATCTCTTGTAAATATTCTGCTGTTTTTCTTGTTTTTGCACCAACGACACAACTAGTTGGAAGTTTTCTTCCCACTTCCTCTGCATGGCTTGGTCCTGAAAGCACGGCAACATCTGCCTGTGGAATTTCTTCTTCGATCTGCATCGACAATGTCATTAAAGTAGAATCTTCAATTCCTTTTGCTACATCCACAATAATCTGACCTTCTTTTACATAGGAGCTCATTTTCTTTGCCGTTGCTCTTGTAAATGGGGATGGAACTGCAAGAACAAGGAAATCTTTTCCCACAATTGCCTCTTCCATTGTTGTTGTAAATACCATGTCTTCTGGAATCTTCACTCCTGGAAGTTTTGTCTTATGTTCTCTTTCTTTTGTAAGCATACAAACTTCTTCTGGATCAATCGACCAAACCGTAACCTGATGTCCATTTTCATTAAGGAGAACTGAAAGAGCTGTTCCCCAGCTTCCTGCACCTAATACTCCAATATCTGCCATATTTAACCTCTCCTCTTCATAAAATCCCGAAAATAATTTTTATCGGTTTTATTTTTTATCTGATCTAAATGGCATCTCCGTGCCAGATAACAATCGTTTAATATTTGTCTTATGGCGATACCAAGCAAGGACCATAAGAATAAAAACAAGCACATATAGCTCATACAAAAATGCGGCTTCCATTTTAAAATATCCCAGCTGCCCAAATGCAACCACTTCAAGAAAGAAGGTGGTAGATGCCAAAAGAGAGCCGACGGATACATAACGTGTAAAAATAGCTGCAATTAAAAATGCGGACAATGGTATGGGAACCAGTGCAAAACCAGTAGACACCACAAGTCCACCGAGAACTGCAATTCCTTTTCCACCTTTAAAATGCAGATAGAACGGAAAATTATGCCCCAATGTAGCCCCTAGTCCTGCGTACATTGCCAAAAGGGGAACCATGGAGCTCTCTTTATAGAGGCCTCGCACAATTACGATTGCAACCACACACTTTAGAACATCCCCTACAAAGGTCAAGGCTCCCGCTTTCCACCCCAATACTCTCACTGCATTCGTAGATCCAGCATTTCCACTACCTTCCTGCTTAATATCCACGTGATTCATCTTTCCAACAATTATTCCTGTTTGAAGAAGTCCACATACATATCCAATCAAAAGGCTGATCAGTCTTTCCATACTATTGGTCCTTTTCCTTTCTCTCTCTTATGATAAATCTAAGAGAAGTTCCTCTGAACCCAAATGCTTCACGAATCTTATTTTCTAAATATCTTGTATAAGAAAAATGCATAAGCGCCTTATCATTTACAAAAATAATAAAAGTAGGTGGTTTGACAGAAACCTGAGTGATATAGTAAAGCTTCAATCTCTTTCCTTTATCAGATGGTGGTTGCTGCATGGCAACTGCTTCTGTCATAATCTCATTTAAGACACCGGTTGAAATACGAAGTGTCTGATTTTCAATCACCATATCAATCATATCATAAAGTTTTGGAAGTCTTTGTCCTGTTTTTGCAGATACATACATAATCTCCGCATATGGAAGATAAGAAAGCACCTGACGGATCTTCCCTTCATACTCTCTTGTGGTTTTATCATTTTTTTCAATGGCATCCCACTTATTTACAACAATAATGATCCCTTTTCCTCTTTCATGTGCAATCCCTGCGATCTTCGCATCCTGCTCGGTGATTCCCTCTACTGCATCAATCACCATCAACACTACATCGGCTCGTTCCACGGCAGTAACTGTACGAATGATACTATAGCGCTCTAATTCTTCTTTAATCTTATTTTTTCTTCGTAATCCTGCTGTATCAATAAATACATATTCTTTCTTGTTATGAACAATCTCTGTATCAATGGCATCTCTTGTTGTACCTGCAACATTGGATACAATGACACGATTCTCACCTAGCAACTTGTTTATAATGGATGATTTTCCTACATTTGGCTTTCCTACAATGGCAATTCTTGGTCTTTCATCTTCCTCTGCTTCCCCTATTCCTTCTGGGAAATACGCAATCACTTCATCAAGAAGATCTCCAAGTCCCAATCTTGAAGCTGCTGAAACCGGAACAGGATCCCCAATTCCAAGATTATAGAATTCATACACATCGGGCATAAATTTTTCAAAGCTGTCTACTTTATTTACCGCGAGCACAACTGGTTTTCCTGATCTTCGAAGCATATCTGCCACTTTGGAATCGGCATCTACAAGACCTTGACGCACATCTGTAATAAAAATGATCACATCTGCCGTATCAATGGCAATCTGTGCTTGTTCACGCATCTGTGATAAGATAATATCTTTGCTTTCCGGCTCAATTCCCCCTGTATCAATCATTGTAAACTCTTTATCAAGCCAGCTCACATCGGCATAGATTCTGTCTCTTGTCACACCTGGTGTATCCTTTACGATGGAAATCATCTCTCCGGCAAGAACATTAAATAAAGTGGATTTTCCAACATTCGGTCTTCCCACTATCGCTACCACTGGTTTACTCATACTTTATTAACTACCTTTCTATCATGATCTTCTTAATTTCTTAATCTTCTAAGTTATTATAATCATAATTTACTATTTACGCAAGGGAACCTTGAATTTATAGTCAAAAAATGATATAACCATTATAGAATTGGGTTAAGATTCTAATTATTATATCAAAACATAGGAGAATATCATGCCAAATATCGAAAGATTAGAAAAAACACTTCCTACTGCACCACTAAAGATTGTTGCTATGAAAAGTTGTGCTGATCTGGGAAGAAAAGTAAATGAATACATTGTATCATTTCGCAAAGATACTGTCAGCGAAGCCGATGTTTCTGCTTTGTACTCCAACTACAAGTCTAATAATTATCTTGTAGATTATACTTGTCCAAGATTTGGTTCTGGAGAAGCAAAAGGTGCGCTTGCAGAATCCATTCGTGGTACAGACTTATTTATTATGACAGACGTATGTAATCACAGCCTTACATACACCGTAAATGGATATGAAAATCACATGTCTCCAGATGATCACTTTCAAGATTTAAAGCGTATCATTTCTGCTGCTACTGGTAAGGCTCGTCGTATAAATGTCATCATGCCTTTCCTGTATGAAAGCCGTCAGCATAAACGTTCCAAGCGAGAATCTCTAGACTGTGCTATGGCGCTGGAAGAACTGACAGCTATGGGGGTTACAAATATTATCACTTTTGATGCTCACGATCCTAGGGTGCAAAATGCCATCCCTCTTAGTGGATTTGACAGCTTTAACCCACCTTATCAGTTTATGAAAGCTTTATTCCGCTCTGTACCGGATCTAAACGTGGATAAAGATCATCTTATGATCATAAGTCCAGACGAAGGTGCGATGCATCGTGCGGTTTACTTTTCTAATATCCTTGGTGTTGATATGGGTATGTTCTATAAACGCCGTGATTATTCCAAAATTGTAAATGGAAAGAATCCAATCGTTGCCCACGAATTCCTTGGTGACGACGTAAACGGAAAAGATGTGATCATTGTAGATGATATGATTGCATCCGGTGAAAGTATGCTTGACGTTGCAAAACAAATCAAAGAAAGAGGCGCCCAACGTGTGTTTGTCTGCACAACATTTGGTCTTTTTACCGAAGGTTTTGAAAAATTTGATGAGTATTACGAAAATGGATTTATCGATCGTGTGATCACAACAAATCTTACTTATCTTCCGGAAGAAGCATTTGACAGACCTTATTTTGTTACAGCTGATATGAGTAAGTTTCTTGCCCTTATTATTGATTCTCTTAATCACGATACGACAATTGGAGAAGTATTAAATCCAACCGACAAGATTCACGCTCTTCTTGAGAAAAAAAGAAACGAAAATCTTTAAGCCAAAAGGGACTGTAAAAAACTCCTAACTAACAGAGACCAACATCGGCGAATGCCGAAAGTTGGTCTCTGTGTCTTTCCTAAGTAAATATTTCTCCTAAAATGTGAATTTCTTTCTAAAAAATGGTGCACTCAATAAAGATATGTGGATATCTTTTTGTTTTTATGCAGCCAATTGTTTTCGCTGTTTTTTATTATGATAGATCCATATCCTACATCTGCCACAGGGTACTTCGGATCATGCCCATAGCTTTTGTGAAACTTTTCCATTAAAGGTACAAAACATTCCCTGTCACTTACATACGGTTTTACATCAATCACTACTACGTATTCATCACATACTGCAGCCTGAAATTTCTATATGTTGGGCATATGTTTTTAATCGTTTATAATACCCTTGTAATTCCTGATATTGTCTTTGATGTATGCTTTTTCTGTGTCCAGAGCCATAGACAAACGTAGATTCCTCCAATCCTGTTCCAGACTTGTACATTTCCAAAAGTTCACACACATAATCAATTGCGTATTCCTCTCTTTTTTCGAGTTATAATCCCAGATATCCTAGAACATAGAAAGCTATATCAAACTCCAAGGTCATGAAGATAAATGAACGTTGGGAAAATTTCCCCATCTTTTTATTCTGTATAAAACAGTGCATTTACAAACTCATCCGAATCAAATTTCTGAAGATCCTCTATTTTTTCTCCTACTCCAATATATTTTACTGGTATCCCAAGTTCTGCCTGAATTGCCACTGCAATACCACCTTTGGCTGTACCATCCATTTTTGTAAGAATAACACCTGTTATATCAGAAACTTCGTTAAACTCTTTTGCCTGTGTAAGTGCATTCTGTCCTGTTGTGGCATCCAAAACTACAAGAGTTTCTTTATGGGCTTCCGGGTATTCTCGATCGATCACACGATTTATCTTCTTCAACTCTTCCATTAGATTTTTCTTATTATGAAGTCTTCCTGCCGTATCACAAAGAAGAATATCTGCTTTTCTTGCTTTTGCAGCAGCCACAGCATCATAAATGACTGCTGCAGGATCTGATCCTTCCTGACCACCAATCATATCACACTGTGCCCTTGATGCCCATTCTTTGAGTTGTTCCCCTGCTGCTGCACGGAAGGTATCTGCTGCCGCGAGGATCACTTTTTTATGCTCATCATGGAATTTTCCTGCTAATTTTCCAATGGTTGTAGTCTTGCCTACCCCATTTACTCCAATCACAAACACTACTGAGGTTTTGTGTTCAAACTCATATGCAGTATCCCCTACATCCATCTGTTCTTTGATGCTGTCAATTAAAAATTCTCTACACTGCACTGGCTCTTTAATATGATTTTCTTTTACTTTTTTCTTCAGATCTTCAATAATATTCATGGTCGTGTTTACCCCTAAATCTCCCATGATAAGTGTTTCTTCTAACTCTTCGTAAAATTCTTCATCTATATTGGAAAATCCACGAAAAATATTGTCCATGCCTAGTACCACATTATCTCTTGTTTTGGCCAGTCCAGAAACTAATCGTTTAAAAAATCCTTTTTTTTCTTCCATCTTTTTTATTTCCTTTCTTATTGCTCTAGCTTATCTTCCAAAAGATCGACAGAAACAAGTGTGGACACCCCTTTTTCTTGCATGGTAATTCCATAAAGCCTGTCCGCTGCTGTCATTGTTCCTCTTCTATGTGTAATTACGATAAACTGGGTATGTTTTGTAAGTTTATGCAAGTATTTCGCATAACGAGTAACATTGCTATCATCAAGTGCTGCTTCGATCTCATCTAGCAAACAAAATGGGGACGGTTTCAGATTTTGAATAGCAAATAATAAGGAAATCGCTGTAAGCGCTTTTTCTCCCCCTGAAAGTTGCATCATATTTTGCAGTTTTTTTCCTGGCGGTTGCGCAATAATACGAATTCCGGCTTCGAGAATATCTTCTCCATCAATTAGCTCTAACGTTCCTTTTCCCCCACCAAATAACTGTTTAAATACATGGTCAAATTCTTTGGCTATCCGTGCAAATTGTTCTTTAAATTGCTTTCGCATAGCTGTATCTAATTCATCGATGATTTTAAGCAAAGCTTCTTCTGATTCCACAAGATCATCGTGTTGTACTTTCAAGAATTCATATCGTTCTGAAACATTTTTAAAATCTTCAATGGCATTTACGTTTACATTTCCAAGTTTTTTAATCTGATTCTTTAATTCCTGAATTTGAAGTTTCATAAATGCAAGATCAGTAAGCTTCTCATCCCGAAGTTCCATTGCATAATTATAGGTGATTTCATATTCATCCCACATATAATTTATTTGTTTTTCTGAAGCTTCCTCATAAGTCTCTTTTTTACTTGTTAAACGGAAAATTTCTTTATCCAGTTCCGACATATGTTTGGAAAGTTCTTCACGTTTGTGTAGAAAATCTTTCTGTTTTTTATTTAATGCCTCTCGTTTTTCTGTTTGACTTTGAATCTCTTCTTCAATATCTGTAAATAAACTGGCTGAATCACTGATTGTATCTTGAAGTGTTTTTATTTCTTCTTTTTTTTCATTAATTTCGATTGCCGTATTTCCTTTATTCTCGTTTATTTGCATAAGTTCTGCATGAAACTTGTTCATCTCTTCAACAATACGATTTATATTTTCTTTCACAAATAAATCTTGTTGTTCTAAAGAAGCATAGGAAAGGTGTACGGTTTCTGTACGTTTTAACTGATCGGTTTCTTTATCCTTATACTCTTCCAGTGAAAGGGAAAGATGTTCAATTTTTTGATTTAACTCTTTTTCAAGATTTTGTGACATCTCTAATTCAAGCTGAATGGAATCTTCATTGTCTTTGATTTCTTTCATCTGCTTATTGATTTGAGCTTGCTCACCCACATATTTATCGTAACGATGCTTTGTTTCTCTTATTTTCAATTGAAGTTGTTCCAACTTCATGCGAACCGTGTTTTCTACAACAGACGCTTTTCTTAATTTCTGTTGAATCTCATCAATTACAGTGTAACATGTTGCACGTGCTGTTTTTATCTTGTTAATTTCCTGTTCACAAGCATCCATATCTATTTTCAACAACTCAACTGTTTTTTCTAATTCTTCAATTTCTCTTCTTCTACTTAAAAGATTGCTGGAATTTTTAAACGCCCCTCCTGTCATAGATCCACCGGGATTAATTAATTCTCCCTCTAACGTAACAATTCTTAAGGATTGTCTGTATTTCTTAGCTAAAAGGATTCCATGATCAATCTGATCTACAACGATTGTTCTTCCCAATAATTGGTTCATTAATTCTTTGAAACGATTTTCCACATGAACCAATGTATGTGCAAGGCCAATTACACCTGGTTCTTTTAAAACATCTTCTTGTCGAAACATTCCACTCGCGTGCATACTTGTTAATGGGAGAAACGTAGCTCTTCCAAATTTATTTTGCTTCAAGTAAGCAATCATTCTTTTCGCTGTATCTTCATTCTCTGTAATAATATTCTGAATGTTTCCACCCAATGCTGTCTCTACCGCAATTTCATATTCTTTTTCTACCTTAATAATATCCGCTACAACTCCTATGAGTCCTTTTTCTTTCTTTTTGTTTGCCATTACCTTTCGGATACTGTTTCCATATCCATCGTAACGTTCTGTAATGTTTTTTAAGGACTCCAAACGCGATGATTCTCTATGATATGCCGTCTGTCCCACACGAAACTGTTCTTGCTTTTTGGCAAGTTCCTCTTGAAGGGATTGGATCTGCTGTTCATTTTCCCTTATGCTCTCGTTATCCTGTGAAATATCTTTTGATATATTTTTTAAATTCGCTTCATATTCCAAAACAACTTTGTTGTCTCGTTCCGCCTCAGATGATAGGATAATGATTCTCTGTGACAATTCTGATCGTCTAGTAGAAAGTTGACCCCGCGTCGTATCAAAATGTTGGATCTTTGCTTTCGTGGATGCACGATTTCCTAAAAGTTCCATAATTTCTTGTTTGCACTGTTCGATTTCTTCCGTTTGCTGTGCCACCTTACTTTGGATGTCAATTAATCCTTGTTTTGCCTCTTCATCTGCTCTGAAAGTTTCTTTGAGTCGGTCTTTTAAAGAATTCTCTTCTTTTTGTAATTCTTCCTGCTTTACTTTTCGTTCTCTAATTTCATGTTCTATTACTTCAAGCCGTTTTCCATAATGAGCATCATTCATCTGAATGGAATGAATCTGTTCCTGCAAAACATTAATTTTTCCTTCTAGCTGCTGTTTTAAAAGCGCCGTCTCGTTTAACTGATTTTTTGCTTTTTCTACAGATTCCTCAATACGCTCTACTTCCATTTCAATTGCTTCGTAGGATCCTTTTGTCTCTACATAATTGCAATCTGCCTGTGTCAATTCTTCCTGTGCATTTTCAATCTTTTTTTCTAGGTCATGAATCTGCTCTTTTATTCTTTCTTCTTCCAAAAGAAACATATTAATATCATAGGTTTTTAATTCTTCTTTCTTCCTAAGATATTCTTTTGCTACCTCGGATTGCTTTTGTAAAGGTCCCATTTGCTTTTCAAGTTCTGTCAAAATGTCATTTACACGGGTTAAATTCTGACGCTCATCTTCTAGTTTTTTCAAAGAAAAACTTTTTCGACGTTTAAACTTTACAATTCCAGCTGCTTCATCAAATAGTTCTCTTCTTTCTTCTGGTTTTCCACTTAATATTTGATCAATCTGGCCTTGCCCAATGATAGAATATCCTTCCTTACCAATTCCGGTATCATAAAACATCTCATTGATATCTTTCAGCCTACATGAACTACCATTAATTAAATATTCACTTTCACCGGAACGATACAATTTTCTTGTAACCGTTACTTCCTCATAGTCGACCGGCAATTTGTGATCCGCATTATCTAGTGTAATCGCTACCGATGCATAACTTAAAGGTTTTCGATTCTCTGTTCCAGAAAAAATAACATCCTGCATGGATCCTCCACGTAACTGTTTTACACGTTGCTCCCCTAAAACCCATCTTACTGCATCTGCTACATTACTTTTTCCACTTCCATTTGGACCTACAATTCCTGTAATTCCGTTATGAAATTCAAATTTTATTTTATTAGCAAATGACTTAAATCCTTGTACTTCAATACTTTTTAAATACATATGTCACCTACTTTATTTCATTTTCTTTAATCGGAGGATTGCTTGATATGCTGCCTGCTGCTCAGCAGCTTTTTTTGTTCGTCCTTTTCCAACCCCATACGACCTTTCCCCTAGCAAGACCTCTACATAAAATGCTTTATTATGATCAGGACCTTCTTCTTTTATAAGTTGATATGAGATTGTTTCTGTCATTTGCGCTTGTACCATCTCCTGCAAAATAGTCTTGCTATCAAAAAAGAGTTTTTTATTTTCCAAATCCGTCAATATAAATCGATGAATAAACTCTTTTGCATTAGTAAAACCACCGTCCAGATAAATTGCCCCGATTAGCGCTTCCATAGCATCTGATGTGATCGATTCTCTTTGTCTTCCGCCTGTAGCTTCTTCTCCTTTTCCGAGTAATAAATAAGACCCTAATTCTATATCACGTGCACAAAACGCCAATGCCGGCTCACATACCATGCTTGCCCTTGTTTTTGTCAATTCCCCTTCGGATACTTTTGGAAAATTCAAAAACAGAAACTCACTTGATACAAGTTCAAGTACCGCATCTCCTAAAAATTCCAGTCGTTCATTACACTGATTTTTTTCCAAATGTTTTTCGTTTGTATAGGAACTATGCATCATTGCATTTCGGAGCAATTCAAAATCATTAAATGTATACCCTATTCTTTTTTCAAGCTCTTTTAATCGTTCTTCCATAATGCCCTCCCAATCATCTAATTTAAACTTTGCATTAGATAAAATGAAAAAGCCCAAAATAATCGGGCTTTTTCGTTCATCTTTTCTTTATTCTACAGCCTTTTTAATCTGCTCAATGGCATCTCCAACTGTAACAATTTTTTCAGCCTCTTCATTGTCGATTTCAATATCGAACTCTTCTTCGATTCCCATAATAATTTGAAAAATGTCCAGAGAGTCTGCACATAAATCATCTACAAATGTTGTCTCTGTCGTAATACTTGATGGTGATACATTCAATACATCTGCTATAATATTTTTTATTTTTTCAAATTCCATAATAATTCCCTTCCTTAAAAACCTTATTCTTTTGTTTCCTGCTCTGTTGCAGAAAGAATGTCCCTTATCTTCTCGTTTATTCGCTGTTCCTTAAATGTTCTACACTGGAGTATGGAATTATATACTTCTTTTGCTGTAGCATTTCCATGTGTTTTCACTACCAGTCCATTTAATCCTAATAGCGGTGCGCCACCATATTCTGTAGCATCAAAATCTTTTAAGGTTGCTTTTAATGTCGGTTTTACCAATAATGCACCGATTTTACTACGAAAAGACGCCATAAGACTCGACTTTATCTTTTTAATAAGAGTACTTCCTACACCTTCATATAATTTTAAAATAACATTTCCTACAAACGCCTCACACACAACCACATCTGCCACTCCTGCCGGAATGTCTCTGGCTTCAATGCTTCCAATAAAATTGATATCTTTGCATGCTTTCAAAAGTGGAAATGTTTCTTTTACCAACGCATTTCCTTTCTCTTCCTCTGCACCTATGTTAACAATACCAACTGTAGGATTCTTTTTCCCTATTACGTGTTCCATGTAAACAGAACCCATCTTTGCAAACTGTACAAGATGAGAGGATCTTGCATCTACATTTGCTCCACAATCAATCAAAAGTGAAACACCCTTTGCTGTAGGGATAAGTGGCGCAAGCGGTGGCCTTTCTACTCCTTTAATCCTACCTACAAGCACTTGTCCTCCAACTAAAACTGCACCGGAACTACCTGCTGAAATAAAAGCATCGGCTTCTCCTCTTTTCACGAGATTCATAGCAACAGAAATGGAAGAATCCTTTTTTCTACGAATCGCCATAACTGGCGGTTCCGCTGTCTCGATTACTTCGCTAGCGTTTACAATCTGAATTCTCTCCTTTGGGTATTTAAATTTTGATAATGTTTCAACTAGAATCTCTTCTTTTCCAGTGAGCAGAATCTGGATATCCTCAGTAGCATTTACCGCTTCCACTGCGCCTTTTACAATCTCGTATGGTGCATGATCTCCACCCATGGCATCTAAAGCAACTTTTGTAATATCAGACATTTTTCTTCCTCCTAACACTACTGCATTAATTTTACTAAACATCAATGAGAAAATCAACCAAAAATAGGATAGAGGGGAAAATTTTTTTCATCCCTCCTACTGAATGGATTATTTCTTAAATGAAAAAAGGCTTTCCGGTCTCCCGGAAAGCCATCTCTTGTTCCAATTAATCAACTGAAACGATTTCTTTCTTGTTATAAGAACCACAAGCCTTGCACACTCTGTGAGGCATCATAAGTTCTCCACACTTGCTACATTTCACAAGGTTTGGAGCACTCATCTTCCAGTTAGCTCTTCTTTTATCTCTTCTAGCTTTAGAAGATTTATTTTTTGGACAGATAGACATTGATTACACCTCCTTAAAATTCTTAAACAAATCACGGACAACTGACATTCTTGGGTCAAGCCCTGTATCTTCACAGTTACAGGTACCCTCGTTTAGGTTCTGACCACAAACGTTACAAATGCCTTTACAGTCTTCCCTGCATAGAACCTTCGTCGGCCATCCTATCAATATCTCATGAAAGAGCAATTTGTCCACATCAAGATGATATCCCTCTATATAATCGGATTCATCTATTCCTTCTGGCAGATCTGCATCTGATATTCCAAGATCAACATGCTTTGTAAAATCAAAAGTTAAAATCTGTTCCACTTCTTGAAGACAACGGTCACATGGAACTGCAACTGCAATTTCACCCTTACCATGAATTTCAAGTTCCTTTCCCTGAATGTGGGTAACAAGGATGTGAATTGGATCTTTTCTTCTAATTGGATAGGAACCAGATCTTAAATCAATCTTCTCCATCTCCAAGCACACATTCTCTTCAACTGGTCTGTGCTGTTCTGTCAAAACGTCTGATAGGTTAATTAACATCAATAACACTCCTATTCATACCTAAATTATTATATCATGTAAAAATAGTTTGTCAATAATTATTTGAAATATTTTCTATAACTTGTTATTTAGCTTACACAAAAACAAATGGGCGACGCATTGTCCGCCCACTCGTCTTTAATCTTCCATAGAATTTATTTCACAAGTGCAACTGTTTCTCTTGCAATCGCAAGTTCTTCATTTGTAGGAATGATCATGACTGTAACTTTTGAACCTGGAAGAGAAAGTGTTACTTCTTTTCCTCTTACAGAATCGTTTAATTCTTTATCAAATTCAATTCCAAGATAACCTAAATAGCTGCAAACTTTCGCACGAACGATGTGGTCATTCTCGCCAATTCCTGCTGTAAAGGCAATACAATCAACCCCATTCATAGCAGCTGCATATGCTCCAATGTATTTTGCAACTCTATAGGAAAATACGTCTAATGCATTTTCTGCATATTTATTTCCTTCATCTGCCGCATCACAAAGATCACGGAAATCACTAGAAAGACCATTGGAAATTCCATAAACACCAGATTCTTTATTTAATACTTCCATGATTCCATCAATATCTAAGTTTTCTTTTTTGGCAATAAACTCAAAGATTGCTGGATCCATATCTCCAGAACGTGTTCCCATTGTAAGACCTTCTAACGGAGTAAGCCCCATAGATGTATCTACGGATTTTCCATTCATAACTGCACAAACGCTAGATCCATTTCCAAGATGGCATACAATTGTCTTAGCCTGATCATATGGCTTTCCAATCAACTCGGCTGCTCTCTTAGATACAAAACTGTGACTTGTACCATGGAAACCGTAACGTCTTACTTTATATTTTTCATAATATCTATATGGAAGTCCATATAAGAACGCTTTTTCTGGCATTGTCTGATGAAATGCTGTATCAAATACACCTACCATTGGAGTGTTTGGCATTAACTTTTGGCATGCATTTACTCCAATCAGATTTGCTGGGTTGTGAAGTGGTGCAAGATCATTACACTCTTCTACAGCTTTTTTCACTTCATCTGTGATGACAACTGAATTTGCAAATTTTTCTCCACCATGTACCATACGGTGTCCAACTGCTCCAATCTCATCCAAACTCTTAACAACACCTGTTTCTTTGTCTGTAAGTGCATCAATTACGAACTGGATTGCTTCTGTGTGAGTAGGCATATCTAATGCAGTCTTCACTTTCTCTCCGCCTGCTGGCTGATATGTAAGACTTCCATCGATTCCAATTCTTTCACAAATTCCTTTTGCAAGAACATCTTCTGTCTCAGCATTGATCAACTGAAATTTCAAAGAAGAACTTCCGCAGTTAATTACTAATACGTTCATTTCATCACCCTCCTGATTTTCGTTCATTTATAGTCTTGTTTATTTTGACTGAGCCTGTGCCTGAACTGCTGTAATTGCAACAACACCTTCGATATCCTCTGCGCTACATCCACGTGATAAATCGTTAACTGGCGCTGCAATTCCCTGTGTAAGTGGACCATAAGCTTCTGCTTTAGCAAGTCTTTGTACAAGCTTATATCCGATATTTCCTGCATCAAGATCTGGGAACACAAGTACATTGGCATGTCCTGCCACTGGACTTCCTGGTGCTTTGGATTCACCGACTGCTGGTACAATCGCTGCATCTAACTGTAATTCTCCATCTAATTTTAAATCTGGCGCAAGTTCTTTTGCAATTCTTGTAGCTTCAACAACTTTATCTACATCTGCATGTTTTGCACTTCCTTTTGTAGAGTGTGAAAGCATTGCTACAATTGGTTCTACTCCTGTAAGTGTCTGGAATGACTCCGCAGAAGAGATTGCAATGTTTGCAAGTTTTTCTGGGTCTGGATTCTGCTCAAGTCCTGAGTCTCCAAAGATAAATGTTCCGTTTGCACCCATATCGCAATTTGGAACTACCATTACAAAAAATGCTGAAACAAGCTTTGTGCCTGGTTTTGTCTTAAGAATCTGAAGACATGGACGAAGCGTATCGGCAGTAGAGTGACATGCTCCTGAAACCATTCCGTCTGCATCTCCCATTTTTACCATCATAACTCCGTAGTATAAGTAATTTGATAAAAGAAGTTCTTTTGCAGCCTCTTCTGTCATTCCTTTTTTCTGTCTTAATTCTACTAATTTTGCAATATAGCTTTCTGTCTTCTCATTTGTTGCCGGATCAACGATTTTAGCACCTGTAAGATCAAATCCTGCACCATTTTTTTCAATTTCCTCTTTGCTTCCAACGAGAATCAGATCTGCTGTACCGTCTCTTAGTACAGCTTCTGCTGCCTGATATGTTCTTACATCTTCTGTTTCTGGAAGTACAATGACTTTCTTATCAGCTTTTGCTCTTGCTTTGATTTCATCAATAAATCCCATGATTGAAAATCCACCTTTCATTTTTCTCACTTATTTTTTATTATACCCCAAAGGCTTATTGTATACAAGGGTCTACTATGTGTATTTTTTAGTACAATCCTCTTTTTTTGCCTTTTCTTATTTTGACCATGTTCTTTTTTTATTGTATAATGATAAAAAATGGATACGAAGGAGTTTTTTATGAAAGTTGTTGGTCTTATTACAGAATATAACCCTTTTCACAACGGTCATCTGTACCACATTGAAAAAGCAAAGAAAGTCACAGGTGCCGATACTGTTATTGTGATTATGAGCGGAGATTATGTACAGCGCGGAACTCCAGCAATCATGCCAAAGCGTCTACGCTGTGAAATGGCATTAAAGTGTGGAGCTTCCGCCGTTTTTGAATTACCCGTTTGTTACGCTACCGGAAGTGCAGAACTATTTGCTACCGGTGCTGTTTCTTTTCTCGATCAACTTGGTATTGTTGATTGTCTTTGTTTCGGAAGCGAATGTAACGATCTTTCACTTCTTGATTCTATTGCAGAATTTTTATGCACAGAGCCAGAGACTTACAAATCCGCCTTACGAGACGGCTTAAAACAGGGACTTTCTTTCCCATCCGCCAGACAACATGCCTTGGAAAAGACACTCCCCTCCTCTCAATGCATGGAAATCATTAAAAATCCCAATAATATTCTAGGTATAGAGTATTTAAAAGCACTCAAGCGACTTCGTAGTTCCATCAAGCCTTATACAATTGAACGAAAAGGAGCCGGCTACCATGATACGGATTTACACAAGGGATATAGTTCTGCATCGGCCATCCGTTCGCTGCTTGCATATTCCAGTGAAAGTATCGGTTCGGAAAATTATAGCAGCTATGACAATACTCCTCTCCATAATATTCTAGATAAACTAGAGGAGCAAGTGCCTAAAGATTGTCTGCAAATTCTAAAAGATGACCATCATATTACGTATCCTCTGTACCAAAATGATTTCTCCTTACTTTTAAAATATAAACTTCTGAACAAAACCGCAAAAGATTTAATCCGTTATATGGACGTTTCAGAAGAACTTGCAAATAGAATCTGCAATCAAATGGAATATTATTTCAACTTTAAGCAATTTAGCGAGCGTTTAAAAACAAAAGAATTAACGCAAACACGCATCACTCGCGCATTGCTTCATATCATGCTCGGTATAAAAAAAGAGCAGGTGAAAACATATATCAAAGGTGGAATTCACCATTATGCACGTATTTTAGGCATTCGAAAGGAATGTGCGCCTCTCCTTGGTACCCTTTCTGTAAGTTGCAGTCTGCCAATCATTGTGAATCCGTCCCGCACAGATCAAATAAGTACCGTTGGAAAGGCAATGCTATTTCAAGATATTCTAGCATCCAACCTTTACAATTCTGTAATTACCGATAAATATAAAACGCCTTATCAAAATGAATACAAACAACCGATTATTAAGTTATAATAAAAAATCGAGAGAACTAAGGGATCCTCTTCTCCCTATGTCTCTCGTTTTTTACTCTTAATCTACTTTTTTCATACAGGTAACCGCAACTGCTCCCGGTCCTACATGGCATGCCACACTTAAGGACAATGGAGCCTCTAAAATCTCGTAGTTTGGAAATTTAGAAAGAATCTCTTCTTTCCATACCTGTGCTTCTTCCTTTGAACAAGTGTAGGATATCCCTAGACGCATCAAATCTTCTTTTCCTGCAAATCGTTCCTTAAGATCTTTTTCGATTGCCTGAAACATTGTACGCTTTGCCGCTTTAATCCCACGTACTTTTGCATAGGCATCAAGCTTGTCTCCTTGTATTTGAAGAACCGGTTTCAAATTAAGAACGGTACCAAGTGCCGCTGCCGCCGAAGTGATTCTTCCACCTTTTTTTAAATATTTTAAATTGTCTACCGTAATATAAATGCTGGATTCTAATTTTTCAGCCTCTAATATTTCTTTGATCTCTAAGGCTGTTTTCCCTTTTGCAATCAAAGTCAATGCATCATACACCGACTGCTCCTGCGTCACAGAAATTCTCTGATTATTAACAACCTGTACTTTGCCATCATAGTCTAACGCTAGATTCATTGCTGTCTGACAGCTTCCACTTAAACCGCTTGACATTGGGATATGAACGATTTCGTCATACTCCTCTAACAGTGTTTCCCATAGATCCATAACATCACTTGGCGTAGGCTGAGAAGTTGAAATTTCTGAATCTTCTTCCAATTTTTTATAAAATTCTTCCTGTGTTAGTGTAATATCTTCAAGAAACAATTCTCCATTAATAAAAAATGGCATAGGAAGTACATGTACTCCAAGTTCTTTTCCTTTTTCTTGCGTGATTCCACTATTACTGTCTGTTACAACTGCTATTTTACTCATATCATGTATCCCCTATTTTAATTTTTGAAACTATGAATTGGAGCCGGAATTCTTCCTTCTCTATTCACAAATGCATCACACCCAAATTCATTCACCGGCATAATTGGTGCATAGCCTAAAAGGCCACCAAACTCCGCAGTATCTCCCACCTTTTTTCCTATAACAGGAATTAAACGTACCGCTGTTGTCTTTTGGTTAATCATACCAATTGCCATTTCATCTGCAATAATCCCAGAGATGGTACTCGCTTTTGTGTCTCCTGGTATTGCAATCATATCAAGTCCTACCGAGCATACACACGTCATTGCTTCTAATTTTTCAAGAGATAAGGCTCCAAGATTTACAGCATCTATCATTCCTTGATCTTCACTTACCGGAATAAACGCTCCACTTAGTCCTCCTACATAAGAAGACGCCATAACGCCTCCTTTTTTCACTTGATCATTCAAAAGAGCCAATGCTGCTGTTGTTCCCGGTGCTCCTACATGTTCCAATCCGATTTCTTCTAAAATTTCTGCCACGCTATCTCCAATTGCCGGAGTTGGAGCCAAAGAAAGATCTACGATTCCAAATGGAATCCCTAGTCTCTTTGAAGCCTCTCCCGCAACAAGCTGGCCTACTCTTGTCACTTTAAAAGCAGTCTTCTTAATCGTCTCACAAAGTTCTTCAAACCCTTTTCCTCGAACTTTTTCCAAAGCTTTTTTCACAACTCCCGGTCCACTAACTCCAACATTGATGACCGCGTCTGCCTCTGTTACACCAAGAAAAGCTCCAGCCATAAACGGATTGTCATCTGGTGCATTGCAAAAAACAACTAATTTTGCACATCCTAACGAATCATTATCTTTTGTTGCTTCTGCTGTATCTTTTACAATCTGTCCACAAAGACGGACTGCATCCATATTGATTCCTGTTCTTGTAGACCCAACATTCACAGAACTACAGATTCTTTCTGTGCATGCAAGTGCCTGCGGAATCGAACGAATTAGATTCTCATCACTTGTTGTCATTCCTTTGGAAACAAGCGCTGAATATCCACCGATAAAATTCACACCAACTTCTCTTGCCGCCCGATCTAATGTCTTTGCAATTGTCACATAATCTTCCGGAGACTTACATGCTGCTGCTCCAATAAGTCCAATTGGTGTAATCGAAATTCTTTTGTTTACAATTGGTATTCCAAATTCTTTCTCGATGTCTTCTCCTGTAGAAACAAGATCTTTCGCAACTGTAGTAATTTTTTCATATATTTTACGATTCAGTTCTTCTAAATTTGAATCCATGCAATCGAAAAGACTAATTCCCAACGTAATCGTACGAACATCCAAATTTTCTTGTTCGATCATTTTATTGGTTTCTGATACTTCATACATATTAATCATGCTAATTTATCCTCACATTCTCTGTCTTAAACCATTTTGAACACTTGTATGCTTTATCGTAGATTACAATCTGTGCATTTTTTCAAAAATTTCTTCCTTCTGGCAACGAATATTAACTCCAATCTTCTCACCTAGCTGCTCTAATTCATCACACACTAACTTAAAATCTTTTTCTAAACTCGTCACATCTACAATCATCATCATATTAAAATATCCCTGAATGATAGTCTGCGAAATATCTAAAATGTTAATCTTATGATCCGCAAGATAAGTACACACCTTTGCAGTAATCCCAACAGTATCTTTTCCTAAAACAGTTACAACGCATCTATTCATTTTTGTCCTCCTATACATTCAGTATGTCTGAAATTTGATCTCTTTTGGCAACCGCCATATTAAGTTCATCGCCCTTGTAAACATTATCTCCTAGGGTTACTTCTAATTTGACCGTTTCATATGCAAGTTTTGCGTAATTATTTTCTTTACTTAAGTGGCCAAGCACAATATACTTCAAATCATCATGTAGTATATCACAAAGCAGCTTTCCTGACAATTCATTTGACAAATGTCCTTTGTCTCCCATTACTCTTCGTTTTAAATGATACGGATACGTCCCCACTTCCAACATATGAATGTCATGGTTCGCCTCTAATAATATTGCATTGAGATTCTGCAGTTTTTCCACAGTATACTCATCATACTTGCCAAGATCCGTAGCCACTGCCACAGATTTATCTCCACACTCTAACCGAAAACCAGACGGCTCATTTGCATCGTGGGAAATCTTAAATGGATCAACCGTAATATCTCCCAGTGTAAATTTTTCATCAATATGTATCGGATGGTAAAGTCCCTCCGGCATTTTCCCCAAAGGGCTGTAATTTTTGATCCCTTCTAAGGTTCCCGAAGTTGCGTAAATCGGAATCCCATATTTTCTGCTAAACACTCCAAGTCCTTGTATATGATCCGAATGTTCATGCGTTACAAGAATCCCCTTTAACTCATCCCCCTTTACATCCAGCTCTTTGAGTCCTTCCTCAATTCTTTTTTTGCTGATTCCTGTATCCACAAGTAAATGCGTTTTATCACTTCCTACATAGATGCAATTCCCACTGCTGCCGCTTGCAATACTGCATAACCTCATAATAATTCTCCTATTTGTTTCTTTGTTCTCTCAAAATCACCACTATTATCAATTACTCTATGGCACAAATCCCGAAAAACCTCTTCCGAGGACTGGGCGGAAATCATGTTTGTAATCTTTTCATCGGAATATCCCCTTGATTCTTTCAACCTTTGTCTACGAACCGATTCTTCCGCATAAATATACCAAAATTCCTCACAAATCGATTCATATCCTGCTCCTGGAAACAGCGCTGCTTCTATCACATAGAGGGGAATCTTTTCTTTTGCTTTTTCTTGAATATCCTTACACACCCAGTTTTTCACTTCTGGATGAACAATCTGATTTAATCGACGTCGTTGTTGATCATCTACAAAAACAATCTCACCAAGTTTCTTTCGATCCAGTTCTTTGTCTTCTCCCAAAATTTGTGTCCCAAATTCCGACACAATTTTCTCATAACAAGGGTTCCCTTTTCTTTGCAATACTTTTGCCACTTCATCTAGTTGGCAGACATAGGCGTGATACTGCTCTTCCAAGTGGTTTAGTACTTTGCTCTTTCCGGATCCAACGCCTCCCGTAATCCCTAAAATTCTCATACTAACTTCCCCTTTTATTTTGCATCGTACCAACTATGACCTGTCTGCACTTCTACACTTAGTGGAACGTTCAGTACTGCTGCCTGTTCCATCTGTTCTTTTAATATCCCTTTTACCTCGTCTAATTCTTGGTTTTCTACTTCCAACAGCAATTCATCATGGACTTGTAGTAACATTTTTGATTTTAATCCCCGTTTTTTTAATTCGCGATTCACTCCAATCATGGCAATTTTCATAATATCTGCTGCTGTTCCTTGAATCGGTGCATTCATTGCCACACGTTCTCCAAAACTTCTTTGCATGAAATTGCTAGATTGCAATTCTGGGACAGGTCTTCTACGTCCAAATAATGTCACTGCATACCCATTTTCTTTTGCAGAAGAAACACTGTTATCTAAAAATCTTTTGATTCCCGGATAAGTCTCAAAATAATTTTCTATATACAAAGCAGCCTCTTTTCGTGTAATGCTCAGATCCTGACTAAGCCCAAAGGAACTAATCCCATAAACAATTCCAAAGTTTACTGCTTTTGCATTTCTTCTCTGAAGATCCGTCACTTCATCAAACGGAGTGTGAAACACCTGTGATGCAGTCAATCTATGAATATCCTGAGATTCTTTATACGCTTTAATAAGATGTTCATCTCCAGAACAATGGGCAAGTATTCGCAGCTCTATCTGTGAGTAATCTGCATCTAAGAAAACACACCCTTCCTTTGGAACAAATACTTTTCGGATCAATCTTCCAAGTTCCATCCGTACCGGTATATTCTGTAAATTTGGTTCTGTGCTGCTGATTCTCCCAGTTGCCGTAATCGTCTGATTGAATTTTCCATGAATTCTACCATCATCTCCAATATAGGATGCCAGTCCATCAGCATACGTCGACTTTAATTTTGAAAGTTGACGAAATTCCAGTATTTTTGCAACAATCGGAAACTCTGGAGCCAGTTTATCAAGCACATCTGCTGCGGTGGAATATCCAGTCTTTGTTTTTTTTCCATTTGGAAGTCCTAGGTGTTCGAACAAAACCACCCCTAATTGCTTTGGAGAATTAATGTTGAATTCTTCTCCTGCTTCTGTATAAATCTCTTGTTCTAGATCTATAATTCGCTCTCCAAGTTGTTGACCATACGCTTTTAATTCCTCTGCCTCCACTTTAATTCCTTCTTGTTCCATGTCATATAACGTGAAAATAAGTGGCATTTCTATTTCAGAAAAAAGGCGTTCCATTCCCTCTTCTTGTAACTTCTTTGTAAGAGGCTCTACCGAAGCAAACGCCGTATAGGCTTCATAACATGCTCTCGTAAATGTGTCTGCCTTCTCATCTATCATAAGATTTAGCTGCTCTCTGGCAACATCTTCATAGTCATAATCACTCTTCAACGGATTTAAAAGATATGCGGCTACTTTCGCATCAAAACATGTTTTCTCGTTTTGAATTCTGATGATAGGAAGATAATTTTTCACATCAAACATGGAAATCTTTTTCCCTTTTTCTGATAATTCCACTACCTTTTCAAACAAGTATTCCATTGGAAGAGACGGACCACCTAAAATCGAAACAACCTTATGCTGTCCATAAGCAAGTGTCACTCTGGCATACCCTGATTCATGTGCGAATAGGGGCAAAATATTTTTCTCGTCTTTCGTGACAGAAACCCCGATCACTGCTGCTTCTTCAGCTTCTTTAAAGATCTGTTCTGCTTCTTCTTTTTCTGTCACTTCTTTAAAATCGTCTTCGATCTTATTTGTCGTTGCTTCAACATCAAATCTACTTAATAGATTTTTAAATTGTAATTTCATAAAATAATCGTGAGCTTCTTTTGTGTATGGATTGCCATGCTTTGCATGTTCTATATCGAATTCAATCTCTGCATTGGTATCAATCGTAGCAAGGGTCTTACTCATACATGCCTGCTCCCAAAATTCTTGCAGATTTTTACTAGCTCTTGGCGGTTTTAATTCAGCTACATGGGCATAAGCCTCTTCAATTGTCCCATATTGTGCTATGATTTTAGTAGCCGTTTTTTCACCAATGCCCGGTACTCCCGGAATATTATCTGAAGTGTCTCCCATGAGCGCTTTCACATCAATAAACTCCGTTGGCGTCACTCCATATTTTTCTTTTACATCTCCGGCATAATAATCTTCTACCTCTGTTTTGCCCTGCTTGGTCTTTGGAATACGAATCTTTACATGTTCAGTTGCCAGTTGAAGAGTATCTCTGTCTCCTGAAATAATCGCCACATCCATCCCCATCGATTCACATCTTTTTGAAATTGTTCCAAGAAGATCATCTGCTTCCAGTCCAGCTTTTTCTATGGTTGCAATATTCATAGCCTTTAAAACTTCTTTGATCACTGGAACTTGCTGACGTAGCTCTTCTGCCATCGGTTTTCTAGTTCCTTTGTACTGTTCATACATCTTATGGCGAAAGGTTGGTGCATGTACATCAAAAGTCACCGTAAGGTACTCTGGCTTTTCCTCATCTAATATTTTAAATAAGATATTCAAAAATCCATAGATTGCATTTGTGTGAAGTCCTTCTGCATTTGTCAAATCCGGCACTCCATAAAATGCCCGGTTTAATATACTATGTCCATCAATTAACACTATTTTTTTCTTCATTTTATTTTCACGTCCTAATTTGATATTTTCCCTTTTATTTTTCTACAATAAAAAAACATACATACATCAAAGTATACACTAATTTGTTGCTTTTTAAAAGGAATTTTTTATGATATGATAAGGAAAACGATACTCTTTAGAAAGGACACGCCTTATGTAAATAAGGCAATCAGATTTTATGGATGGAATTATTTTTGATGTAGATGGAACACTGTGGGACTCCACGGATACTGTTGCAAAGTCATGGAACCAAGCAATTATAGATCATTCTAATTTAGATCTCCACGTAGACGGAAATCTTTTAAAAAACTTATTTGGACTTCCTATGGACAAATTGTATAATGCACTTTTCCCTATGCTTCCTGCCGATCAAAGATGGGAACTTGGCACCCATTGTTTTGATTATGAACACGAGTACTTAAAGACAGAACCCGGCGTTCTTTATGCCGGTGTGGAAGATACCATAAAGGCACTTTCTCAAAAAACAAATCTTTACATTGTAAGTAATTGCCAGTGTGGTTATATCGAATTGTTTTTTCAAGGAAGCAATCTTGCGAATTATTTTAAGGATCACCTTTGTTTTGGGGACACCGGAACTTCAAAAGGTCAGACAATCTTAAAACTAATGGAGAAGAATCACTTAAAAGATGTCGTATATATCGGTGATACCGCCGGAGACTTTGAAGCATGTAAAGAAGCTAACATCCCCTTTATCTATGCCTCTTATGGATTTGGTTCCGTTGAAAACGCGCCAAAATCAATTTCAAAGTTTTGCGAACTCCTTCAAATCTTTCATTAATTTTTATAGAAAAAAACCTGCAACCATTGTAAATACGTTGGTTGCAGGTTTTTAATTATGCGGATGGTGGGACTTTATTTCTATTTGGTATATATATATTTCCTTGAAAAAAGCTGATTTTAGAGGGTTTGCACTCATTCACTTTTACGTACAATATCATAGTGCGCCACTTTTCTGCCCCTTAAATGCCCCTTAGAGGATCAAAAAATACAATGTATTATCTCACTCTGTATCATCTTTATTTTCTTTTGATGTATGCAGAATGCACAAATCCATAGATTTTTCCGTCAATTCTTATGTAATACCAACGTGATCCGTCTTTTGCATTTACTACATCACAAACATCAACTTCTTTGCCAGAATAAATAAGAGGGCAAGATTGAAGTCTTGGGTTATTCGTACCAGCCCAAGTTCTTACATTTAATGCATCTGTTGTTACAACGCCGGTCCATATTGGGGTTTTCTGGATTACACCATCATCTTTTACGGTTGGATCTGATACAGATGAAGATTTTCTTGTGATATAAGCTGCAGAAACAAAACCATATGTTTTCCCATCAATAAGAATATAATACCATGGTGATCCATCTTTCGCATTTACTACATCACAAATACCAACTTTGGTTCCTTGCTTAATGGTAGGACAAGATTTCAACTGTGGATTTTCCACGCCTGCCCAAGTACGTACATTTAATACCGCGGTATTTACTGTTCCGTAATAAGCTACAGACTTGTTGATTCCACCATTACCAGAATTTGGAGTAGATGGTCCAGATGAAGGTGTGCTTGATGCAGCCTCGTAAACCGGACGTGCAAATCCTCTTATGTATCCATTTCCAATGGATAGAACACGTCTAGCCACCATTTCATTTTTATTTCCTTCAATGCAAGTGATCTGTCCGGCAGAAACAGATTCTACCACTCCAATATGATCTGCGAATCCATCATTTGGCTGGTATGCCTGATCCCAGTTATACAAAATGATGTCTCCTACCTTTGGTGTGATTGCGCCATCCTCAATCCATATTCCTTTTCCAATGAAAATTTTAATATGCCGCTCACAGCCACATTCTCTTCCAATCAAATCTACCATTCCCGCTTTAATAGCTGCCGCTGAAACTGTAGTATCACACCACTCATCTGAATATTTTACCTGATACCCAAGCGGTAATGGCTTTACTGAATTATAGAGGTCTATAATTTCTTTAAATCCTCCATTCGATTCACTCTTTCCAATCCACTGTCTCCATACTTTTAAATAATCCTGTGCTGTTCTACTCATGTCTTCTCCTCCTTAATTTTACATAAAAAAAGAACGCTTATGCGTCCTGATCTTCATCATTTTTCTCTCTTAACTGTAATAAAACTTCTTTTAATTTATCTGGAACTGGGACCAATACTGCTACATTCTCAAGTAACGATAGTGCCTCATTGCAAATGTAAAACGTAATTATCACTTCTCTCAATGGAATTGCATTGCCTACCAATAGTTGAATCCTATATCCAACAGCAATCACAATAAACATCATGATTTTTCTTAAAATACCTTTAAATGCAATTTCTGACGACAGCTGTTTTAAATAAATAGCTTTAATCCATCCCGTGATATAATCCGCAATTGCTAGAAACACTATTGTTTTCATGAGAATATCCCAACCTCCAAAAATATAGGCAACAATTCCTCCTGAAATTCCTGCAACCATGCTAATATTGTTAAATAACTTTTCCATTTCTTTCATACGCTTTCTCCTTATTTTTTAAATTTTTCTCCAACTGATATTCGCTCCTCCATTAAGCTGTACACCCGCATATAAATTTTTTCCGGAATCTATCATAATGTAATATGTATCACCACCTCCTCCTTTTCCTGGAACGGCATTTCCTATTTTGATAAATCTGCAGTAACCAGAGAAACCAGTAGGCCTTTGATTGTTTGGTATATGTGCTTGGCTTTGAAATACTGCACCTCCTATTTGATTGATTAAATTATTAAGTGTTGCAAACACCCCTTTCCCATTCTGATCGCAAAACTCCTTAGCCCATATATCTGAAAATCCTCTACTCCCATTTCTAAATTTGTAAGCGTTGATCTGTCCCGAACTTGAATCATCTGAAGTTGTGTAATTCACATGAATGTCGTCATTATAATTAGGAGGGACAAAATTCATTTCATTCTGATGTTCTATTTTTGCTAAATCTTGAAATTTATGCCCATTTATTGTTGCTTTAAATTGGACTGGCTTATTAAACTCAGAATCTAGAGCCACTTCAAACGCATTCTTCTCCGATGCCTTTCCAAAGGCAATCCCTTTTCCTGTTGCATTAAAGTCAATTAACGAAAAAGATGTGCCAACTTGCACTTCTACCTGCATACTTGAAAAGAAATCACTTACTTTTAGCCGAATCTTATATGTAAAATCCAAACTTACTACATTTTTTGCTATTTTACTCCCATTGAAAGCATACACAGAACCTTGCGCTATTTGCGTCCAACTTCTACCTCCATCTTTTGATAATTCTATAACATAACTTTTTGTATTTGTATTTTCTATCGGAGCAATATTGAAATTTGCTTTTAAATTTAAGTTCGTTCCCTCATCATTTTCTACTCCATCTATGCTACAACGTTTTGCGGAAAACTCTAATATTTGTATTGCATGATATGGCGCCACTGAAATATTCTTTGTTAATGAAGCGGTTCTGCCCCGACTATCCATAACTGTAATTATAATTGGTAACGTTCCAGAAGAATTAATCTCCGATGTCGTTATATGATCACCATTGTACTTTCCACTTTCGCATTCCACTGAAATAGATTTTATTGTACTCCTATATGTACCACTAGCTGCAGTCTTTATATTTAATCTAGATTTTGTTTGAACAAATATAGAAAACTGTTTCGCAAGATTTGTATCTGCTTCAGAAATTGCTACTTCATTGATACTAGGTACAACATTTGATGGGACTTTTACCTTCACATTTTTATACTGATCTCCACCGATTTGTGTGTTACCTTGCATCGTTCGCAAACATAATTGCAACGTTCCTTCTGTTGAATTTGGTATGAAATTACACATACTCATATCAATGGTAAAATTCCATGGTACGTTTATCCAATCCGACTTTTCAACTTTGTACCATAACGTATGCGTGAATGAAGAACTATGGATTTCTCCTGTCACTTTCATTTCACCACCAATTGTATCTCCCACTACACTCTTTATGGTACTTGCTCTTGGAATCGTTTTTAGCGTAGCTTGGCTTCGTACACTTAAAGACTCACATGCTATCCCACTACCAAACCATACATATCCCGATATATTTACAGTCTTACTTCCATTTTCAGTATGTCTAACTGTAAAACTTCTTCGCCCTACTTCTTTCCATTGTCCTGCTGGAATCTTCCAATCAAAAGTAAAATATATATTTCCTGTACTCTGATCATCTACAGATATCTTCCAATATGGAGCATTTGTTCCACTGGTATATTTATTCCACCAGCTAAATTGATAATCCGTTCTACGAAACTCAAAAGCAACGGTTATAAAAGACGTATTATTTGCAATGTTTATATTCTCCTCTTTTATAACTCTTATTCTTGCTTCATAATTAGCCACTCTACCCCCTCACTTTCTTAAATGATAAATTTCCATTTTCTCTTGGAATGAATGCAAAATTTCCAATGTAAAATGCTGTCATTACTTCCAATTCCGTAATAAACATTCTGTGATTGCTTATATAAGCAACCTCTGCGCCATTCTCTGTAAATGATATTCTGTCATTTTTCATTTTTAAAATAATCGGATTTCCTTTAATTCCAATCACGATTGCCCCATCTTCAAACCGAATATATTTTTCAATATCGGTAAATTTCAAATCTGTTTCTGCTGATAAATCACCTAATTCTTTTCGAAATTCTTGGAACTTAAATTCAAATGAATTCTTGTCCTGCGTATATTGGGTATTCATATTACCGATTAAAGTATTAGTTTCTGCTTTGGAATATGTTTCTTCTCCAACTTTTACAAGTATTTGACTGGCAGACTTATCAATCTCTGAATATATGTTTTTATATAAAAGTTCAAATGCCATAGACTGATCATTTACAATATTCCACGTATGGAGTGCATGATCATATTGTTTAATAACCGCGGGATCTACTGACGTATCTAACCACAACTTTGTTTTGTCTTCCGGTTCTGTACCGCTTATCCAAAATTTGTTCGCCTCATTGGCTTTGTTCCAGGCAGCCTTTGCGGCTTCATATGACGAAAGTTTCGATACTTGTGACCAACTGATATTTCCATCTGAATACACGATCTTATCAATAAAATACAGACTGTTTGTTGAAACACCGTCATACGAAGGCTCTGTTACTGTCCAGCTTTCATCAAAATGAGGCGTTGTTGTAGACGAAGCTATTTTATAATATCTTGTGTAAGATTTTATTCCTACACCTGTTGGTCCTCGTTCTCCGTCATTAACATCATAGATTGTTATTTGTGCTTCAGCTTTAATCATTACAAATCAGCTCCTATGCTTCTAGTTTTACCGAATATGTTGCCTGTGCATTTACTTCTGACGCATTGACCGTCAATGTCGTCTTTCCATTGTTTGAAGGAATCAATGTATTATCTTTATACCACTTCAAAGTTCCATATGTGGCAATATTCGTAATCGGAACACCACCTTTCATCAACACCGCAGTCAATGTTGTAGAACCTTTGTTATTTCTAAATGCATTTCCATTACTCGCAATAAGAGAAAGAAGTAATGCATCTTCTCCTTTATCTCCTTTATTTCCCTGTGGTCCTCTTTCTCCTTGAGGTCCCGTCTGTCCTTGTGGCCCTCTGTCCCCTTGTGGTCCCATCTGTCCTTGTGGTCCTGTTGCTCCGGTCTGACCTCTTTTATTAACAGAACAACTGAATACTTTGTTAATTGTGATAGTTCCACTTTTAGATGCAATCTGAATTGGAATTTCAACTGTTGCTGTTCCAGACAGCCCTGTTTTTGCTGTAAAAGTCAATGTCGGAACGCCTCCACCAGAACCATCATTGTTCGTAACTACACAGGTTAGATTTGGATTAGATGAGTTTAAATTAACCGTATCTATTGTGCATGGAATTGATTCTGGTCCACAAAAAGCCTGTGCCTGAGATGTAACTGTAATATTTGATGTCAATGTGCCACTTTCATTTCCTATCAAAGTGTGTGACTCATTTGTTAAATTTACAGAATACCCGTCTGAAAAATCGTGAAGGGTTATCTGATCTTGTGCTTTGATTGTTACTGCCATTTTCATTCTCCTCTTCTATTCTAAAATTAAACTACAGCGAAAGGTAACTTTTGCATCTACATCATTTGGATGCACTGTCAATGCAAATCCACCTCTACTGATCTTCGGATCTGTATCTAATATAATGCCGTAATCTTCCTCATATAGCTTTAACCACTGCCACTCTAACCTTGCTCCACCTCCAAATCTTTGTTTTAATCTGACTATGTCTGTTATTCTCTCACTACCAACGAATATCGTAACGTTCATCGTTGTCTCAATGTTATCAGCCTTAAAGCAGCTTCCCATTGTTGAATCAATTTTTAAAAGAACAGCATCCTGTCCATCTTTTCCATCCTTTATCGTTATTCCATTTAATTCAGAACTAATGTCTACTGTTTTGTCGATAAAGGTCTTTCTTTCGTCTCCTAGAGACAATTTTCCGGATGTTGGATTCAACAGATCCAGTTCTATCTTTCTTGTAAGAAGTAGCTCATTCAAGCCATGTGGCTCACTTATTACTTTCGTATAGTTTCCAATCCAAAAGGACCGAATATCTGCATCCAAATTGTGAAGATCTATAGCAGATAGATTCATTGACTGCACCAAATTAATATGATTCTGCAGTTCTTTCTTCGCTTTGCGAAGAAGATTCTCCGGAAGTGTTACATCATCCCACACAACTGTTTTGAAAATTCTTCCATATTTTTCAACAGCTGCTGACTCTTCCACATAATCCACCCCACTATTTATGCTTTTAATGGTAAGACGTTCTTCTGTATCATTGCCTTGTGTATCTTTCACTTTACATCCCAGTGGAATAATAGCGGTTGCAATGTCGGTACCTTTTATCACTTCTTCAAAATCCAGTAAATTTTCTGCAAATTTGATATCCTGTAGATTTATCGTTTCAAAATCTTTTAGATAATCAATATAAATCCCATCTTTCTCTTCTCTTGTCCAAAGATATCCTCCTAATTTTTTTAGCAGTTTTTCTTCTATTTCCTTCCAGGTATCTGGGTAATTTATATTGGCTCTCACAATAAGATTATTGGGATCGATCACTGTGCATCTACCGACCTTAAATTGCCTACTGATATCCACTTGCTTATTATGTTCTGTTATCAAATATGAAAAATACTCTGAAACGTCCCCTTTGAATTCATATGGTCTTATCACAGAATCTTTTAAAAATCCCATTTCCCCTTCACATGTAATAGCATAATCATTATGAAACCCTCTTTTGGCATCCAAAACACGTCCACGATAAAGCCTTCTATTTTCCTCATAAATTATTACAATAGACTTTTTCTTTTTGATACTTCCATAAAACGGATTTTCTTTTCCGATGGTAAAATGAAAGCTTCCGAATCGATTTAACTCGACCGAAAGCTTTGTTGTTTTCAAAACATGTTCTTCTGCTCCTGTATAATACATCAATTTCCCATCTAAATATATCTTATACATTTACAGGCTCCCTTCCTGATACTGAAAAGTGATGCTACCAGTTCCTTTACAAAGAACCGTATTTTCACCCTCCAAAAATTTAATATTAGGCTCAATAAACGTTCCGGATTTTGATATCGTGATATTTTTTCCGTTAAATTGAAGTTCAAATGGAGCAGTTGTAATAATCTTTGGAACCACACTTTTTCGAAGATTATGACAGATGACTGACTGTTGTCCATTTACAGTTTTTGTAATTTCTGTAATATCATTTTTAAGTTTATATGGATAAGCATCCACTGTAATAGTTACATCTGTTCTTGCTCTATTTTTTCTATTTTCGCTTATTGAACATCTGCCTTTATAAAAAAAAGAAGGATTATCCATTATAACAATCTTATGTTCTTTCCCATGTATGTAGTTATTTATTTCATCCAACATCTTTCGTACTTTGATAAGATCATATTCTCTGATTGCTAATTTTATGGTTATAGTTCTATTTTTATAAACTGGTTCTCCTGTTAAGGCCGTTGATAAATCTAATTCGCCATCTCTTCCTGGAACCTGTATTTTTTTTATATCCACTTGCGGCGAAGTTACCACAATATCACTAACAATCCCAAATTCTTTCAACAATTTTTCCCCAATTTTTACCATTAAATCACTCCTCTATCAGCAAGTTCCATTTCTTCTCCTAATAACGCATTTATAATTGGGAAAATAACATCTGCAATGATTTTTCCATCTATTTGCATAATGTGTTGAACCTTCAGTTCTTTCAGTGCCGCAACAATTGCAGCAACCAACAAATTATAGTTTATACTTTGATCCGAATTCGGTTTTGAAGATAAATTGTAATTGTAATCTAGCGTTGTATCTAAATCGAACCCCGTAGGGATTGCCCTTTGCATATCCCTTTTAACATTATCCATTTCATCTTCGAATCCAATCGCCATACCTTCAGCCATATAAACGCCTACCTGATCTCTAAATACAGTAGATGGAGAATGAATCCCCAAAAAGCTTTTGGCTGCATCTAATGCCTTCTTTGCTACATTTCGTGCCGCTTCTACAATAGCTTCAACTCCATTGGCTATTCCACGAGCTATTCCTGATATAATGTTTTTACCAAGACTTAGCCAGTCTACCCCTGTGATAGCATTTCTTATTGCAGTTACAATCTGTGGTATTGCCTTTACCACATTAGGTATTGCTTGTATCAGCCCCGAAGCTAATGCCATGATGATTTTAAATGCACCTTCAATGATTGTCGGTAAATTATTTGCTATAGAATTAAAAATCTGTTGAATAATAGAAACGACTGCTGGTACCAATTCTTGCACACGAGCAATTAACCCTTGCACTAATGTCTTTATAATTTCAACTGCTGCCTTTATGATTGTAGGTAAATTATTCACAACAAAATTGAAAAATCCCATAATCAATCCCGTAACAACCGGAATTAATTGTGGAATCATTTCTACCAAAGTTTTACAAAGCTGGTTACTTATCTCAACTGCTGCCTTCACTATTAATGGCAAGTTTTTTATCACATCATTTAATATTCCTTGCATTACATTTAGCATAGCTTGTGCAATGATTGGAATATTTTCTATAAGTCCTTGTCCTAGTTTTTGGATAATAGCAATCGCTGCTTCACCCAACCTTGGAAGAGTTTGAACAATTGCATTTAAAATAGATCCTACAATATTGCCATCTGTTCCTAGAATTTCCATAGCTGAAATATCTAATCCCTCTTTTATTTTGGAGATCATATTCATGGCAATTCCAATCCAGTCTGTATTCACTAATGCAGATCCAAATGCAACAATTAAATTCATCGCACTCTCTACCATATATGGGATATTGGTTATGATACCTGCAACTAAGTTTGTAACTATTTCCGCTCCCTGTTGAATAATGTTAGGGGCAAATTTTGAAAATCCATTGACAAATAATGCCGTTTGAGTGAAATATCCATCAATAAGATCTGGAAGTCCTTGTAGGATATTCCCAATCATAGGGAAAAGGTTATTCAGTAAAAATGTTTGTACTGTAGTTCCTAATTCCATCAGTGGTCTTTTGATATCTTCTCCAAGACTCAAATTTCCAATCACGTTCTTAAACGCTGACTGCATGGCCGCAAATGATCCAGCTAATGTTGTCGCTGCTTCTTTAGCAGTTGTTCCCGTTATTCCTAACTCACCTTGAATCACATGAATTGCTTCATATACATCAGAAAGATTGGATATATCATAATGCACTCCCGTTAATTTCTCTGCATCTGCAAGAAGACGTTCCATTTCCTTTTGTGTTCCGCCATAACCTAACTTAAGATTATCTAGCATAGTATAATTCTGCTTTGCAAAGCCTTGATATGCAAATTGAATAGCTCCCATATCTGTTCCCATTTTATTCGCATTGTCGGACATATCAATCATAGCCATATTCGCTATCTTTGCTGCTTTTTGAGTATCTCCACCTAGACTCTGTAACAAACTGGCCGCAAATCCAGTTGTCTGTTCCATATATTCATTTGCAGATAACCCGACCGTTTTGTAAGCTTGTTCTGCATTTCTTTTAACGATATCCGCACTCTCTTTAAAAAGAGTCTCTACTCCTCCTAAACTCTGCTGTAATGCTCCGCCTTCGGTCAGCGATGCTCCAATCGTTTTACCTATAGCAGCTACTGTAATGATGCCTTTTATTTTTCCTACTAGGCTAGAACCAAGCGTTTGTCCCGCTCTTACACCTGCCGGTCCTGCTTCTGGATCTAACACATCACTAATTCCTTTTCCAATTCCTTTTGCTGATGGAATTATTTGCACATATGCCTGCGCCAGTTCAGTCCCTGCCATTTAACCATCACCTCTCAATATTTTCTCCCTCGCTTCATTGAATTTTTCAATAGTGTCGAATACTCTCATCGTTTGTTCTTCTGTATTTCCAAGCAAAGCCATACGGATAGATTTCGGTCTGTTATGCCCTTTTTGTCCATCCTTTGTCTGTGCCCACCATAGAAGAGCGAGATAATCCGTTATCGATGCGAGAAGAATCGTGTTTGTCGAGATTTTCGTTTCAGCAATTGCCATCTTTGTTCTTGAATCCTCTTTCAATCCAATTACAAGTGTAGCGATAAACTGTAACTCATGTTTTGTATAATCAAAAATCCCATATACTTCCGCCAAATCACAGATTAGTTCCCTTTCATATTTGTTTACGATGTAAGCGAGGGTTAGGAGTTTTTTCCTGTCTCTCCGGAATTGTTCATAATTTCCTTGATTTCACTAATAAATATTTCTACTGGCACATTTCCTTTTTCTGTACGCAAATGATCGTACAATGCCTTCTTTTGTTGTTTTCCCAAAAGTAATTCTGCTGCTTTTGTAAAAAGCTCTACCTTTCCATCATCAATTTCTACAAATATGTCCAACAGCTCCATATTATTCATATTCGTTTTTGGAATTTTAAAATCAAACCCACTTTTTGTTGTTCCACAAATCATTTTCTTTCTCCTTTATGCTGGTAAACTTGTCGCTTTTTTAATATATTCATGATGCGTAACACCTTCTGCATCTGGCACAGCTTTGATTGTTGTTTCATAACCAATCACATCATCATCTTTATACACAATTTCTCCAACTTCTGTGATTGATGCATCTGGAATCACAACTCTCTTTAAGACACCTCCTCGAAGAATCATCTCAAAAACCCAAGCATATGATGTTGCATCTTCTACTTTGGCTTTAACCGCAATTCCTGTTTCCAAAGTTCCACTAACATTGTTTTCTCCGTATACCGTTTTCAATACCTCTACATTTAATGATTCTATCATTTTAAATGCAAACGAATCTGGCTTTCCAGTCATATAATTAACAACTTCATCACCACCCCACGCTTTAATTGAATCAGTTTCTGGAGAATTTGTATTTGTCAGTCCATCTTCTGAAATGTATCCAAGAGATTTAAAAGCTGCATTTAATTTTGCTTCTGCATCTTTGGGAAGGGCTGTACCTATAGGCGCTCTAAAAATTGCCCCTCCGATTTTCGGTTTTCCTGTTGTTACATTTTTTACATCACTCATTTCATTTCCTCCATGTAATAGATTATTTCAAAAATCGCCTGATAACGATAATGCTTTATTTCTGTATCTGTAAAATTGTAATCACTGTTCAATTTCATTTTACAAATTTCATTCAAAACATTTGGCATCTTAAACATTGCTGTTTTTACTAATTCATTAAGTTCAGCCGCCTTATAAAGTGTTGAATCATAGGACTGAATGGCTACAATCGCAGATGTTAGATGCTCCTTTTTTCCACCTCCTATTTTTTCAATCAAGACATAACGTTTTGTGTTAACTTGTTTTTCTGCATAACATGTGATTCCCAATTCTTTTGACAAGTAATCAATTATTATTTTTTCAATCAAAAGTTCACCGCCTTAATCAATGTATTGTTTTCCATGTTATCTTTTTTTGCCTTATGAGTTACTGCTATAACTACACACCCTGTTCTCTCTGGATACTTCCTTATTCCAGTTTCATATCCCTCTCCTGCCCTATTCCGTATAGCTGTCCCGTAGTCGCTACAAATCTTTTCGATTTCTTTTGATTTCAACATTTTTCGAATCCCGGCACCATTAAGCTTTATTTTTATCTTACCCATATCTTTCCACCATCACTTTTTTATTCCACTTAAGCGGAATATTCTCTTCGATTCCTTCTATTGGAATTCCAAAAGAATGCCATACTTGATTAAAAAATTCAATTTTTACATCTTCCCAATTATGCTGATCTCCTTTGGGGATTCCCAAAGTATAAACCGCCTTTTTCCCAGTCAAATTCAATGCATTTACTACATCGTCTGATGAGGTTGGCGATATTAAAACATTTTCAACGGTGATAGGTTTTTCAGAATAAATCGGTTGATTAAATTCGTCTACACCTTGTTTTGTTTTTTCATAAAGGGTTATTGTTTTGCCCTGTATCAAATTCAATCACCCCACATTTCTGTCTTCGAAGTCCAAGTCTTGCCAGTTCAGATTTTTTTATAAAAAGTCCACCTCCAGGAACTAAATAAGTTCCTGAGGCGGAATACCCAAGTGCAGACTCACTCACTTGGGTCATTGGTTCACGGTTGGTGGAAGTCATAAGTGTTCTTGCTACCACGTCAACTGTAACTGATTTGGATACATTCCGAAGTGCTGATGATTGCTTTACCATTTCATCTAAATTTTTTCCTACTTTCTCTGCTTCAGATCGAAGACTATCAGATACTATCGGGAGTAATGCTAAAGCACGCTTTGTTTCTTCCGGTGTCATTTTTCTCCAAAGTGCTTCTACATCCTCCAACGTTGCAAAATCATTCATCTTTCTTTTCCTTTTTTTCTTTTTCCTTCTTTTTGTTTTCTTCTACCAGTTCCCAATTTTTACCAAAACAGTTTCCTTCTGTGTGGAATACAGCTTCTGTTTTCACATTTTTGTATGTATTCATCGATTACACTCCTTTAGTTACAATTCTTGCGAAAAATTCAGGTACTAAAATTCCCCATCCCAGATACGATTCTGCTCTAATATACACTTGTCCATACCCTTTAAGGTCTTTTCCAGTATTGTCTGGATCACCATACTCAATAATCTGCAGTGGGATTTCTTTGCTATATCCCCATTTAAAGGCGTTCTGAAAATCCCCTACAATGGCATGGTCTGGATATGTTGTCGGTCCTTTTGAAACCGTATTATTGGCAGCTATTGTCATACCATTAAGACTATCTGGAGCTCCGCCAAATTTAAAAGCAGGATATACTGTTACACCATTTTCTTTAATTTTCGACATATCGTTACCGAATACTTTAGACATCGCAATACCTGTTACATCCCCATCGGATCCATCTACAAGCGCAATTGCATCATCTAAATTTTCATCTACTTTTTCCTTTGCATAATCCACTTTCTGATCGATTTTTGCGTCGAAATGATTTTCACCAACAACGCTAGACGCTGTGCTCGTTCTTGGATTAAATCCATGAAAGGCAGCAATATCAAATCCTTTTGCAAGCTTTTTAGCAAACCCATCATTAAATGCCATCAAAACCTTAATTTTTTCTTCATCTGACGCATACAAGAATTCATCAGAAACTCTTGCACCATATTCAAACTTGATTGGTACGATTTTAATTGGATCAAATGAAATTCCTCCATTTGTCTTTTTGCCATTTTCTGCGACAATATCAACCTCATTATCCATTGAGAAGGTAAACTCTTTTGTTCCTACAAACGGGATTCCCTGTTGCTGGGATAATTTTGCTAAAGCTGAATTTCCTCTAACTTTACTAAATAAATCTGTAATCAATTCTTGATCATACATTGTTCTACTTGGTTCTGCCATTTTCTATTCTCCTTTTAATCCACTTAATAATTTTTCATAAGATGCTTTTTGTTCAGTATTTTTTCCACTTCCTCCTGGTTCATTTGAATGAAGAGGAGGAACACCTTTTACCCTGATAAATTTCGAAAGATTTTCTGCATCTTTTCGAATATCCTCTTCTGTTTCTCCATTTAATCGTCCCACCAATTCAAATGGAATTCCTGCTTCATGCGCAATTCTCGCTTTTACCGAGTCGGTCTCGTATTTTTTTATTTGCGCATCTTTTTTTGCAACATCTTCTGGCGAAAGATATCCTTGATATTTTTTCTCTACATCTTCTGCTGATATATACCCAGAATATTTTTTCTGTGCATCTTCTGGGGATAAATATCCTTCAAATTTCTTTTCTGTAGTCTCTCTTTCTCTCTTTAAACGCTCTCCAATTGCTGCATCAAACTGTTCCTGTGTTTCAATCACTGTGAAATCACTCATTTTTTTATGCTCCTTTCCCTACTTAACCCGGTAGTCACGGTATTTTTTATACTAAAAAAGCATCTCCTTAGAGATACTTTTAGTAACTAACTCTTTGCTTTTTCTTTTCCTTACTTTCTGAACATTTCCAATATGCCAAAACTACACTATCTAATAATGCAACATCAACATTTTCTTTTATAGATCTATACCCCAATCCCCCATTTGTTCCAATTGCTCTTTCTTCACAATTTGTCACAGATTGTGTAAGAGATGGTTGATTATTATGACAAATTTTTGCACTTGTTAACCCCTGTTCAAAAGCAGTGTGTGCAGATATCACTTGTTTGACTGTTGGTAACATTGGACTTTTGAGTTTTTCTTCTTTCATTTTGTCTGAAAGAAGTTGCTGGCCATTGGCTCCATCTATTATAACAGCTTCACTATCTACTTTTGTTAAGAATTCTAGTATCCAATCCATTCCTGCACGAACTGGTTGACAATCTATGGTTTCAACAAAAATTTTCTTTTCTACAGTTTTAACCGCAATTGATAACGCAACATTATTTCCATCATGTCCAAATTTGATTCCAACAAATAATTTCCCACTGAATTGCGGGACAGATGAAACTGCAAGTGATTTCCATTCATTCTCCGTAATTGCTGATTTTTGATTGTACCTAAGCCAAAGTCCAAGACGTTGAATATTAAAATCTGTATCATCATTCGTAATCTCAGCCCGAATTTTTCTTTCTGTCAAAATTGTTCCAAGAGATGGATTTGTCTCATACCAAGCTTCAATATCATTTGGATCATGTTGATGCTCCACAGACCATTCAGCCCATCCTGACTCAAAACCCTTTCCCAAAATAACAGTTTCTCTAAATTTTACGAAAACTGTCCCGGCAGAAACAACAGTCGGTGGAGTTCCAAGCATAATTGTCTGCGGATTTTCAGAATCTGAAACAATATATTTAAGCGAAGTCTCTTGTGCCTCTGTGTATTCCTGTGCTTCATCAATAATTAAACAATCATATCCTTCTCCCAATCCTCCTGAATTTGTACGTGTCCGGAACTCCACAACGCCCCCATCTCCAGTATATAGATGCTCTTTTCCAAAAGCTTTAAATGAAGAAGCAATATGAATACCTGCTTTTTCACACATTCTGTCAAGCCTTTCCCAAACCGCATGGGTCGTTGTAGTTCGGTGTGCGGTATAAAGAATTCTTTCTTTGTGTTTTAGTCCCCATAAGCATCTTGCCAAAACATTCTCAGATTTTCCATTTCTTCTTGGAACGGAATATCCTATTTTCTGGTGAACCCAAAGTCCTTCAGCATTGACTGCCATAATATCGCAATTAAGAATCTGCTGCCATTCTAATAGTTCTTTTCCTGTTTTCGCATATATATCTGCAGCTTCTTGGCCTTTTGTTTCTTTGTAAGGAAGAATAACGGATTGAGTAGGTGTTTGACGTCCTATCCTTTTTTCTTCCGCCATAACATCACTCCTCCTAAACATTAACTATATCTTTTATAGTCAGCGTCACCCTGCTAACCTGTGGGAGATTTTTGGATCACACCCTTTCTACTCTTGTTTCATAATTTTAAATTTATTTATCATCTTCCTTCCTCCTTATCTTTCGCTTAAAAATGTATAGAAAAAAATAACACGTCATACGTTTTTTTATACGCTTTTGACGTGCTATCTTATTCCTCTACTACTACCCATTTTCCTCCTGAACTGCTGCCATCCATAGGAGCTGGATTTTCCTTTGAATACAAGTAATCTTCTCCACTGTCGTCAATCACCCTATACATTCCTGACTCAGCATCTATTGACGCCTCATATATTTTGCCATCTGTGAGCGAATCCACTCCAAACGATTCTCCTACATATTTTAGTTTCATAGTTTATCCCTTCTTGTTTTTAATTTAGGTTCATACTGCATATTTGAATTAGAAGCTTCATACCAGTGTACATCAAACACATATCTGTCACTTTCTATTTTTCCAGCAATCTTACTCCAATTTCCGGATTTATCTCCATATTTTTCAGCCAACCGATCAGATACTCTTAATTTTGTATCACTACCTAATCCGGCGATCACTTTCGTATCTACAAATTTTGTACCTTTCGGTATAAAACTCTTTTCTCCATCTTGCACATACTGCAGTTGCTTTTGCAAATATTGATTGCTACCTTTTTCTATGTCTAGTTTACCACTTCCACCATTCTTTTCAACAGATTCATTTAATTTTTTTCGCATTGAACGTATATCTTTTTTCAATGATGTTCTACTACCAAACATTGCCAATTGCTTTGCTACATTCTTTGGATCTGTCTCACCGAAACTGATACCAGATTTTCCACTTTTGTAGTATTCTAAAGCGGTTTCTTCTGCCAGTTTTCTTAGTTCCGGCAATCGCATCTTTTCAAGATTTCTCTCTGATAATTTTTGAGCTTTTTTTATTCTTTTTTGCTTCTTATCTGAATTACTTTTCCTTTCCGATACAATCTTATGTTTATCTCCAACAATGTATTCGACCAAACACCTGCATTCCTTATGTCTTCGGAACACATCATTTCCTTGATCTTTTATTTTTTCATAGTCGTATGTACCAGCTAATTTCCCACACCACTCACAACACTGGCTGGTTGAAGTTCTCTTAATTTTTGGATTTAGTCCCGCTTTGTATTGAAAATCAGCATTTACCTTCACCGATTCGTCTACAACAGATTGCGTGAAATTAACAACAGGTTCATTAAGCATATATGCTATTTTATCAAAGTTATCTTTCCCTGACACAATATCTATAATTCCATTAATTCTATCTTTATTTACTTTTGGCTTAATTGCCTTTATGCCAATACCAGCCTTTTTATTTATTTGTGTTTGTACATTGGCACAGACTTCTGAAACTAAGTTATGATTATTCTCTAGTGGACCTGAAAGAACTCGTTTCGCAATGTTGTAGTACATTTTTCCATCTGGCAATACATCCGATGATAACACCGATTGAAAAGTTTCAGATAACAACTCACCCAACTCTATTGCAAAATCATTTGCATCCTTGTACGAAGCGCTTCCGCTTTTTATTTGTTGATAAAGTATTGAAACCACATTGCTTTTCTTAAAACGTTTTGTAAATTCCTTTTCAACGTTTTTCAATAATTTCGGTGCGATATCTTCCATATCCTACACCTCTTTCTCAATCTGTGTTTCCAAATCTCTTTTCTTTATACCTGTAAGATCTCGAAGATTCTCTTCATTAAAGTATCCAGGAACAGCTTGATTAATCTTAATCGCTCCATCTCCAATACTGGAAAGCGTAGCTGCATCTGGTTCAAATATTGGCTCCCATATTGGTTGTGTTAAATAAAATTCATTTCTTTCATAACTGGTTTCATCTCGAATGCATGCAGCAAGATATCCAACATTTAAGAATCCTGAACCGAACGTTCTTTGTGCTTTCCTAGCCGTTAGTCTCAAATTCTCATGGCTTGCTTTTATTGCTTCTTGACTTGACGGATTATCAGACGGGAAACCTAAATCATCCAATGTTAAACCTGTCTCTCCTGCAAACATTCCTGCGAACATTCTTAACTGATCAAGATGCGGACTCATGCTCTGCTGCTGAAACTGTCCCAATGTTGGCGAATCTCCTTCGTCATCCTTTGTAAATTCCATCATAGCTGACATTGCAGCTTTCCACTTATCCATAGGATCACGCTCCTGTGAGGTTCCCACAACATATTTTTGAGGAAAGGAATAAAATTCCGCTGCAATTTCTGAACGTTTAACGGTTCTCATTGCTCCACCGACAATATCCATACAGGCTCTACTGATCCTACTATGACCAAAAGGTCTTACCGCATCTGGTCTATTAATGATTGGAACCAGTAATGGATATGGCGCTTCATTATAGTGCCTTGTTAATTTTCCATTGTCATAATAATCTGTAAATCCTGATCCAAAATATGCTTCCTCTATCGGATTTCCATTCTCATCTCTTTTTAGAATAGCATACCCTTCTTTCAATAATCCCGTTATTGTATCTAATATCCCCGTTGCTTCGCCAGCATTTAACACCTGAAGTCTAGGATATCCAAATGCATCCGGCGATATATAAATAAAACTGCAGGATGCAGTTAAAGCCGATTGAATGGCACTATCGAACAGTATATCTGGATTATTCATTTTGAATATCTCATTGAGATCAAAATTATCATTCCTAAATTCTCTGAATAACAATCTATCGGATATGGAATCTACTGCTTTTGCACACCACCCAAGCGTCAGCTGCCATGCTCTTAAATTTGGTGGTGTAGATATATTAAAATCTCTAATCTTATTCTTCATGTCATAAAATTTATATCTCATGTGCACTCTGGATTCTTTTGTTTTTAACTTACGTCTAAGGTATTCTATACCCCTTAATTCGTCCATTTCCTTCCTCCTAATCATGGCGTGTGTTTTTTTTCGTAGTGACGGCGTGAAGATCGCTCGTGCCTCACAAAGGGAGATATGCCCCCTTCTATCTGCTTCTGTATTTAGTCCAATCTATTGTATGTGGCAAGATTCGATTGCTGATTGTTTCTGCTTGTTTTGTATCATTTTTATTTTTATTAAAAATCTTATCTGACTTCTGTCTATTACAAGTCCAATGAGCTAACTGTAGGTTGTCAATGTCTGATGGATGTCCACCTTTGGCTATTGGAATAATATGGTCAATACATGGAGAAAGCGGATGCGGATACTTATATGAAAAATCTACGGGCTTTCCACAAATCCCGCAGATTGTTTGAGTCGCTAATATTTTCTTTTTATTTCTTTCAAATTGTCCTCGATGCGTTCCATTCTGATCTGGGCGATATCCTTTCGCCATACCATCATCTCCATTCTTCTGTCGCTGTGACCTACTGGATCTACTGGGATTCGAACCCAGAACCTTCCGCTTATGAGGCGACTGCTCTAACCAATTGAACTATAGATCCACAAGCCCATTGGCTCTGAGCAGTTTTATGTCAAATACTCAGGACATTTTTGAGCATGAGAAAAGCACCCCGAAGGGTGCAAATCATTCTTTTTGTTATAATTTTAATAATCCTATATTGTTTTCTAATAGATTGATACATTCTTCTCTTGTTTTTTTTCCATCCAAATACTCTGAAAACAAATTCAATAATGTTATAGTTTCAACTATTAAACTTCCATTTCTTTTAGCCAGTTTAATTTGTTCTTCCATAACCTCTTGTCTTTCATGAAGCGGTTTAGTTCGCTGGTGATTGATAATAAGAAGTGCAACTATATTCTCTCCATTTTCATTATGTTCATCTAAATATTCCTGAACATGAACATCAATTTGAGAAATATTTGCTTTTTTCACATTAGGAGTAACTCCTTTTATCTCACCTATATAAATTTTATTTCCAATATTAAATCGAAAATCTTCCTTTTTATAATCAACAAACTCTGATAAATTACATCCTAACATTTCTTGTAGTATTTCAAACACAACACTTACCAACTCATCACCTGATGTATATAAAATTGATTTGTATCTATTATTTTTGTCTAGTATTGACCCTGCATTTCTTATTTCCTGATTAGCTTCATCTATAATTTTATTGTTTTCGGAAATTGTTTGTAGTTGCTTCTCATCATCAAACATTTTTATTTCCGCCATCCACCCTGGAACATTTTTATTTTGCTTAATTAAACCAATTTCTTTTAGAAAACTTGTAATTTTATCATATGTATCTAACTGTAAGGTAGACATTATAACGCCATTGCAATCTATTGTTGTTGGTTTTTCACTTTTTTGAGATTTTGTTAATATATTCTTAGGTTCTTTAAAATAAAAAGAAGCTGGGATTTTTTTATCTCCTATTACGGTTTTCGTATTTTCATAAATTATATTCAATCCATCAAAACGGGCAAATAGTCTTTCCAAAGAATAGCTTTTCAAGTTTTCAATAATATTTTTTAATTCATCCCTTAATAGTAATTCCTCATCCTCCTCACAATAATTAACTTCTATATTCTGTGGTAATAGTATAATTATTTTTGTGTCCACAGACTCTTCAATCATTACTGCCATACTTTCCCAGTCTTTAATATCTTTTACATAACATCCATTCTCATCTGGACATTTCCAAAATTGTTCACTTGATAAATCTATAACATTGATTTCGAACTCATCTAGTGATTGTGCATCATGCAACTTATTTAATACAACATGTGAACCTTTTAGTTCTTCTTCTTTTCCATCAAATGTAAGTACCTGAATCATGTATTTTCCCTCCACACAATTATTTTTGAACACTTTTTCACCTCTATCCTATCTCTTTTTCCGACATCTTTCAACAAATCCAGCGTTCTAAATACTGAAAGGCACCTTCGATGTTTCGAACGTGCCTTTTTGCAAAATGTTCTTTAATTGTGGGAGTGAGCCGTTGCTTTCGCCTTTGGCTCAATTATTATTATAAATGTGATTCGTGTGAATTGTGTGAAAGTTGCAATGTTTTATC
>JAHHTL010000013.1 GCA_020024635.1 Ruminococcus sp.
TCTACTACTATCGGTTTTGCTGTCGGCTTCGTTTCTGGTTTTGCTGTCGGTTTTGTTTCCGGTTTTGCTGTCGGTTTCGTTTCCGGCTTTGTTTCTGGTTTTGTTTCCGGTTTTTCAACTTCAACTAAGTCAGCATTTACAACCATAACCGCATTTGTACTATCTGATGTTTTATATTGATAAGACATACTGTTTTTTGCACCTGCGAGCGTTACAACTCCGTTCTTAACATCCTTGATCTCGTCGTCTAGGATTACCGTCGTTTTCTTAAGCATTTTATCCGTTGTCATTATCTCTTTCAGATCTACAGTATTGGAATCCCCTTGTTTGATCCTGTTCATTGATATTTGTTGCGGTGACAACTCAAGATCCGTTGCCTTATCTGTTTCTAAGTATGGCAGACGATTATTTTCACAATATAAAGTATCAAGTTTGCTTGTATTATTTAGTTCTAACTTTGTTAAGCTGTTGTCGGAACAATATAATTTTTCAATCGCTGACGCAAGATTTAATTGTGCAATATTATTGTTTCTAGCGTTGATATACTTCATCCCATCGCTGCCTTCTTTTAGTTTATCTACTTTATTTCCTTCTATGCTTATAACTTTTAAGTTTCCAGTATCTAACTCCCCAGTTATCTGATTATTATTCGCAAATACAGAACTTAATTTGGAAAGATTTTTAATGTCCAGTTTTGAAATATGATTATCTGATATATTTAACTGTTCCAGTGATACAAGTCCTTTTAAGTTAATGTTTTGTAGATTGTTTTTTTGACAGTCAAGTTGTGTCAGCTTTCCAAGTTCCCCCAAATTTAATGAAGATAAATTATTATTGTCCGCCTGTACTACCTTTATATTGCTACAAGACGATAAATCTAATGCTTCTAACTTATTATCGTTTACACTAAGTTCTTCTAAAGAAGTCAGCCCCTGCAAATTTAATTCTGTAAGATTATTTCCTTCTGCTCGAAGAACTTTTAATCCCTTTGCATTTTGAACATTTAGTGAGGTAAGTGAACTGTTTTTGCATGACAATGTTTCCAAACGCTGAAGTCCACTCACATCTAAACTTCCCCCTTTATTTCCATCCGCTTTAAACTGAACAAGATTTTTAAGCTTGTTTATCCGTGTATAATCTGTAACATTTGTGTTACTTAAATCTAGATGGGTTATGTAAACGCATTTGTCTATCCCTGTAAGATCTTCCACCCCACTTTTGGGTACAATAATCTGTGTAACTGACTTTAATTCGGCATCATCCAGCACTCCATTATTGTCAGCATCATACTCCCCAATAGCTGCAAGAAGATGGATATCTGGAAAATTATCTTTCTGAAGTAAAATTCCATCTACGTCCACCGTTTCTTCTTTGTCTGGCACCGTTTGCTCTTCGGACGGAACATTCGTCTGATCTTCTACAACTTCTTCAGATATTTCTGGTGTTTCGGATACTTCAGGTGTTTCCGGTATTTCCGGTGTTTCGGATATTTCAGGTGTTTCCGATGTTTCATTGTTATTTTCTTCACTCGTATTTTCTATGACAACTGTTGTCTGATCTTCTACACCATAAACCTTTATAGGATGATAGGATCCTGCCATTCCCGAAATCAATGTAGCACTTAGTAGATAAACTGCTAGTTTTTTATTTTTCATTTCGTTTTCCTTTCTTTCATCCTTCTATTTTGAACGAGTAACAAATTCTATTGTTTTAGAACGAACAGATTCATTTCCAGATTCATCTTCCACTGTTACCCACACCATATACGATGTTAATGGTTTTAACCCTTCAAGCACTGCTTCCATAACCTTATCTTCTGATTTTACAACAGCCTTTTTCTCACCATTAACATATACATGAAACGCTTTTACCTCTGGTGATGAACTTGTAAATTTTACATTCGCAGATGTTGCAGAAATATTTTCTACTTCTACGGTCTTCGGTGCGTCTGGAGCATCAAAATCTACTTCGGTTGTTTCTCCTATTTGGTAAAAATAGGAAGATACAGGCCATACATAGCCTTTTTGCATAACAGCAGCCTGAAGTACACACGAACGCTTAATAGAAATGGTTGTTCCCGGTACATATTTGATCGCTGTCTTTGACGGTTTGTTATTTTCACCAAACGGTTTGTTTCCATCTAATGTATAATATATTTCTCCATCTTTAAGAGCAGTCGTAAGTACAATGTCTTGTTCGGTAGCATACTTTCCGCTTTTCTTATTTGCATTGACTACCACGTCTGTATTGTTATATGTTGTAAACTTCACTGTTTCCGAAAGATCAGACTCATTATTGTAATTGTCTACTGCAACAATTGTTAATTCATATTCTGCTCCAGGCGTTAGTCCGGTAAGTTCATATTTTGTCTGTGTAAGTTCCATTTCTTGCTTATCTGTATCGCCGGTTTTCCATAACTGAACCTTATAATTCTTTACTCCCATGTTGTCCATAGAAGGGAAAAAGCTTACAACAGCAGAATTCGTTCGTACATCACTGACTTCTATTTCGGTTACTCTTTCCGGTTTTTCTGTGTCTTGTAAAACAAAATCCCCTTCTTCACCATAAACTTCGATTTCAACTACATGGTTGCTAGGATTTTTGTTGCTTCCATTCATATATACCCTTGCATATCTAGCTTTAAAGCGCTTCTCTCCATCTTTTGGAAGCGGATCTTTTTTATCAGGATTTAACCATTTAACATTTTCGTCAAATACATGAAACGTTTTTCCATCCCTTGTTTCATTATAGGATGGGTCATCTCCTTCTGGTACGGTATGACTATTTTCATTTGTTCCATTTCCATTTCCCGGCCATGAAGAAACTGCATTTTGGTTCTTGCCACCATTCTTTCCATTTGCATTCCATAATACTAATGTAGAATCTGGCGAAAAATTCTTATCTTCTGATAACATAACAACCGTATTATAATATGCTCTGCCATCTCCAAAGTAACGATAAAGTACCAGTTTTTCTATATCATGCGGCACTCCCATGTCAAGTTCGATCCACTGTGCTCCTCCATCATTTGCTCCTGGATCTGTATACTTATTGGGATCATTTTTCACTTTATCAATAGCAATTGATGGAGAACGATCCCCACTTGAAGATTTACTTAACTTTATAGCTGATCTGGTTGCAAGATTTGTATAATTTTCCTGCTCCTTTAAATTCGGATATCCCATCACTTGAACTTCAATTACATGATTGCTCATGCCTCTGCCTTTGACCTTTTGCATATCTGCATTTTCATAGGTTGTATTTCCATTCATATACACCCGAACATAACGAGCATCAAAGGTATTTTTCCCTTCTTCATTTGTTGGAATATTTTCTTTGGTTCCATTTAGGAAATGCACATTTTCGCCATATACAGGAAATGTTTCGCCACCGGATGTTTCTACATACAATGGGTCTGTTCCATCTTTAATCTTTTTGGCGATTTCATCATTTTTCCAGTCTGCCCTATTTCCATCTTTCTCATTATGAGAGTTCCATATCACAAGTGTTTCATCCGCATCAAATGCCTTTGTTGGCGAAAGCATAATAACCGTATCATTGTACGCTCTTATGTCTCTAAAGTAACGATGCATTTTTAATTCTTCTACCTTATGTAACCCTTTAAGATCAATTTCAAGCCATACTGCTTCATTTACATCTCCAAAGTTTGCATAATCATAATCACCACATGTAAGTATCTCATCTGTCACTTTTGAATATGGATGTTGCTTATCCTTATCATCATGAGATCCTGTCACTTCTTTATTTTTTGCAAGATTTGTCTTTTCTCCGTAATCTCCTTCCTGTTTGTCTTCTATCTTTACAGCATCCGGATCAACTTCATATTGAAGATTTGATACGATTAAATCAACCCAGCCATTGGATTCAATTGTAATGGTTGCTGTCTTTGTTTTTTCATCAAATTTGACAACAGGTGCTTTGTACTGTACAAATCCGTCTGTATCTGGAGCCTGTCCTTTGACCACTTCTACCGATGGTTTTTCCGTAATTTTGGTAATCTTAAATGTAGAAGTTCTTAATTCATTATCGTTAGGACTTAACTGATCAATATATGGTTTTTCATTTTTCGTTTCCACATCTTTATTTTCTACGTGTTTTTTAGCATTTACCGCATTATAGTATGCCATATATCTATATACCGTTAATTTTGCAGCGGATACGCCCTGTCCTGTCGCAGAAGAGCCATCCCATCTCCATCCATACGGATTTTTAAAGATAATATCTTCTGCATCAATTCTATAGTTGTTTAAAGAAATCTTTAACGTATCACTCCCTTTTTCTTCCACTTTAAAGAAAGTATGTGGCTCAATTTCCGTGGAAAATCTCGATGTACCTTCTGCTGCTTTTAACGGTAAGGTAGCTTTTTGATTAACCTTACTATTTACAGTACTATTGTAAACATACCATGCGCCTTTGTACTCTTTTGCAAACGCATCTCCCAAATATCCAATAGGATACAACGACTTAAAGTATTCTTCTGTCCCATACGTTAAAAGACTGTCTGAATTGTCAAGAACAACTGGCGCTGCTGCCCCCTCATTCTTAGCCGTATTTTTTAATTTATTTACCACTTCATCTTTTGTTCCCCATGTAGGAATTGATGGCATTGATTCATAACGGCTCGTACCAAATAAACCTAACACATTATCTTTTCCTGTCGTCTTACTATATAAATTCTGTGGATTGCTATTATATACTATGGTCTTATTGCTATTTAACAAATCTTTTCTGCTTGGACCAGGATTATTACAGATATGTCTGAATACCGGCTCTACAACATGTGTATACGCAGGACTCTTTTCATCAATCGCACCATATACAACTTCAGGGAATTCAAATGTGTATACAACCCCTCCTTGAAGCCATGTATTAATCATCTGCATACCATATATGGCTTCTGGTTCTGCACAGACAGGTCGCCAATTTTTATGCATGGAACTATTCCCTGTTTCATATATCTTTCCATTTCCGTTATTTCCCCAGGCCCAACTATCGGATAACATTCCAAAGCCGCCAGTGTAGCCCGCAAGATAGCTTCCCATAATATGACTCTGTGTTAGAAGGCAATCATCACCGCCTCCTGTATTTTTATAAGTATAAAATAATGATTGTCCATATTTTTCCACAGCTTTTCTTAACGAACCATTGTTTGCAAGCTGATTAAACACTCCGGTTCCTTCTTCAGAATATACAACATATCCGCCATATCTTCCTGCTATTTCAAGATATTTTCCAACGGATTCTGCTACTTTATCAATGGATCCTGACCAGAAGTTTTCTGTACTAAATACCCCTTCTAGATTTGGATACATACGGAACATTAAATCCGCCCAGTGATAATCCGCATCTCTTGTAATACACCAGTTTGTCCCCCCTGGAACAGATGATGCGTTTACAAGCATAAGCATAACTGGCGCCCCCGCTTCATAAGCTTCTTTTAGACACGTCTCATAATATCCGTGAAGATATGCTTGTCCAATGTAATGCGGCGAAAACGATCTTAAGTTATTGCTATGCATCATAAGAACTGTGTTTTCTTTCAAATCATCTGCAACTGTATCCCATCTTCCTGAGATTGTATTATATCCTTGAAGACCAACTTTTTCTTCCTGACCTAAGTAGTATTGATCGTCTGAATATGCAGCTGCAATCATAAGCGGATTTTCATTATTAATGGTCTGACGTTTTCCCCCTGGCTTTTGCACACTATCTTTCTCTTTGTATCCGTATACGCCAAGTTCCATAAACATTAAGTCTTCATCCATATCCGGATGATCTGAGTAGATACGCACATACCGTGCTTCTTTTGTTGTACCAATATCTGTATACCCAGTACCATTTTCTTTTGTATTGTCCATGTAAAAATATGTGCCCGCCATATTTTCAACAAGTCCGCCTGTTGCACAACCTTCTGGTTTGTTAACTCCCTCTGGAAGTGTTACACTTCCATCTTCGTCATTGTAATAGACCACATATCCATCTGATAAATCTTCCTGATTTCCTATCACAATAACCGTATCATTATATCTGAGTGGTTTATTACTATGTCCAAGCGCCATGGATATGTTAGATTTATCATCATACATACGACGCTTTAAATTAATGACTTCTATTGGATATGTACCACCTAAGTCTAATTGAATCCACTTGGCGTCCTTCTCTACTAACGCCCCCTTCTCAACATAGGCTTCCCATCCTCCTACATTGTTACTTGCGGCATCTTTTACAGAACTTCCTGAAACTTTATTTCCTTCTTTGCTATACTGTAAGTAATACTTATCTTCATCTGTAAGTAACTCAGCATTTTTAATTTCATTGCCCTCACTGTCTGTCACAGATGTCAGCCCTTTTGCAAGATTGGACAATACTGTATCTTTACTATTTGCCGCATCTGTCTCTATACCAGTCAAGTATAGCGCTACGAGCATAGACAATATTGTCATTGTTCCAAACTTGCGTAAATGTTCGAACCACTTCATACCTCTTCTCCTTTAGTTTCATTACTTTTTGATCTCCTACCTATAATGTTGGAAATATCATTCAATAGTTATTAAATTATATTTACTATTTTACAAAAAGTAAATGAATTATATCTGTGAGTTTTTGTACTTTTTTGTCCAACAAATTCGTTTTTTTACAAATTTTAAACAATATTGTCATTAATTTACATATTTTTTTGTATATATTTATCCCTGATGAATTTTTAACGACATCTATTCCTCTTTTTGTGTTCTGCGTAAAAACCCATTCATAATGTCAAAGCTTTCTTTCACATGCAAATTTTTGATTCCCAAAGCAAAGTAACCATGTAAAGCGTCTTTGATTCTTTCTACTTCCACATAATTTCCTGCATCTTTCAATTTCTGTGCATAAGCCTCCCCCTCGTCTCTTAAAGGATCATATTCTGCCGTAATAACTAACGTCTTTGGCTGGGCAGAGAGATCTTTCGCATAAATCGGTGCAAAATATGGATTGGTAAGATCTTCTTCCCTTGATGCATACAAAGAAATGTAATCTCTCATTTTTCCTGCTGTCAAAAGATAATCTGTTCCATTTTCTTTGACAGATGCAAAGGGAGAATTTTCCGAGTAATCACTATTCACCGCTGGATAAATTAAAATTTGTCTTTGTGGAAGAAATTCCCTTCGATCCCGTGCAAGAAGAGAAAGGGCTGCGGTAAGATTGCCTCCTGCACTATCTCCGATCAGTGTTATATCCTTTGGATTTCCCTCCTCATAAACCTTTCTTGCCACCGCATAACAGTCTTCTAAAGCACATGGGAACTTGTACTCTGGAGCCAAACGGTATTCCACTGCAATAACCAAATGATCCGTTGCATGTGCAAGTCTGGCACAAATCCGTTCATAATTGTCGATACTATCTGTTGCCCAACCTCCTCCGTGGAAAAACAACATTACTTTCTGCTCTCTGGCTCCTAAATTTTCATGTTCATATGATTTCTCATTCGGGAAAAAGATTCGTACAGGCACTTCATATTCCCCATTGTCTACCTTATAATCTGCTTTTTTATAAAATATTTTTAAAGGATCGATTCTTTTTAAATCTGCAAGATGACGAGATGCTTCTACTTCGATTCCGTCAAAAGAAAGTGCCTTTAAAATTGCTTTTGTTGTATGATTTATTGCCATACTTTCTCTCCTAACTGTTTTTTCTTATGCCTGAAACAAATCTGTAAATACTTTAAAGTCATTCGGTATATCTATATATGTTGCCACTGCTTTTATGCATAGTCAAGTCCCAAAGCAAAAGAGCTTTTCAGACACCTTAAAATATGTACAGTACTAACTCTTTTTTAATCCATAATGTCGATAAACCCTGTACACAAACGGAAGTATTATGATAAATAATACGCTATATAATAACATCACAAATGGTAATTGTCGGAATGCCAATCCCCCTAATTGAAAAATAAGAGGTTTTTTTACATATTCAATAATATTTGCAAACACACTCGGCATCAAATCAAAAAATATAGCCCCTCCAGGGAACATTCGTCCTATAAATGGAAGCAAACAAAACACGAAAAACGGAACGGCTGCCGCTACATTTGACCCTCGCATCTTTACCGTAATCAACATTGTTATTGATGCTGAAAATAAGCTTGCAATATAACCTCCCAGTAACATTAACAAATAATATTCTCCATAAGTCATACTATAAATACTATATGGATCACTAATCTGGTATGGTGTGAAAAATCCACTTGTTCCCATGATTGAAAATGCAATCATGTTTAACATTCCCATTCCAATCCAGTATACAACTGTTGTCATGAGGATTCCTGTCAATATCTTGCTTTTTATAGCTTTTGTTCTTCCATATTTAGCCGAAAAAAATACTCCTTCTATACCTGATCGAAACTCACTTGAAAATATGCTTGTTACCAGAAAACCTATGACAACCGCCAATATGATTACATATGTCTGTGTATACATCAGCATAGTATCCCAACTTACAGTTGACTCATAAACAAGTGGTATTTTAACCGTATCGTATTCCTTTTCTATAAGTTTCTTCTTTTCTGATGTTGTCCCATATTCCTCAGCCATTTTTTTCATATTTTCTTGATAGAAAGTATAAATATCTGCCCCCTGTTCCTTCGACAACTGATATAAAACGCGATCATCCCATTCTGTATCAGGAGTAAGTATACCAATTATAAAATTTGTGATAGCTTCATAAGACTGTCCTGTTCTACCATATTCACTATTCGGAATTTCTTCTGGGTAGTCGTTAGCTAACTCTTTTACGTCACCTACAATCTGTTCAATCTCCTTCGATGTTAATTCGCCTTTCCAACGGTTTTGATCCTCTGAAAGATGACGTGCCGCCATACCTCCTGTATGAAGTCTCCCTTCCACATCAACATAACGTACACTTCCAATCGCAAGTAATGCACCAATAATTCCAATCAAAAATACAATAACAATAATTATCTGATTGATCCTCTTGGAGAAAAATTTTTTCAGTTCGTATTTAAGCATCATTTCGATCACCTGCCTTTTCTCCAAAATATGAAAGAAATGCATCCTCCAATGTTGCTTCTTCTTGTATAGCATTTTCTGTCGGAGGTGTTTGCGAAAGAATACGTAATTCGACACCTCCAGCAGTAGCCTTTACGTTTCCTACTTTATATTTCTCTATATAATTACTAATTTCCTTTTGAGGAACCACACAGTTCCAAACTGACATACTCATAGAAGATATAATCTGCTCTGAAGTTCCTGTATAACAAAATCCACCTGCTTTCATCATAATAATTTCATTGGCGATAAATTCAATATCCGAAACAATATGTGTCGAAAGCAGTACAAGACGTTCTGCAGATAACTCACTGATTAAATTTCGAAATCGAATTCTTTCATTCGGATCTAAACCAGCTGTTGGTTCATCCAACACTAATATATGTGGATTGTTTAGCATTGCCTGTGCAATCCCAACACGTCTTATCATTCCGCCTGACAAAGTTCGCATCTTTCTTTTTTTATATTTTTCTAAACCAACCTGTTCTAATAACTGTATACTTCTTTTTTTTGCCACAATCGGGCGCAACCCTTTAATTGATGCAATATACATCATATAGTCATAAACGGTTAGATCTGGATAATACCCAAAATCCTGCGGTAAATATCCTAATTTTTCTCTATACGTCGCTCCTAGTTTAAAAATATCCTTTCCATCCCATGTTATATTCCCTTCTGTCGGGTTCAAAACTGTACACAACATCCTCATCAAAGTTGTCTTTCCCGCACCGTTTACCCCTAACAATCCATATACGCCTTTTCCCATGGTATATGACACATCTTTTACCGCATATACATTATCAAATTTTTTTGACACATTCTTAAATTGTAATTCCATTCACTTGTCCTCCCCAAATCAGTTCACAATAACGTTGTGATTTTTGCACGCAATAGACTAAATATCCAAAGGATAACACTATCATCCCTATCCAAATAGGCATTGCGATTTTCTGATAAATAAAATCGTTTCCCGCTATTGCCGACCATACAACGATACAAACTAAATTTAAAAAAACTGCAACATACCCTATATCGTGCCATTTACTATATAGTAAACGAAAACATATACAACAAGAAACATTGAACGGAATCAGAAAATTAATAATGATTTTATATATATCAATCTGAAACGTATTTGATACAATCACAAAAAATAAAGTCATCATAGCCAAGTCTACCAGTCCAAACAATAGAATCCTTGCGGTAAAAATCTGCCTGAGAGAATAAAATGCCGTTTTTTCAATTTCAATAGCTGAGAATCTTTGGTTTTTCCACATTTCTGGTATAATCAATACTGAAAACATTACTGCCATAATCGGAAGTGTACGCAATGCATTCTCTATACTTTCAACATCTGACAACATCATCAACAGTGCAAACAGTACCACTCCTTGTAATACCCACCATCTTTTTTGTATAAATTTAGACTGTTCATATAGAAACTCAAAAAAAGACAATTTTCTTTCAGCGTAAAGTTCCTCCTCTATCTGTCCCATAACACCTTCACATTTCTTAATAACACTTTCTACTGCTGTTTCTCTAATATACTGAGTTTGTATCATTTTTTTGTAGCCCTCAATTTTATTCTCATACTGTTTCATACTTCCACCTCCAAAACCTTTTTTAATATTTTTTTTACCCTTGCCACACGATATTTTACCAATGATAATTTAATATTTAACAATTCTGCTATTTCTTTTTGTTTTAGTTCCTGGAAGAAAAAAAGTACCGCTATTTCTTTTAATTCTTCTGGTAACACTCTTAGAGCTTTTTCCACATCCAAACGGATTTCTATATCTGTCATACAGTCTTCAGATGTTTCCAAAAATTGGTCACATAACAACTCTTTCTTCTTTTTGTAGTAATTTTTTATAGTATTTCTAGCAATGCTATATAAATAACTTTTTGCTTTCTCTATTTTAGTACCTCTCATTAATGTTTCAAAAAATTTTACAAAGGTATCCTGAACTATATCTTCTGCATAATTCCTGTCATGGATATGTAAGAAACAGTATTGATAAATAGGTGTGTAATATTTTTTGACCAGTTGTTCGCTGGCACTCTTATCTCCGTGCTTAATTTTATGCATCAATATAGCGTCTGAAATCATCTTTCTCCTCCTTCCGCATCTGTGCCTATATAATATGACAACTGACCTTTATAAAAAGTTAGTCTCATATTTAATTTTTTCAATTATTGCATAAGTTGTGCTATATATTCCTCCAGACATAGGCCACTTCCTTGTATTTTTGTTGCATCTTCTTCCCCCACATATCTATAATGCCATGGCTCGTCATTAACTCCTGTTATTTCTGTTTTTTCAGCTGGATATCTCTTGATAAATCCATATTTATACGCATTTTCTTCAAGCCAAATATACACCGCCTCTGAAGAACATTGTGATGTATCCGCATTAATATCAACACTCAATCCCAGTTGATGTTCGCTAGTCCCTGGAACAGCAACATATTTTTTTGCCATTCGTTTTGCCTCCTTGCTCGAATAACCGTCATTCCTATATTCTTCCATTTTTTCCTCCATAATTTTTTGTTGTTCCCGCGTTGTCCTGTATCCTTCTCTTACAAAGAGTTCTAATCCTGTAGATCTTGCAGCATCCATCATTTTCTGGAGCTGTGGATAAATTCGCTTGTCTACTTTTTTCCCGTTTGACAGTTCTGTAAGTTCTATTTCATAGTTAGTCGGAATTTTATTTTCATTATTAACAAGAATCAAGTTCCATCCAAGGGAAGTATCCGCTTCTTTTACATCTAAATTAAAACTACTTCTGAATGGCATTTTCTCAGATTTAAGTACATATAAACCTATTTGTGAGATTGTGACCATTAAAATAATCAGCAATATAATTGCTGTAATCTGTTTCAAGAAAGTTTTTTTTCTATTGTATCTTTTGTGTTGCATTCTTCCGCCCCGCCCTTTCATTTGATTTCTATATAATATGACAATTTAATATTTAAAAAAGTTAGTTCGTTTTCAAAAATTATAGAAATTATATCCTTAGTCATAATAGTTTTATATATAGAAGTCAATGAAATGTTGTAGCCACAATTATAACAGATTCTGGATTGTCTAAGGGACGTAAAAAATCTCTCATAGACATCCGTGTTTTTTCGTACTGGATATTCTATGAGAGATTCTTAGTTAAAATATTAATCTATATTACCTTCCACATATTCTCGCATACCTTGAAATATCAGATATACAGAAGTCGCTCCGGCATCTTGATAACCGATTGCTCTTTCAAGAAGTGATTTTGCTCTTCCAAATTTTGCTACATATTTCTTTGTGTCTTCCACTCCTTTTCTTGCCGCCTCTTCTGCTGCTTTTAACATTTCAAGGAGACCTTGCTCATAATTTTTTTCCAAAGCTTCAACAGCTGGGTAAAGTGCATCTACCATGGTCTTATCTCCAACCTTTGCTCCTCCGCGTTCTTGGATTGCCCTAAGACTCTTGCGCTCCATTCTGGCAAGATCTTCTGCCAGAATTTCTGACTTTCCCTCCATTCCTTTAGCGCCCGCAAGATACAAACTTCCGAAAATAACCCCTGACGCTCCTCCCATTGACATTAACATTGCCTGGCCTGCTGTTTCAAAACATTGATATGCATTTTCTTCCCCCTTCATTTTAAGAAGTTTATTTTTCACTTTGTGCATACCACCTGCCATACCTATTCCGTGATCCCCATCACCAATTGCACTGTCTATTTCTGTAAGATAGGACTTCTTAGCAATAATTTTATCAGCAATATACAAGAGCATATTTCTTGTATCCTCTGCATTTAATTCTGTAAGAACCCCCTCTTTGCTCCTTGTAATTTCTGCTGGTTCTCCATCATTTTCATCCAAATCTAGTTCTTCCTCATTATCTTCTTCTGTAGTTACTTCACCTGAAAAATTTCCTTTTGCGTAATAGGGCGAGAAACATGGTGCATCATAATATGTTTTTAACTCATTATCCATCTTTAAAAATGTAATAGAGAAGCCACCCATTTCCATACAGGTACAGTATGTTTTTACTTCTGCATCATATACGTTCAATCCATCTTTTTGCATCTTCTTAAAAAGCTCAAAATAAACCAAATTAAGTTCAAGAAGTGGTGTTGAACCAAGACCATTTACAAGAACTGCAACTTCATCTCCTTCTTTAAGTTCCATTTCTGTTTTAAGTTCACGATACATTCTATCAACCATATCACTACATGGCATCATTTTGGTACGCTCTATCCCCGGTTCTCCATGAAGTCCCATTCCAAACTCCATTTCATCATCCGCAATTTCAAATGTTGGATGTTCGTTACCTGGCAATGTTCCAGGCGATGTTGCAAGTCCAATCGTATTTGTATTATCTCTTGCTTTTTCTGTAATACGCACTACCTCATCAAGCTCGAGTCCTGCATCACAAGCTGCACCAGCAATCTTAATCGTGTATACATCTCCGGCAATTCCTCTACGATCTGTGATCCGCTCCTTTGGTGCAGATGCAAAATCATCCCATTCACGAACATGAGCTGTGTTCATTCCTTGTGCACGGCACATCTCTTCTGCCATATCAAAATTAAGATTATCACCTGCATAGTTCCCATAAACAAAAAGCACGCCTTTTCCCTGATCCACTTCTTTTGCTGCCATAGTGATAAGTTCAGGGTTCGGAGATGCACAAACATTTCCACAAGCTACAGCATCTGCAAGACCTGCCCCACAATATCCTATAAATAATGGTTCATGTCCACTTCCCCCACCTATCACAAGTGCCACTTTATCTTTTCGATTATTCCTGTATTTAAATGCGTTGTATTCACCTATTTTTTTATAATACTTTTTATAGGCAAGCAAATATCCTGCAAGACTCTCTTCTACTACATTGATCACATTTTTATTTAATATTTTTTTTGTACTCATGAGAAAACCTCCTTTGTGCATAACTCTCATAGCAAACTTTATCAGTTGTGCATGCTTAACTGAATCTAGCCAACGTTTTACTGCAAATGAAAGATTTAATCCTATTTTCAATTATTATTAATTAAGTTTTATTCTCTTTTGCCTGTCCTCTCTTACAATTGCTGAAATTGAGCTAAAAGAAATAGCAAGTACAACTACAATCCCACTGACTGCTGCCTGCCAGTATGAGTTAACACCGAAGAGAACGATAATATTTTGAATAATCGTAATCACCGCTGCCCCAATAAGAGCTCCGGCCGGATTACCCACTCCACCTGTAAGAGCGATTCCCCCTATGACAGATGCTGCTATTGAGTTCATAGGCCATGCTTCCCCAATAGCTGTTTGCGCTGAACCTAATCTGCAAACATAAAGTATACCTGCTAAAGCTGAAATAAAACCTACAATGGAATAAATCATGACTCGAATTTTATCAACTTTAATCCCAAGGATTTTTGCTGCTTCCTTACTATTTCCTATTGCATAAATATAACGTCCTGTTTTTGTCTTTTTCACAATAAATAAAATTACAACTAAAACAATGAGACAAATGATAAATGGTATCGGTATCGGTCCAAGCGATTTTTTCCCTAAAAACTGAATCTGCTCTGGAACACCTGTAATTGCTTTCCCTTTTGTAATCACTAAATTTATACCGCCATAAATTCCTTGCATTCCGATGGTTGCGACCATAGAATTCAATCGAAGTCGCGTAATGATGATCCCATTTATAAACCCAAACAAAAGTCCTAAAAGTAACCCTATCGCTAAAGCCAGCCACGGATTTATCCCTGCATGAACCATTAACATCCCTGATAAGATACCACTTAGACATGCTATTTTACCAACTGACAAATCAAGTTCTCCAACCAGCAAAAGAAGGGACTGTGCAATCCCAATCATCCCAATAAACGCCAGATCTCTTAATACAGACTGAAGATTATACACATTTAAAAAATAGGGCGACACAATACTCGCAATTATAATCATGACAACTAATACTACCGCCATGGCTGTCATATTACTCTTTTTTATTGCATTGATCATTACATGAAAAGACTTTTTTTCTTGTTTTTCCTTATCCATAACTATGCTCCTTTTTCCTTAGACTTTACACCAATCATGGCACTTAAAATTTCCTCTTGTTCTGTCTCATTATTGAATTCACCCGATATTTTTCCTTCATACATTGTAATAACTCGGTTTGAACATTTTTTTATTTCTTGCAATTCTGAAGAAATCATAATAATTCCAATTTTCTCTTCTTCTGCAAGTTTTTTCATGAGACGATATATCTCCGTTTTTGTTCCAACGTCAATCCCTTTTGTAGGCTCATCAAATATTAACAATTTGGGGTTACATGCCATTGCACGGCCGATAATAACTTTCTGTTGATTTCCTCCTGATAAAAATTGTATTTCTTTCCTAGAATCCGGTGTTTTAACTGCATATATATCAATAACCTTCTTTGCTAATTCTTCTTCTTTTTTATTGGATAGATTGATTCCACTTTTCAACTTATCTAATACAGAAATGGATATATTTTCTTTAATTGATAACACCGGAAGAATCCCCTGTTTTTTTCGTTCTTCTGGAAGATATATAACTCCGTTATTAACAGAATAGTTCGTATCTCCTAATTTCCAGTCTTTTCCATCAATTTTTATGGAACCTGAATATACAGGAAGGTATCCAAATATCGCTTGCATAAGTTCACTTCTTCCTGCGCCTACTAAACCTGAAAATCCTAAAATTTCTCCTTTTCTAAGCTTAAAACTTACATTCGAAAATTTTTCTCCGGTAATATTCTTTACTTCCATAAGTACTTCATCTGATATTTTCTTTGAAAAGAATCTTTCATTTTGATCTAGATCACGTCCCGTCATTTGTTTAATGACCCACCCCTCATCAACATCTTTAATCTCAGAATAAGCGACTTTCTTGCCATTACGAAAAACAGTGATCACATCTGCCAATGCAAAAATCTCCTCAAGCTTATGTGAAATAAATATAATGGATTTATTTTCTCTTTTTATTTTTTTTACAATATCAAACAATATTTCTGTATCACTAGTTGTTAAACTAGTTGTTGGTTCATCTAGCATCAGAACATCATACTCTTCATGTACCGTTGCACGTGCGATCTGAAGCAATTGCTGAGAAGAAACAGAAATATCTTTCACCAAGTCATTTGGCTTTACTGGAATGGAAAATTTTTTTAATATTGGTATGGCCTTTTTTTCAATTTCTTTAAAGTTAACTTGACCTTTTATACCAGATTTTTCATAGGGTATAAATAAATTTTCCGCAACAGACATATTTGCGAATAAATCTATCTCCTGTGGTACATATGCAACTTTGTCAAATAAAGTTTTATTTTTCTCTGCATGTTTACCACCGATCAGTACTTCACCTTCTTCCGGCTCATATACACCTGTCAAACATTTTATCAATGTACTTTTTCCCGCACCATTTTCTCCTATAATCGCATGAATCTCTCCTGGCTCAAAGGCTACATCTACACTGTCCAAAGCTTTAACCCCTGGAAACATTTTTGTGATATTTTTTGCCTCTAATATTTTCATAGACATACTCCTTATAAAAAAAGCAGTGGACAAGCGACTTGAATAAAATGGTTCGAGTCACAAGCCCCTGCTTCTGTGTATAAATGTTATTTATTTAAATTTCTTTCATTCAATTTATTGTCCGCTTACACTTTCAATCCATTCATCAATATTTTCTGACGTAATGCGTCCAATCCCTATATCAACTGATGCTGGTAATGGCATTCCCAAAGACGCCTGATATGCCATAAGTACTGCATACATTCCCTGTTCCTGTGGAAGTGAGGATGAAGTTGCTGTAATCGTTCCAGTTTTTACATAATTAAGAATCTCAATTAAGTTATCCATTGCAACAAATGTAACTTGTTTTTCCATCCCTTTTTCTTCAATAGCCGCTGCCACACCTGCGCCAGACGCATCGCAGTTGAGATATCCTGTTAAATCGGGATTCGCTGCCAGAACGGCCGCTGCCTGTGATTGTGCAGTCTCAACATTATCATTGTCAATACCTCCATCGATCACTTCGATATCCGGATATTTCGCCAGTGCATCTAAATGTGCCTGATATCTTTCAGCATGGTTTGGTGCTGTTGGCGCTCCCTGCATAACTGCAACTTTTCCTTTTGTTCCCATTTTTTCGACAAGCAGCTCAACCGCGATAACCGCCTGTTCCGAAAAGTCATTGCCTACTGATGTAAGTCCACTATTTTCAGGTGATGGTGCATCAAAAAGAATGATCGGAATTCCTCTGCCCTGAATTTCTTCGATAATGTCTTTACTTCCATCATAATCAACCGGATCTAGTAAGATTGCTGTAGGTTCTGTTGTTGCGGCCTGCTCTAATGTCGAATTCTGAGCATCTACCTCCGCCGCTTCTGGTGCACGGTAATCAACTTTAACCTCTACACCTAGCTGTTTTGCAAGAAGATCTGCTTGTTTCTTTGCCCCTTTGTTAACTTCATCAAACCAAGCATGAACACATTTGGGAACTATGACGAAAGTCATATCTTTCGCTTCACTTGCTGTAGAAACTGTTGCGTCACTGGTTTTTTTTCCATCTGCACATCCGACTATCAATGCAGCTGCCATAGATACTGAAAGGAATAGCGCTAGAATTCTTTTTTTCATCTTTTTCATTTCCTCCTTTTTTATTTCCTGTTTGATTCATTAACCGTATTATAACTTCAATCAAACACAAAACCAATGAGAGCAAATTTAGAATAAGTATGAAAATATTAAGATTTTAGTATAATTCCATTAATTGGTTTGATATTTCACTCACATTCTCATCTCTTGTATTGATAATTACGATAGAAGTTCCATTATTGGCAAACTTTTTTATATGCGATTTAACAATAGAAACACCATTTGCATCACATAAAGCAAACGGCTCATACATAATCATGACCTTGGGATTATATATGTGCCATCTTTCTAACGTAACATTTATGATGTCATTTATGTCCAATTCATCTATTTTTAGATTTGGATCAATTTTACTATCCCAAAGGTTTTCCATTAGAACATTTGTAAGTTTTTTAGCATTTAACACAAAATCCCAAAAAGAAAACTTTGACAACGAAGGCATCAGTAAATTTTCCACTACTGACATAGTTCTAAATAACTCTTTTTTACTACCCAGTTGTTTTATAGAAACAATTTTTTCTCTCGTAAAAAACGCTTTATCTCTTCTGTTAAATTTGCTGGAATCCGTGATATATTCTACTCCGCTGTCATTTACTCTTCCGGATAATTCATTGAATATACGTTCCTTTTCCTTTTTGTTTAAAATTAAAAATGTTACAATATTTCCCTTAAAAAAATCAAATTCTTCCTGTGTTCCCAACTTTAGTCCTCTTACTTTATACACCACTTTATTTATTTGCAATTTCTTTTTTTCGTCGGAATACCTATTATGTAACATTTTTTCCTCTTTCGTTCCGAACAAATATTTCTGCATCTGTGAAAGATCTTTTATATATTCTTTCTTGCATTTTTTTACTATAATACCATCTTTAAATATCACATATTGATCTGCCAACGCAGAAACAACTGTATCGGAATTACTATCTACTATTACAGACATTTTTTCTGAAATTACAGTTTTGATCACTTCGGAAAATTTATGGATTGCTTCATAGTCCATACCATCAAAGTCATCTTGTATAATAACGATCTTTGCCCCTGTTTCACGCGCTTTAATCATATCCATAACTCTCTTTTCAAGTTCTGTAAGATCCTCTATTCTTTTGGTAACATCAATGGTTATAGAAAATTTTTCAAAAGTACGTCTCGCTCGATCCACGATTCCTTTTTCTCCCCTTATCCTGTCTTTCCAACTAGAATCCACAAGGTAAAGATATTCTGCAACATTCCAATTTTTTATGTTATAATTACCACTTTCTATTAGATATACCCTTTTCCCTAGATCGCAGACACTTCGTTTTTCGCCATCTACATAAATCTTAATGTTTCTATTTTCTGCCATTTCTTTTCCAGATAGCAATCTAAGAAGTACTTCTTTTCCCGAACGAGTAAGTCCTAAAAAAGCAACCCTTTCTCCTTCTAAAATAAAGAATGAAATGTTTTTTAATTTAATTTTAATATCAGAATCATAATTCAAATTATGGATCCTTAGAATTTCTTTTTTCATCGTGTAACTTTATGACTCTCCCCTATGTTTTTACCGGAATCGTTATCTCAACATCTGTCCCAAGCCCTAACGTGCTATAGACATTAACCCCGTACTCCTCCCCAAATAACAATTGGATACGTTTATGAATATTAGACAACGCTATCCCAGTATTTCTTTGATTTCCAGTATGTTTCTCTTCCATATGCAGATCTTGTGATCGAATATGCTCATTTAATTTACTTAATTTTTCTTTTTCTATCCCTTTACCATTATCTGATATTGTAATGATAAGATTAACCTCCGTAACGATAATTTCGATTATTACATTTCCATTTTCAAGACAGTCCTGCAATCCATGGACTATTGAATTTTCAACTACTGGCTGAATGATAAGACGTGGAATATAAAAATCATATGCATTTTTATCCTTTTCCTCTATAATAATCTCCATGCGAAAACGATTATTAAATCGATACCTTTGAATTTTCATATAATTATTGATATTTGCAAGTTCTTCTCTTAAAGTAACAAGACTTCCTTTTTTACTAATGCTATATCTAAAAAATGAACCTAAAGCCTCTACCATACCCGCAATTTCATCATTATCATCCATAAGTGCCTGTCCACGGATGGATTCCAACGTATTATACAAAAAATGCGGATTAATTTGGCTTTGAAGAGCTGTAAGTTCCGTCTGTTTATTGAACATTTGAACGGAACTTTTCCTTATGCTTTTACTTGTATAATGAGATATAATCTCTGTTAACTGCTGTATATACGGTATAGATCCTGAAAGTTTTTTTAAATCATCCTCATCAATCTGATTATCTAAAGCTTTTTTCAATACCTTTTCAAACTTATTTAAAGGTACGATATATTTCTTTACGGCAACCACCATTAGACCAATCCGAATAAAAAATAATATTAAAATATCTTTAAACCGTAATCCTTGCACATATAAACCACCTAGCACAAGCAAACATATAAGGAACTCAGCAATAAAATAATTTTTTAACGATCCGGCATTTTTCATATATATTTTCTCCTATGAATGTAGCTTTCTATACAATGCGGGCTTTACCCCAACAATTTTTGTAAAGGCCTGACTAAAATATCTGGAATCTTTATATCCAACAAGATCTGCAATGGCAACTATTGTTTCATTTGTATTACAAAGCAATTCTTTCGCTTTTTCTATTCTTACTTTTGTAAGATAAGCGCTAAAATTAATTCCCATTTCTTTTTTAAATAAGACGCTAAAATAAACTGGATTCAAACCTACTATTTCTGCAAAATCCTCCAGCACTATTTTTTCCCAATAATGCTCCTCTATATATTTTTGTGCCTCCCTTATTGGCTTAGATGATTTCGCTTCCATCGCTTCCTTTGTTTCATCTATAATCTCACCCAGACAGGTTTTTAGAACATTTTTAAGTAAATCTATGGAATAACAATGTTGACATTTTAATCGGATGTTTTTAACCATAAGCGATATTTTATCCAGTTGAATTTCTGTTTTATCAAAGAAAATTGTCAAAAGTTCATCTGCTAGATCATAACAAAAAGAAAAATCTATGTTTGGTGTTAAGAGTATAGCGTCATAGATCTCATCAATTGTATTTTCTAACTTTTTTCTCGAATAGGTGGACATACTGTGGAACAATTTCTCTTTATTTTTTTCTATTATTCTGCGTAATTCTTCTTGTGTATTGGATACCATAATAGAATCTGCGTATATAAGTCGTCCTGTACCTAATTTTATCCGTGCACAAACTGCTTTATTTGATTCTTTTATTGTAAAACGTATGTCCGAAAAATCAGTTCTTTCAGTTCCAACACCGATCGTCACTTCATACTGCTCAAATCCCATTAGATATTTGTTTGTTTCAGACAAAATTTCGTTTATTTTATTTCTAATTTCTTTACTCTTAATACAATCATAATTAAATAAACCATAGATATGTAAATTTTCTTTTTCACAAAGTAGTACCTCATTGACTTCTGGTTTTAAAATTTCATCTACCATTGATATGATTTTTTCTACGGTAAGTTTATCCTGCTTAAAATCATATACATTGTAATCCACATAATCTAATTTCATGCAGATTCCTATATACATCTCTCCCTCTAATCGAACTTTTCCATCATTTATATCAAATCTATCTTCTTGATCTATTATATTTTTAAGAAAATCTCTTTTGATTATATGCCGACTTTCAGAAATGGTTTTCTGCATTTCTATGGTTTCTACCGATTGGTTATAATTCTTTGAAATGTTAGCGGAAATTTTTCCCAAAATTTCGTTAATTTGTTTTTCATTTATTGGTTTCAGAAGATAATCCTCAACCCCATACTGAAGTGCTTTATGAGCATATTCAAATTCTTTGTATCCACTCACTACCACAAATTTGATATCTTTCTTTAATTTTTTTACCATTCCGATCATATCTAACCCCGAAATTTTGGGCATTCGTATATCTGTGATAATAACGTCTACCTGATCATTCTTGACTATTTCTAATGCTTTTTCGCAATGATCTACGGTGTCTATACATTCCATATTAACTTCATTCCAATGAATTAATTTTTTTATCAACATTCCTATTCTAAATTCATCATCAACAATTAATACTCTCCATTTTTTGTTCTGCATTTTATTTTCCTTTTCTTTATTTCTCATAAAAAAAGGGGGCTTTTTACAGTCCCTTTTTAACGTTCCTTATCATATTTCATTCATTTAAGTATTATTTAGCATTTAATTTTTCGTAAGTCAAATAACAGAATTCTCGTTTTTGAATCAAAAGTAACACTTGTATTAAAAATGTTAGTTTTAACAAAATCTTCTTTTTCCCCATATAACTCATACTCTTTTTTATTTTTTTCAAAATCCCATTTGTTTTTTCACAGCATAACTAACAAATTACAAGCTCCCTTTTTGTTACTTTCTCATAAAAATAAAATTTTTAGAATTTCGGTTATAAAATACCCCCTAAGTAGATTTTGGTTATTTACCTTGTCTACTTAGGGGGTATCCTATCAAACTTCCATCCTCATTGATTTCTTCTTATCCTAGATCTGATCCACAACTACATAGGCAATGCTCCTACCAAGGTCGACACACCTATACGAAAAGCGCATTGCATTATGTTCTCACTTGATCAATATAGAATTTAAACTTATCCGTTCTATAATAACATTTAAAATATTCCATCGGGATTTCTTTGCCATTTACTACGCCTGATGTTACGCAACGAAACAAAATAATCGGAGATCCTTCCTCAACGTCCAAATATTCCGCAATATCATCTCTCGCCAATATTGCTTCCATCGTCCTTCTAGCTTTGGTAATCTTTACTCCATACTTTTCTTGAATCGTCGAATACAACGACTCTTGATCAAAGGAGTATCGATCTAACTCTGGGAATAATTTTTCTGGCAAATAGGTAACTGTATAGTTTAATGGCTCATGATCTGCGTAAAGAATTCTTCCTAATTGATATACATTATCATCTTTTGTGAGTTCTAGAACTTTTGCCCTTTTTGCATCCGCCTTTTTCAACTCAAACAACATAATCTTCTTACTCGGAGTCATTCCTAAACGAATCACATCTTCTGTGCAGCTTGTAATGGAGATCAAATCACTTCCACCACACTCTTCTTTTACATAAGTTCCCTTTCCCTGAATCTTATATAAATATCCCTCATTCACAAGTTCATCAATGGCTTTTCTTACAGTAATCCTACTCATCTGATAAATCTCCATCAATTCTCGTTCACTTGGAATGGGCTGACCTGATGTAAATTCTTCATTGTCAATTTTCTCAATGATGATATTTTTCAGCAGATAATATTTTGGCACTCTAGGTTCCATAATTTCTCCTTTCCATTGGTTGAAATATTTTCCTACCAAATTTCCAAGCTTCGCTCTTTCTACAATTATATTATACCTGTTCTAAATAAACAAGCGTGAATTCTTCTCTGCGTACAGCCTAATAAACTTCTTCTTGTTTTACTTGCATTGAGCCCTGAATTCTTTGATTTTTTCTTTCATTGCCGGAATATCACCATGTAATTTTAAAATGGTACTTCCAACAAATGCAGCATCTGCCCCTGCATCTTTTACCATTTTAATATCTTCTGGTGCATGCACCCCCACTCCACAATAAATTGGGCGGTCAATTCCACATTCTCTTAAGTATCCAATTCCATCTTTTAATGTTGGATAGTCCTCATTTTTCTCCTGTCCTTCATACGGTTTTGCCTGAAGATACACAAATCCATTGGATTGTTTCGCCTGTTCAATTTCCTCCTTTGGAAGATGATACTGCACATAACAAGATACTTTTAACCCTGCTTTTATGATCTCATCTTTTATTTTATTTCCTCTAAGTCCAACAAGCAAAATATCTTTTAACTCATGTTCAAGACAAAAGTCAATAAATTTCCTTACCCCAATTTCTTCTACTGTACTTTCATATGCAAGAACAAGAAGCTGTACATCTGGTAATGTTTTTTTTATGGTAACAATGGAGTCCATATATTTTGTATAATCATCACATGCTTCCAATGCTTTTTCCATGCGTTTTGCAAGAAACTCACTTTCCAAAAAAGGATCTCTGGACGGAAAATCAACCTCTAGCATCTTGCAACCTGCATCTGCATACTCCATTGCCATTTTATAGCTTGATTCAATTGTTGGATATCCATTTGATAAATATAAAATAACTTCCATTCGTTTTACTCTCCTTTATATGCTTTCATAAATAATGTTTCAAATTCCTCTACAGAAGGAATGATTGGATTCGTTTTTGTACAACCATCCGCTTTTGCAACAGGTGCCATCTGTGCAACTGCATCCATGTAAGCTTTCTCATCTGAAATAACTTCTGAAAATGAAGCCGGAATCCCGATTTTTTTATTTAATTCTTCAATTGCGGCTCCAAGATCCTGCACACCTAATTTTTCAGCAATTCTTGTATATACCGCTTTTCCTTCTTCGGAAGCACTATTGTAGCGGACAATGTAAGGAAGAAGAATCGCATCCGCCAATCCATGAGAAACATGGAAATAACTTCCCACTGTATGGGCCATAGAATGTACAATTCCCAAAGAAACATTCGTGAACGCAATTCCTGCTATCATAGAAGCCTGCAACATATATTCTCTTGCCTTCCTGTCAGTTCCATTTTCACATGCGATTGGAAGATATTGAAAAATATCGATCACAGCCTGCGTTGCAAGAATATCAGACAGATAATTTGCTCTGTTTGATGCGAGTGCTTCTAAAGCATGTGTCAACGCATCCATTCCTGTTTCTGCTGTAATTTTTGCCGGCATAGAAACTGTTACTTCTGGATCACAGATTGCAATATCCGGCATCATTTCCATGTTACCGATTCCATGTTTCATTCCTGTTTCATCCTCTGAAATCACAATCGAACGTGAAACTTCACTGGCTGTCCCACTTGTGGAAGGAATACAGCATAATCTTGCTTTCTGGTGAAGCTTTGGAAAGGGATTTGGAGGAAGGACCTCTTCAATTTTCGTAAGTTCTGGATGTTCATAATAAATCCACATTCCTTTTGCCGCATCCATGGCAGAACCCCCGCCTAGTCCTACAATCAGATCTGGTTCAAATTCCAACATTTCTTTTGCACCACGAAGCACCGTTTTAAAAGATGGATCTGGTTCTACACCGGAAACTACTCTGGTGTCTGCTCCTGCCTCATGGAAATACGCTTCTACTTTCGCAAGCATTCCACTTCTTTCCATACTTTTTCCACCCACTACAATCGTTACTTTCTTTGCATTCATTGTTTTGATATATTCTAGGCATCCCTCTCCGAACATTAATTCGCTTCCTGCCATTTTCATTGGTCTCATCATAATGATACACTCCTTTTATTTTCATTTTGTTATCGTAATGCATCCAACACTTTTTTCACCAAATCGTAAGAAATGGGATTGCTTATAATTCCCCCTTCTTTTAAGCTGGACCCGATAATCGCCCCATCTGCAATCGTTAACTGTTCTTTTATATTTTCTGCCTTGACGCCACTTCCTGCAAATACCGGTACTTTTACCACTTTCTTTACTCTTTTAATGAGATCTAACGGTGTTTCCTCTCCCATCTGTGTACCCGTTACAATAATCCCATCTGCACCATTACTTGCCGCTTCTATTGCTGATTGCTCAATACTGATATTGGGAAGTAACATATGTGCATGTTTTACTTGAACATCTGCAATCACTTTCATGTCTTCTTTTCCCATGGCCTTACGGTAATCCATACATTGCTTTGCACATGGTTTGATCACTCCGTCTGTAAATAAAACCGTATCCACAAAGACTGGCACTCGAATAAAAGAAGCGCCTGTAATAGAAGCAATTGCAATATTGGCTTCACAATCATTAAATGCTGCATCCACTCCAACTGGAATATTTACTGCATTTTTGACTTCCATTGTAGCCGCTGTAAGCGCTGCAATTTGCGCTTTATTTAACGTTGCTGAAAAGGGAGTATCCCCCATATTTTCTACAATTACTGCGTCTACCCCTGCTTTTTCAAGTGTCAGTGCATCCAAAACTGCTTGATCTAGTATTTTCTGGTAATCGCCATCAAATCCTGCCGTTGTAGGAAGTGGAAGACAATGTACCATGCCAATTACTGTTTGTGATCCTTCTGTAAATAGTTCTCTAGCCATTGTTATTCCTCCTTAAAATCTCATGCTTTATTTTGTCTGTTATGATAATTGTAAATCCCTTCCAGTGCAACTTTGCAAAGAAGCTCTTCTGCATCTGTACGTTCTTGACCTTTTAATGTCTCTTTTAAATTTTCTAACACAGTAACAACAGTAAGAATACATGTTTTTACTCCCATTAACCGACCTAATGTGAGCATACAAGAAGATTCCATATCAATTCCTGTCACTCCTAACTTTTTTACTTCTTCAAACGTATCCGCCATGTTTCTACCAAATTCTAAAGAAAATCTGGAATCATGCATCTTGCTATAGAACCCGTCCATTGTACAGTTCAGACCATTTAGGTAGCGTTTTCCAACGCTTTCCACCGTTTCATTCATCACATTGACTAATTCGAAATCTGCAACTGCAGGATAACTTAAATCCACATAAGACTGGCTTGTCCCTTCTCTTCTCATTGCTGCTACCGGAATCATAAAGTGTCCAAGCATATCCTCTTTCATTGACATAACCGTGCCCATACGCACTGCTACTTCCATTCCCGAACCATACATTTCTTCCATGGCAATGGCTGCAGATGGTGCTCCAATTCCTGTGGATGTTACCGTAACTTCCACCCCTTTATAAGTACCTGTATAGGTGTTGAACTCTCTTTGAAATGCCACTTTTTTTGGATGATCCAAATATTTTTTTATCACCTCTACTCTCCATGGATCCCCAGAAAATAGCACATACTTCGCTACAGTATCTTGATCCGTTCCCAAATATAATGTACTCATATCTATGTCCTTTCTTTTATAGTTCAAAATTTTTCCACGTTTCCAAAAGCTGTTCTTCCGTTGGCAAATTCGTGCAGCATCCTTCTGCCTGAAGTACATAAGAGGATAAACTCGCCCCCAATTTACAGCAATCTTTCGGAGAATATCCTTTCAGATATCCATAAAGGAACCCTGCCATATATGCATCGCCAGAACCTGTTGCATCTACCACATTCTCGATTGGTCGTATCCCAATTCGTTCTTTTTTTACCCCATTTTCTGTACGCACATAGCAGATGCTTCCCTCTTTTCCAAGTGTTGTTACAAGAATGTCCACATTGCCCTGCTCAAATAACTCTGTAATTTCTTTCATTCCATATAGTTTCTCAATGATTTCACGTTCCACTTCATTTGTAAATATAATCTTACTTTCCCTAAGAAGTTCTCTTAAAAATTCCTCCGGAAAAGCCTCAAAATCATCTTTCATTCCAAAAACAATGGGAACTTTGTATTTCTGACACTTCCGGTAAAACTCTTCATTGTCTTTCTTTGAAGCAACTGTAATCACTCCTAAGCGAGTATTTTTAAATAACGCTTCTTTCATTTCACAAGCATACTTTTCATCCATTGCTCCCGGATAAAAAATGGTCGTGTGATCATTTTTATTATCTTGAATCAAATAGCATACCGACGTTGCCTCTTGCGGAAGCTGTGTAATTCCATCTAAGGGAACGTTTCCCTCTATTAAAAAGTTTTTAAATCCGTTCTCTTCGTAGTCTCCGCCCACTCTTAATATTGGAACAGCAGTGATTCCAAGCTTGTTTAATCCATAGGCAATATTTACAGAACAGCCTCCATAATAAATCTTGGCATTGGATCGATTGGATACAATAGAAGTGAACCCAACTTTTGCCGGATTTTTTATTTTTATAATGTGATCCATGCTCACATAGCCACTTGTTAAAACATCTATTTTCATGATTCACGCTCCTTAAAGGGTTCCATGATCTAACATGGCAAATAAAGTTTTCCTATCAACAACATGCCCGAAGTATTGGTCTATATCCTGAAGGTGAACTTCATTGACTACATCCGAGTTTGTAGCAACACACTCTCTTACAACATATGGTTCATAATCAAGATAAAACGCATCTGTAACTGTTGCACGAATGCAACAATTGGTTTTGGTTCCCACGATAATCACATTTTTTACGCCGTTTTCACGTAGTACCAAATCTAAATCTGTTGCAAAAAATCCGCTATATCTTCTTTTGGGAATGATGTAATCCTTTTCTTCATCTACTGGAAGCATCGGATCGATTTCTATTCCAAACGTCCCTTCCAAACAATTGGGGCGCATGGCTGCAGCTTTTGCATCGTATTTTCCTTTTCGATTTTTATGCTGCATAAATACGATCAACACCTCTTTTTTTCTACATTCATCCAACACTTCTCGGATGTTGGGAAGAATCTCTCTATTTTTCGGATAAAATACCAGACCATTTGGATCTGTAAAATCCCGAACCATATCTACGATAATTAATGCTGTCTTCTTCATATGTTTTCCTCTTATTAATCCAATTTAAATCCTCTTACTTTTACGTTCTTATACTTCGTGTAAGAAACTACTGCAAGAACTGTAACCATTATAATGTATGGAATAATATCAAATAGCCCTGATACCGGTCCTGCATAAACGCTTAAGTTTATCGATAACGCTCTAGCAACTCCAAACAAAATGGCATAAAGTGCAGATGCCACTGGATTTCCTTGTCCACAATAAATTGCAGCAATTGCTATAAATCCACGTCCAGCCGTCATATTATTCGTAAACATGGCCATTCTTTCCATAGACAAATTTATTCCGGCAAGCGCACAACAAAAGGCTCCAATTAAAACAGCCGCATATTTATACCGCTCTGTTTTTATCCCAAGACTAATCGCAGAATCCTCATTTTCTCCTACCACTCTTATGTAAATTCCAAATTTTGTTTTATACATTAATACCGTAAAAAATAGAATCCCTATAAATGCGAAATATGTAATGATTGGATGACCACTGAGTATCTTTCCAATTAACGGAATATTTTCCACCAATGGAATGTGAAGTTTAAAATCAGCCACACTTACATTTTGAAGACTAATATTTGCGATTTCCATACGTTTTAGTACAAAATCAGCGATTGCTGGTACAATAAGATTTATTCCAAGACCTATTACGATTACATTTCCTTTACAGGTGATACCCAAACATGAGAAAACCAGTCCAAACAATAGTGTGGTAACGATTGCAGCTAAAATTGCCACTGTAACACTACCTGTAAGGTAGGTCACTAACACCGATACAAAAGCTCCATTTAGCATCATTCCTTCTAACGCAATATTTAAAACATTTGCTTTGTATGCAAAAATCCCACCAATCACACAGAGGATGATTGGAGCACTATGATATATCGTGTCGTATAAAATATTACCAATCAACTCCATGATTCTTCCTCCTTCTTCTTTCGTCTCTCAAACCAATTTGTATGTTCCCCAATGAATTTAACTGCAAGGAATAAAATAATCATTCCTTGAATAATTGACACGATTTCTTTTGGTACGGTCGTATATAAATTGATGCTGTCACTTCCCGTTTTTAGTGCTGCATAGAAAATTGCAGCAACTAATATACCAATGGGAGAATGTCCCCCTAATAGAGCAATCAACATGCCGTCCCACCCTAAGCCTGGGTTTCCTGAGAAACTCAAGGTAAATTTAAATTGATCACTCATCATCCATCCTGCTCCTGCCATACCAGATAATGCACCACTTATTAACATGATAAGCACGATCTTTTTTCCAACATTCATGCCTGTTGCTTCTGCAAACTCTGCATTCTTGCCAATTGTCTTCACTTCATAACCAAGCTTCGACTTATTCATAATGATCGCCATGATTATTAACACGAACACAACGATTACAAAGAACATCGTAATTCTTGATGTTCCAAATCTTTGAAACATTGCCCCATCCTTGATTGTAGGTGTTGCTACATATCCCGCTTCTTTATCCCTAAAAACTCCTGTTGTAAGAAACTCAAGTGCTTTTACCATTGCATAATTGAGCATTAATGTGACAACCATTTCATTCACATTACACTTTGCTTTTAATAACGCTGGGATGAATGCAAAAAGCATTCCACATCCCATGGCCACTATAAAACAAATCATTTTTTGCACGATAGAATTCATATTCGGAAGATAGGCGCCAACAATTCCTGCAAAAAAACCACCGAACATCATCTGTCCTTCTACTCCCATGTTGTAGATGTTTGCTTTAAATGTGATTGCAATTGCAAGCCCTGTTAAAATCAATGGTGCAGCATAATGAAGTGTATTCAGAAATCCTTTCGCCGTAAACAACGATTTTCGTATAAGAAGTCCATATGTTGCAAGCGGATTTTCTCCAATTCCCAATATGATCAGCCCACCAATAAAAAACGCTAAAACGATCGGCAAAACGGAATTCAACATTGTTTTTATTACGTTCTCTTTTTTGTTCATCCGACTAGTCCTCCTTTTTGTGGATTCCTGCCATCAATAGCCCCATTGATGCAGTCGTTGTTTCCTTCGGTGAAATTTCACCAGTAATTTGTCCTTTACACATCACAACTACCCGATCTGATAAACTCATAATTTCTGAAAGTTCACTAGAAACCAAAATAACTGAATTTCCCTCATCTCTAAATTTTAGAATCTGATGGTGGATAAACTCAATGGATCCAATATCCACACCTCTGGTTGGCTGACATGCGATCAATAACTTTGGCTTTGCTGCCAATTCTCTTGCAATAATTACTTTCTGAGCATTTCCACCTGATAAACACGAAATATTTCCTTCGATATTGCCTATTCGGATATCAAATTCTTTAATAAATGTATCTCTTTTTTCAACAATCTTACTTTTTTGTAAGATTCCATGTCGACATACATCTTCTTTTCCATGATAACCGGATATACAATTCTCTGTAATACTCATATCTTTACACAACCCTTGTGCATATCTGTCTTCTGGTATCATTCCCATTCCAATTTCGCGTAACTTATCCGGCCACCAATTTGTAACATTTACCCCACAAAATGTATTGGTACCACTTGTCGATTCCATAAGTCCGGTAATCATTTTAACAAGTTCTGACTGACCGTTTCCCTCTACTCCTGCAATTCCCAATATTTCCCCTTTGTGGACTTGAAATGAAATGTTGGAAACCACCTCTTTCCCACAATCATTCCTTGTTGATAACTCTTTTACTTCATAAATAATTTCATCTTCTATCTTATTTTTTCTTTTGCTGTCAACCGAAAGGACCACATCTCTTCCAACCATCATTTGTGCAAGCTCTTCTTCACTTGTGTCCTTCTTTTTCACATTTCCTACTACTTTTCCTTGTTTAATAACAGTAACACTATCTGCAATTTCCATAACCTCACGTAATTTGTGAGTAATTACAATAATGGTCTTGCCTTGTTCTTTTAATCCTTTTAATGTTGCCATCAGTTGATCTACTTCCTGTGGTGTTAATACCGCTGTCGGTTCATCAAGAATTAAGATGTCGACATTTCTATATAGCATTTTTAAAATCTCAACTCTTTGTCTTCCTCCTACCGAGAGATCTTCTATTTTATCCATAGGATTTAATTCAAAACGATTGTCCGAAATAAGTTTTTCTATACAGCTTAATTCTTTTTTTGTATCGATAAATGGGGTACGAAACTTTCCCTTCTTCAGATTAATTTCTTCCCCTAAAAGAATATTTTCATAAACGGTAAGACTTGGCACCAGTTTAAAATGTTGGTGCACCATACCTATCCCATTTTGAATCGCATCAATCGGGCTATTTAAGACTACTTCTTTTCCGCGAATTAGGATTTTTCCACTTGTTGGCTGCAAAAGTCCATACAACATATTCATCATAGTTGATTTCCCTGCTCCATTTTCTCCAACAATACACTTAATTTCTTTTTCTTTCACATCAATGTTGATATGATCATTTGCAGCAAAATCTCCAAATTTCTTAGTCAAATCTATTGCTTGAATCATACTTCTCATACATCTTACCCCTTTGGCTATGCAACTTACTTAATCGTTACATTTTCTAATGCAGAAGCATCTAATTCTTCTCCATTCTGCGCATTTATAACTTTAATTGTTCCATCACAAATCTGTTTTTCAATTGCGGATACCTTTGCTTTAATTTCTTCCCATTTAGTCTGTCCTTCATCTGTGACGAATTTACTAATTTCAGAAAGATCTGTAATTGAAGTTGCTTTGGAAGCAAGCGAATAACTCTGAACCCTATCCATATCGCTAATTTTTCCATCTACTGCTGCCTGTATAATCTCATATACTGGAACTTCTGTATTTTTGATCACGCTTGTCAAAATATACCCCGACTGTTGTGCGTCCTTATTTGCATCAACATGAATGGCTAATTTTCCCTCTTCTTTCGCTTTGGCTGCTGCGCCATCTCCAACAGAACCAGCTACACTAAATACTACATTTGCGCCTTGATTATAATAGGTTCCTGCCACAGTACCTCCTGTTGCCGAGTCGGAAAACCCTGCATCATATTTTGCATAATAGTCATAATGAACTCCTAATTCTTTTGCAATATAATTTATTCCTTCAAGAAATCCATATGAAAATACGGTAATACCATTTGAATTTGTTCCACCGATAAATCCAATTGCTCTGCCTCCTTTGTCTACCGGCGTAAATTTATAATGTTCTGTTCCAAATAATGTTTCTGCATTTTCATTGACTAATGTTGCGAGGACACCGGAAACAAAGGATGCCTCATGTACATCAAATAAAACAGAGATTACATTTTCGTGAATGATTTCTCCACTTTCATTTTTATTTGGATTATCATTGAAACATACAAAGGTCGTATCCGGATACATTTCTGCAATTGGCTTCGATCCACCGGTTCCGGAAATTAACGCTTCAAAATCGTACTCTAAATTGAAAATCAAATGATACCCATCCTCTGCAAGTGTTTCTAGCGCTTGTGGTACCCCCGTTGTCGGCTCTACAACTTTATACTCCACTCCTAATTCCTTAGCTGCCTTTTTTACTCCTGCTACCGCTGACTGGTTATATCCATTATCGTTTTGACCTGCCGAATCACAGACGATCGCTATTTTTACCTCGCTATTTCCAGATGCCCCTTTGCTTTTTTCTTTTGATTCCCCACAACCTGCGATACTTCCCATCACGAGGGTTCCCATTAACAATAATCCCATCACTTTTTTCCACTTCTTTTTCATCTTTATTCCTCCTTGTTTTTTTAACGTCTCTATGTTGTCATGTCGTCATGACCAGTTCTTATTTATATATTACACAATTATTTTTATTTGTCAAGCAATATGAACAACATAATTCTTTATTTTTCATTTTTTTTAGTTATTTTGACAAACTATCTTTTGACACAAAAAAAGGACTGCATCATTCTATGCAATCCTTACCAATCCAATAATAAAGTCGGAGTGACGTGATTCGAACACGCGACCTCTACGTCCCGAACGTAGCGCTCTACCAAGCTGAGCCACACTCCGATATGATTTAATTTAAAAATTCCGTAAAAAGCAATTAAGAACCTGCCATTGCAGATTCTTAACTACGGATAGAGGACTCGAACCTCTACTAACAGAGTCAGAGTCTGCTGTGCTGCCATTACACCAATCCGCATCAGCATTTTTAATTCGTTGTCTTATCTCTCGCAAACAACAAATTCATTATATCAAACTCTCAGCAAAAGTCAACCTCTTTTTTTAAAGTTCTTCTATTTTCTGATTTATTTGTATTTTTCAGAATATTCCCTCAAATACCGTTTCTGCCGGTCCTGTCATGTATACTAGATTCTGTTCTTGATCCCATTCGATCGTCAAATCTCCGCCAACCAGTTTTACAAGCACTTTGTTTTCTGTGTAACCATTTAAAATACAGGACACCGCAACTGCACAAGCGCCAGTACCACATGCCAATGTCTCTGCGGATCCTCTTTCCCACACACGCATCTCTACGGTATTTTTATCAATCACTTTCACAAATTCTGTGTTTACACGATTTGGAAAACATGCATGGTTTTCAAAGGAAGGGCCAATTTTTTCAAGATCAAGCGCCTTTACATCTGGCACATATACAACTGCATGAGGATTTCCCATGGATACACAAGTCATTTTATATTCTTGATCCAGTACCGTAATAGGATAACAAATCACCCTATCGCCTTCTACTTTTACAGGAATTTGATCTGGTCTTAATTCCGGTGTTCCCATATTCACTGTAACCATTACCACTTTTTGATCTTGGATCGTAAGATCTAAATATTTAATCCCTGCCAACGTTTCTACAGAGATGTGCTCTTTCGTTGTTAAGCCATGGTCATACACATATTTTCCAACACAGCGGATTCCATTCCCACACATTTCACTTCTTGATCCATCTGCATTATACATTTCCATTTCAAAATCAGCGATTTTTGACGGATTAATTAAAATCAATCCATCCGATCCGATTCCAAAATGACGATCACTAATGATTTTTGACAGCTGGGATGGATTTTCGATTGTTTCTTGAAACCCATTTACATATACATAATCATTTCCTAAGCCTTGCATTTTTGTAAATTTCATTTGTTTTCTCTCCATTTTTGCCAATTGGATGGTTCTATTGTAAGTCCTCTAATTCCAAAACAACCGGACAGTGATCTGAACCCATCACATCGGTTAAAATTCTTGCATCTTTTAATCTGTTTTTCAATGTTTCTGATACTACAAAATAGTCAATACGCCATCCGGCATTTTTTTCTCTTGCTTTAAATCGGTAAGACCACCAAGAATACATATCCTTGGTATCTGGATAAAAATACCGATATGTATCTAGAAAACCAGACGCCAAAAGCTCTGTAAACTTCTCTCTTTCTTCATCCGTAAATCCAGCGTTTTTGCGATTTGTTTTTGGATTTTTCAAGTCAATCTCTTGGTGGGCTACATTCATATCCCCTGTAACAATTACAGGCTTCTTCTGATCCAAATTTTTTAGATATGCTCTAAAATCATCTTCCCACTTCATTCGATAAGAAAGTCTTGCAAGTTCTGACTGAGAATTTGGCGTATAAACTGTCACAAAATAAAATTCTTCAAATTCTAATGTAATCACACGTCCTTCTTGATCATGCTCTTCGATTCCGATTCCATATGTAACATTCAACGGCTTTCTTTTTGTAAATACAGCTGTTCCTGAATATCCTTTTTTTACTGCATAATTCCAATATTGCTCATACCCTTCTAGTTCAAGATGCAACTGGCCTTCTTGCATTTTTGTTTCCTGTACACAAAAAATATCCGCATCTTGCTGTAAAAATACATCTAAAAATCCCTTTTGCACACAGGCACGCAGACCATTTACGTTCCATGATAGTAATTTCATATTTTTCTCCTATTGCTCTTATACATTTTAATAATAAACTTCTTTTAAAAACAAGCCTTTCGCCGGTGCACAAAATCCAGCATTGGCCCTTTCTTTTGACGCCAAAATTTCTTTGATTTCTTCTGGATCTTTCTTCTTTCTTCCAACTTCTAGAAGCGTTCCGGTCAAAATGCGTACCATATGATACAAAAATCCCGTACCACAATAAACAAGTTTTATAGTGTCTTGTCTTTGTTCGATCTCCACTTTATAGATGGTTCGCACTGTGGATTTGTCTTCTTTTAAATCCGTAAACGCCGCAAAATCCTGTCTTCCTACAAGATAAGAAGCTGCTTGTCTCATGGCACAAAGATCCAATTCATACGGATAGGACAGACTATACTTTCTCCCAAAAACCCCTTGCTTTTGTCTTGTATCGATATTGTATTCATAGCACTTTGCTTTTGCACTTAACCTTGCATGAAATCCATTTTTTTCTAACACAATGTCTTTGATTTTAAGTTCATCTGGAAGTTCTTTATTCATTTGCTCTAAGAAATCTCTGGAATGAAAAGAAGTAGACACTACCATACTGGCCGTCTGCCCCTTTGCATGCACTCCTGCATCTGTACGTCCGGAGCCGTTTATTTCTACTCGCTCTTGTAAAATCTCACTTGCCGTATCCTCTAAAATTCCCTGGATCGTAAGATTTGTATTTCCTTGACGCTGCCAGCCGCGAAAGCATCCACCATCATACATTAACGTAAGCTTATAAGTCTTCATTGACGCTCCCTCAAACTACTGCAAAAACTTCTTAAGTTCCGCCATAAATGTATTCACGTCTTTAAATTCTCGATACACCGATGCAAATCTTACATACGCCACAGGATCTAGTGTACGAAGCTTATCCATAACAATTTCTCCAATTTTGCTACTTGGAATTTCTCTTTCTTCCATGTTGAAAATCTCTAATTCTACATCATCAATTGTTCTTTGGATGTCGGATGCCGAGACGGGCCTTTTATAGCAGGCACTTAAAACTCCATGCTCGATTTTCGCACGGTCATATTGCTCTCTATTATTATCTTTTTTGATCACAATAAGCGGAATTGTCTCCACTTTTTCGTAGGTTGTAAAACGCTTTCCACACACATCACAGGCACGTCTTCTACGTATGCAGCTTTTATCTTCTGCTGGTCTTGAATCAATTACTTTTGTGTCCGGATTTCCACAATATGGGCATTTCATGATGTACTCCGCCTTTCTTTTTTCTAGTATTTATTATACACAACTCTTATATTTTTTGCAAAAAATTTTCTTCGCATATTTCAACCAAAACAATATCCGGACCAATTTTTTTGATACATCTCCAAGGGATCACATATTCACTATCCGTCCCTAGAAATCCACAAACTCTTCCGGGACCTGGAACAATAATTGCCTGCACACAGCCATCGCAGACATTTAGCACAAGATCTACAATACACCCTAGTTTTTTACAGTTACAGATATTGATTACTTCTTTTTCTTTCAATTCACATAACCGAATTTCACTCATGCTCCCATCCCTCTTCTATCATCTGGTCCTGATTTACTATATGTTCTTCTTCGCAAAAAGGAACCTCTTTCACTCTCGAAAAAAATAAGATATAATGGTGGTGATTGGAGGTGAAATCACAATGAAAGAAACAATTCTATTATTTAATATTCCTGAAAAAGACAAACGTCTAAAGCTGGAAATGGCTCTATTCCCTTTACATGTAAAAATCAAATATGTAAAACCCGAAGAATACCATCAGAAATTAGGAACACTCGCCGGTGTGAAAGAAATCCCTGTATCAAATGACACTTATACAGGAGAGGAACTACCTGCTACGATGCTTGTGTTTGCCTTTTTACCTGATCAAAAATTAAACCAGGCTCTATATGCACTGAAAAAAAGTGGTGTAGGACCGATTCCATATAAAGCGGTCCTTACACCAACAAATCAATTTTGGACACCACTTGAATGTTTTGAAGAAATTCAAAAAGAACATCATGCCATGTCCAATCAATAATATTTAATTTGCAAACTGACTTTCATACAATTCTTTGTAAAAACCATTTCGGGATAATAGCTCTTCATGTGTGCCTTGTTCCACGATGTTTCCATCTTTCATGACAAGAATAAGGTCTGCTTCCCGAATGGTTGAAAGTCTATGAGCAACGATAAAGGTGGTTCTTCCTTTCATCATTTTCTGAAATGCTTTTTGTATTTTAACTTCCGTTCTTGTATCAATGGATGAGGTTGCTTCATCTAGGATTAAAATAGGTGGAAGTTTCAACATCACTCTGGCAATACATAGCAACTGTTTTTCTCCTTGTGAAAGATTTCCGCCATCTTCTGCAAGGATTGTGTCATATCCTTGTTCCATTCTCGTTATAAAGCTGTGCGCATGAGCCGCTTTCGCAGCTTCTATAATCTCTTGTCTTGTAGCATGTTCTTTCCCGTAAGCGATATTTTCTGCGATCGTCCCTGCCTTTAGCCAAGTATCCTGAAGAACCATCCCATAATTTTTTCTTAAACATTCCCGATTGATAGAACGAATATCTAGATCATCGAAAAGAATCGTTCCTTGATCTACTTCATAGAATCTTAGCAAAAGATTGATCAAAGTTGTCTTTCCACAACCTGTTGGCCCCACAATTGCCACTTTCTCTCCCTTTTTGACTTTCAGATTAATATTTTGAAGAAGCTTTTTCTCTTTATCGTAAGAAAATGACACGTTCTTAAATTCTACCTTTCCGTCCATTTGAGAAACTTCTAATTCTCCCTCTTCCTTTTCTACTGTCGGAGTTTCCTCTATAAATTGAAATACTCTTTCTGCACAGGCAATGGAATTTTGCAATTCTGCAATCACACTTGAGATTTCATTAAATGGTTTTGTATATTGATTTGCATAACTTAAAAAACAAGACAGTTGACCAACACTGATTCTACCTGCCATAGCCGCAAAGGCTCCTGTGATTCCTACTCCTGTATAGACAAGTCCATTGACAAATCTAGTGCTTGGATTTGTAATGGAAGAAAAAAAGGTTGCCCTTAAACTTGCCTGTTCTAGTTTCTGATTCAACGTCTCAAAGCGCTCCATTGCACACGCCTCATAGCCAAATGCACGGATCAGTTTCTGGTTTCCCGCCATTTCATTGATAAACGAAGTTAATTCTGCCCGAATCTCAGACTGTGCCTGAAACATTCGATAAGTACGTTTGGCAATGAATCCTGCTACAAAAAAAGAAAGTGGGGTAATCACGATCACTACCATAGAAATCATACCATTCATACGAAGCATAAAATATAAGGTTCCGATAATGGTTAGGATTCCGGTAAAAAACTGCGTAAATCCCATCAAAAGCCCTTCACAAAATTGCTCCACATCGCTAATGATCCTGCTGATTATTTCTCCTTTTGGTGTCTGATCTACATACGATACGGTAAGTTTCGTAAGTTGATCAAATGCACGAATTCTGATTTCTTTCACCACTCGGTAAGTAATGGTATAGTTACAATAATTCATCAACCATTGCGCCAAAGCCGTTATAAGCACCACCACTGCAAGAATTTTCAGTATATATAAAATTTTGGAAAATTGTACCGCCCCTTGTCCAACCGCATAATCGATGGCCTCGCCGGTAAGAATTGGTGCATACAATGTTAAAGCAACGGAACACGCGGCTGCCAGCAACGAGCAAGAAAAAGAAAAGAAGGAAGGTTTTATAAAATGGATGATCTTTTTTAACACATTGTATTTTTTTCTCATTTCTCTTCCTCCTCATTTTCCAGCAACTGGGAAGCACAAATTTCTTGATATACCGGACACTCTTTCAAAAGTTTCTCATGAGTGTCATACCCTGCTAGTTCCCCATTTTCCAAAACCATAATTCGATCTGCATGCATCACCGATGCAGCTCTTTGGGAAACAACAAATATGGTACACTTCCCTTTCATTTTTTGCAATTCTTCTCTGATTTTTCGCTCCGTTGAAAAATCTAATGCAGAGGTGCTATCATCAAAAATTAAAATTTTCGGTTGACCTGCAAGGGCCCTTGCAATTGTAAGTCTCTGTCGTTGTCCTCCGGAAAGATTTTTTCCTTCTTCTTGAATCATCCAATCAAGACCCTTTCCTTTTTTCTCTACAAATTCCCAAGCCTGAGCTTGCTTTAGTGCTTGTATTATATTGTCATCACAAAGATTCTCTCTCCCCATTTTTATATTTTCTCGTATACTTCCACGAAATAATACTGTCTTTTGAGGAACCAGTCCCATGTTTTCTCGAAGCACCTTTTGATTCCACAACTGCACGTCCATCCCTTCTACCAAAACGCTTCCGGCATTTGCCTTGTACAAGGCCGGAATTAAATGGATCAACGAACTTTTTCCTGCCCCAGTACTACCAATGATCCCGATCATTTCCCCTGACTTTATTTTTGCAGAAAAATTTGATAATATTGGAACTTTACTGCCTTCATAAGAAAACTTTACCTGTTCAAATTGAACCTCCCAGGCTCCCTTCGTTGATTTTGGCTCATAAGTTCCTTCGGCTCTTTCCACAGGAAGCGCAAACACCTCCTGTATTCGTCCTGCCGATGCCATCGCTTTCGTGTAGGAAACAATAAGGTTTGCAAGGGCAACCAAGGCCAGTAGGATTTGACTCATATAATTGACCAATGCAACCACTTCTCCTTGAGTAAGAATGCCGTCATATACTTGCTTTCCCCCCAGCCATACCACAAAAATAATCCCTATATTTACGATCACATACGTTAGAGGATTCATAATTGCAGAAATTCTTCCCGATCGCTGCTGCAAATACTCCAGCTGTTCACTTTTTTCTTGAAACTCTTTACATTCCTTTTCCTGTGTTCCAAATGCACGTACAATACGAATGCCCGTCAGATTTTCTCTTGTAGAACTAAGAACCCCCTCCAAAGACTTTTGTACCTTTTTATACAAGGGAATGGTAACCATAATAATTCCAAAAATGACAAGCGCCAATGCCGGAACAATCAAGAGAAACACAAGCCCCATCTTCACCTGAATCCGGAAAGCCATCAAAAGGGCTCCCATCACAATAAAGGGCGATCTTAGAAACAAGCGTAAAACAAGATTAACCCCTGTTTGTACTTGATTAATATCGCTGGTCATACGAACAATCAATGTATCGTTCCCCACTTGATCAATCTGCCCATAAGAAAGTGTTTCAATCTTAGAAAACATTGCTGTTCGAAGTTCTCTTCCAAATCCTGTTGCTGCTTTTGCCGCAAAATACTGCGCAGAAATCGAACACACCAGCCCTAAAATTCCAAAAATCACTAAAATCGCACAAGTTTTCCACACAAACATCGTATTTTTTTCGGTAATTCCTATATCGATCATCCGTGCAACAATCACGGGAACAATCAATTCAAATACTGCCTCTAGTAACTTGAACAAAGGTCCGGTAATGCTTTCCTTCCAATAATTTTTAAGATAAGGTAATAGATTTATCAATTTTATTTCCTCCCCTCTCTATCTTCCATGATTTATTGTAGCAGACCACTTTGGGATTGTCATTGCTTAATTATCTTTTCTCTACTATAATGTACGTAGGAAAGGAGAGCTCTTATGTGGAAAACATCTGATCTTAAGAAAAAAGCTAGACGCTCTATGAAATATAATTTTAAACGTATGGTATCCGTATGTTTTCTTATTGCGATGCTTACAACTGCTTATACGTCTTCCACTTTTTTCATTCATCACTACAACTCAAACAGCCAGGACTTCTCTATTTGCGAATTGACTGGAAATGCCCCTACTTCACAGATCATAGAAGATACATTGGAACAGCTTGTGGATAAACAACTGCCTGTTTTTCATTCTTTTTTTGGCTATTTCTCTACATTACTGCTTGATCTTTATGTCAGCGGGCGTTCCATTATTTTTTCGATCATTAAGGCCATGCACACTTTGCTGTTTCGAGAATTTGAATGGGTTTCTGTATTTGTACTGGCAGGAGTATTCCTTGCATTCCTATACCAATATTTTATTGCAAATATTTTATTGATCGGTGAAAAGCGTTATTTTCTAGAAGCCAAAAACTATCCTGATACAAAAATCAGCAAACTATTTTATCTTTTTAAATTAAGATATTTACATAACCCAATCTGGGTAATGTTTTGTCGCTCCATGTATCAGATATTATGGAATCTGACGATCGTTGGTGGTGTCATAAAACATTATGAATACAGCATGATTCCCTACATTCTTGCAGAAAATCCAGCCATTGACTGTGAAAAAGCGTTTCATCTATCGAAGCAACTTATGAAGGGGAATAAATTTCATATGTTTCGGATGCATCTTTCCTTTATTCACTGGCGTTTGTTGTCTTTTTTTACCTTTGGTCTTGTGAATCTATTCTTCACAAACGTTTATGTACAGGCATCTGATGCAGAATTATACATGATTCTTCGTAAAAAATATGTTCGTTTTCGTCTTCCTGGCTATGAACTGTTTAACGACCCCATCCTTGAGACTGTTCCGTCAGAAGATGAACTACTGATCAGCAAGGCGCTTTACGATGATTCTGAAGGACCTTATACACAAATATCCTACTTTGAACCAAATCAATATCCTTTATTTTTGTATTCCATTCAACCACCAAAAAGTGCTGTAAAACCAGTCTGGAATAAAGACCGTGTGTACGATCTGCCAACTTTACTGTTTATCTTTTTTGTATTTTCCATTTGGGGATGGGTGTTTGAAACCTGTATGTTCCTGACAAGAGAGGGCGTATTTTCCAATCATGGACTTTTAATTGGACCTTGGATGCCCTTATATGGTATGTGTGGTGTTTTCATATTAAAATTTGTGCAAAAGATTTCTCATTTACCGATTTTATCTTTTTTATCGATTATGACCATTTATTCGGTTTTGGAATATGCACTAAACTGGCTCATGAAAACGAATTGGAAAATAAGCCTTCTCACCTATAACGGCTACTTTATGAATCTAAATGCTCATACGTTCCTTGGAGGTTCCATTTTCTTTGCACTCCTTGGCTGCGCTTTCTTGTATTATCTTGCACCAAAGTGTGCCGATTATTTTTCTTTCCTCTCTAAAAAGCGGAAAACGATCTTGCTATCCATTTTAAGCATCTTATTTATAATTGATGTTATTTGTACCTTTTTGTTTTAAAACATATCTTTCTATTTGATCACTACAACAAAGAAGTGAGGACCGCGTCGCGATCCTCACTTCCTGTGTTCCAACTTTCTATCGTGCGTTTGCCGGCTCTATGGCAATAGATTTTCCTTTAATTTTTGTCTGATTCATTGCTTTTAAAACAGCCTTTGTGTACTCTCTTGGCACTTCCACAAACGTATATTTATCATACATATCGATGGTTCCGATCAATTTTCCGGGAATTCCACTTTCTCCTGCAATGGCGCCTACGATATCCCCCGGCTTTGCTTTATTTTTCTTTCCAATGTTGATAAATAAGCGTACCATTCCAGCTTCTTCCGCTCCGGTGTCTGCATATTCTTCTGCTTCTTTTTCTTGCTTTGTTTCACCCATAGACAATTTTAGAAACGCTGCGGCAAGATCCATCGCTGTATAATCAGAAGTATTTACTTTATTTTCAATCACTTGGATCCATTTCGTAAGATCCTCTGCCTGCATAACTTCTTCTACTTCTCTTAAAATATTTTCCACCTTTGTTCTTGCCACATCTTTTAATGATGGTACCTTTTGTGCATAAATTTTTGTTTTACAGTAACGCTGAATTTCTTTCAGTTTGTATACTTCTTTTCCTGTTACAAAGGAAAAAGATCGACCAACTCTTCCTGCTCTTCCCGTTCTTCCAATTCGATGCACATAATATTCTTCATCTTGTGGAAGATCATAGTTAAACACTGCTTCCACTTCATCAACGTCAATTCCTCTGGCTGCAACATCTGTTGCCACAAGAATCGTGGTACTTCCATTTCGAAAGCCTTGCATTACTCGATCACGTTGTGCCTGCTTTAAATCTCCATGAAGTCCTGCAACAGAAAATCCTCTTCCCAACAGTCCATTTACAAGAACGTCTACCTGTTTTTTGGTATTACAAAATACAACAGATAACTTTGGTCTATAAATATCAAGAAGTCTTGCCAGAACTTCCTCTTTATTTTTGCTCTTCACTTCATAATAAAACTGCTCAATATTCTGAACGGTAAGCTCTTTTTTTGTCACTTTGATCAGTTCTGCATGATTTTGAAATTTCTTCGTGATTTCTAGGATTGGTCTTGGCATCGTTGCAGAGAAAAGTACTGTTTGACGCTCCGTTGGAACTCCTTCTAGAATCGTTTCTATATCTTCACGAAATCCCATATTTAACATCTCGTCTGCTTCATCTAAAACAACCGTATGCACATGCTTCATCTTAATTGTTTTTCTACGCATATGATCCATCACTCGCCCTGGAGTACCGATCATAATCTGCACACCACTTTTCAACAGACGAATCTGTTTTACAATCTCCTGTCCGCCATATACTGGTAACACTTTGATTCCATGCATATATTTTGCTAAATTTCTAATTTCTTGAGCTACTTGAATGGCAAGTTCTCTGGTTGGACAAAGAACCACCGCCTGTAGTTTTTTACTCTTTGGATCTATTTTTTGCAGGAGCGGAATTCCAAATGCCGCTGTTTTTCCTGTTCCTGTCTGGGCCTGTCCGATAAGATCTTTTCCTGAACACATCACTGGAATTGCTTTTGCCTGAATTGGAGAAGCTTCTTCAAATCCCATATCTTCAATTGCGCGCAGAATCTCTGGGTACAAACCTAATTCTTCAAATTTAATTTCTTGCATATAACTCCTTTTTCTCTTTGTAATTTCAAGTTTAACTTTCGTATCATATCAAACAATAAAAAAGATGTCAATTTTTAAGTTCTTTTTTTCCTTCTTTTTCCTGTATGTCCTTGCATTTTCTGTTTCACTGATGTAATATACATATATAGTTAATCTAGTTTTTAATACTATATGTTGTGTTTTTGTTTTCAAGGAGGTGTCATTTTGTCATGAAAACTCATTCTATTAAAGATCCCGGAAGTGCAATTACCCATTTCATAGGCATGTTAATGGCTATCTTTGCCGTTGTTCCTCTATTACTCAAAGCCGCAGGAGAACCCGATCCTGTGTACATGATCGCCCTTACCGTATACGCTATAAGCCTGATTTTATTATACGCTGCAAGCACCACCTATCATACCTTTGATCTTTCTAAGAAAGTAAATACCCGATTGAAAAAATGGGATCATATGATGATCTTTCTTCTGATCGCCGGAAGTTATACTCCAATTTGCCTTCTCGTTCTTGATCAGCCTACCGGATATTTTATGCTTGCCCTTGTTTGGAGCATTGCTGTAATTGGAATTCTAATCAAAGCGTTTTGGGTATTCTGCCCAAAATGGGTGTCCTCCCTCCTTTATATTGGCATGGGATGGACTTGTGTACTTGCTTTTACACAATTACTCAATAATATGTCCCGACCTGCGTTTCTCTGGCTTTTGGCGGGAGGAATTATTTATACCATTGGTGGAGTGATCTATGCCTTAAAATTACCTGCTTTTGATAAAAGGCACAAAAATTTTGGAACCCATGAAATTTTCCATTTATTTGTAATGGGTGGTAGTGCATGTCATTTTGTCGTAATGTATTCATTTTTACTTCCTTAATTTAGGAACAACACCCCCACACAACAGATGTTGCAAAAAGAAGCGCCCTATAAGGCTTAAACCTTATAGAGCGTTTTCTCTCTTCATGAGTTCGCGCAATGATATTTTTTACCATCAATCGAATAAGACAAAAGTCGATCCTGCTTATCGTAAACCAGCTTTAAAGAAAAAAATGGTCTTCCTTCTTCTAGCAATCGAAAGAAAATTTTATCTCCTTCCCATAAATTCAGATCAAAAATATCTTTTTTCGCTACCCATTCTAATTCTCCTTCATCACACGGAATCGGAGTTCCTTCAAAGCCATCGGCTGTATATAAGGACATATACTCTGTAACATCCTCTCCATATACAAAGGTTACAATTCCACGATATTGATAAGAAGTCAGCGTATATCCTGTTTCCTCTTTCACCTCTCGCAAAAGACATTCCTCTGGACTTTCCTGATATTCAAAATGTCCTCCAACGCCAATCCATTTGTCTTTATTAACATCATTTTTCTTCACGGTTCTATGTAACATAAGATACTTGTCATCTCGTTCAATATAACATAATGTACTCAAACTTACCATTCTTCATCCCCCTGCTTTTTAAAAATCTGCAAACTTCTTTCTAATATTCCATTCACATAGGCAATACACATTCCATAATTTGTAATTGGAACATTTTGATCTTGTGCGCATTTTAATCGATATTTCATTTCTCGGTCTGTAAGGGTACATCCACCACAATGAATGATCATGGCATACTTTGACAAATCTGTGGGAAATTCTTGTCCACTTGTGAACACAAATTCCACATCTGCACCGGTAAATTCTCGAATCCATGACGGAATTTTAACCGTTCCAATATCCTCACATTGTCTATGATGGGTACATCCTTCTGAAATAAGGACCTTATCTCCATCTTTTAAACTCCATAACTTCTCCGTGCCTTTTACTGTAACATCCAACCATCCTTTATATCTGGCAAAAAGAATGGAAAAGGAAGTCAATGGAATGTACTCTGGAACAATCGAAGAAACGTTTCGGAAAATCTGGCTATCCGTAATAACAAGCTTCGGGCAGCCCCTCATTTTATCCAATGTTTGCTCCAACTGCGTGTCTTTCACAACAACCGCCACTGCACCTATGTCAATAATATCTCGTATGGTCTGCTGCTGCGGAAGAATCAACCTTCCTTTTGGCGCCCCAGAATCCACTGGAACTACAAGAACCACCACGTCTCCCGGCTGCAAAAGATCACTGATTATTTTCTTTTTTTCTTTCGTTTCCGGTATAAGGTGCGCCACTTTTTCTTTCAACTCATAGATATTATGCCCCGTTCTCGTACTCACTCTAATACAATTTTCATCTGTCAGTCCATACGCTTCCATCTGTGCAGATAAATACATACATCTAGCGGAATCAATTTTATTTAACACCACCAGATATGGTATTTTCTTTTCTCGAATCCGCTGAAGTACCATTCCATCCTCTTTTGTAATTCCTGCGTCCACATCAATAATCAAAAGCGCAATATCTGCTTTATTGAGCACTTGGTAGGTCTTTTGTACCCGTAATCGTCCAAGATTCCCAATATCATCCATGCCCGGTGTATCAATGATCACGACTGGTCCAAGTGGCTGTAATTCCATAGCCTTAGAAACCGGGTCTGTCGTTGTCCCAGGAACTTCTGACACAACTGCAGAATTTTGCCCTGTCATAGCATTAATAAGGCTAGATTTTCCAGCATTTCTTTTTCCAAAAATCCCAATATGAATCCTCTCAGAGGATGGTGTGCTATTCAAACTCATAGTTGGTCTCCTTTGCTCTAAAATCGAAAGTCATTTCCCGTTCCATTTTCAATCGCTTCTATATGTTCTAATACAATCTGGCGTACTTTTTCACTGGGAATCTTTGCAAGTTCCTTTTCAATCATTTGATCTCCTATTTTTTTCGTACTATTGGATGCGTAATCTACAAGAAACTCCTTTAACGTCATCAGTGCATTGGGATGACAGCAATTTTGAATCTGCTGACTTTTGCACAACTCCATAAAGCGATCTCCTGTGCGCCCTTCTCTATAGCAGGCTGTACAAAAACTTGGAAGATACCCTAATTCCATCAACCATTTTACCACTTCATCAAGGGTTCTTTTATCACTAACATCAAACTGTTCTGAATTTTCTTCCTCCTCTTCTGGATGTGCATATCCTCCAACACTTGTTTTGGAAGCGCCACTTACTTGAGAAATTCCAAGACGAAGAACTTTTTCTCTACATTCCTTACTTTCTCTTGTAGAAACAATCATCCCTGTATAAGGTACAGAAATCCGTATGCAGGCAACTATTTTTGCAAAAATCTCATCACTGATTCCATTGGTAAATGTACGAATATCAATATCGTCTGCATTTCGGAGTCTTGGAACACTTATCGTATGTGGACCAACTCCATAAGTTGCTTCCAAATGCTCTGCATGCATTAAAAGTCCTGCAAATTCATAGCGATATTTGTCTAGACCAAATAATACCCCAAGTCCTACATCATCAATTCCCCCTTCCATGGCACGATCCATTGCTTCCGTGTGATAACAGTAATCATGTTTTGGCCCTGTTGGGTGAAGTGTTAAATAACTTTCTTTATGATAGGTTTCCTGAAATAAAATATAAGTCCCAATGCCCGCTTCTTTTAATTTCCGATAATTCTCCACGGTGGTTGCCGCAATATTGACATTTACCCGTCGAATTGCACCATTTTTATGTTTGATACTATAGATTGTTTGAATGCATTCCAAGATGTATTCCATCGGATTGTGCATCGGATCTTCCCCTGCTTCAAGGGCAAGTCGTTTATGCCCCATATCTTGCAGTGCGATCACTTCGTTTTTAATTTCTTCCTGTGTTAATTTCTTTCTTGTAATGTGTTTGTTTTTCAAATGATATGGACAGTAAGTACAGCCATTCACACAATAGTTTGAAAGATACAATGGTGCAAACATTACAATCCGATTTCCGTAAAAATCAAGTTTTATCTGTTCTGCAAGCTTATAAATTTCTTGATTTTTTTCTTCTAATTCACATGCTAAGAGAACCGACGCTTCTCGATGATTCAGTCCTTTTCTCTTTTTTGCTTTTTCTATGATTGCATTAATTACTTCTTCATTATTCTTATTAGCATCTGCATAAGAAAGCGTATCCAAAATCTCCTCATGGTCAATAAATTCTTCTGCTTTTTTTGATTTTACATCATACATGCGAATCCTCCTCCTCATCTCTACGGCACAAGTGAGTCACCTCTATCGACTACCACCTGATATCCAATTTCTTTCATCTCGGCTCGAAGTAATTCCAATCCTTCGGCCGCTTCATCTTTCGTATATCGTTTGTGATCGTATAAACTATATTGTTTTCTATTCTCTAGCGGGGATAAATTGGGCATCACTACATTTGCTCCTGCCAAAATTCCAAGTTTCCTTCCATTTGTCGCAATCGACCCTAGCGCTGTAGTTGCCGGAAGAAGGACTTCTGGAAGCATAAGCCTTAAAAGTCCAAGCATATACAAGGTCTGAAACAACGTGCCCGATTTTTTTTCTCGAAAGGGTGTATCTTTTTGAGTAATAAATGGTCCAATTCCTACCATGTGAGGATGAAGTTTTTCTAAAAACAACATATCCATAGCAAGATGTTCTGCCGTTTGTCCCGGCGATCCAACCATAAACCCACTTCCCACCTGATAGCCAATGTCTTTTAATTCAAACAAACACATTTGCCTGTGCTCTGGAGACAACTCCACCGGATGCAGCATCCGATAATGCTTTGCATCGTAGGTTTCATGACGTAAAAGATAGCGATCTGCCCCAGCATTATAATATTTCTCATAAGTAGATTTCTCTTTTTCTCCTATGGATAACGTAATTGCACATTCTGGAAATTGCTTCTTGATTTCTCGAAGCAACGCACACATCTTCTCTTCTGTATAAAAACCGTCTTCCCCTCCTTGTAACACAAAGGTTCGAAATCCTAGTTCGTATCCTTTTGCACAACAAGAGAGAATCTCCTCCTTGCCAAGCCGGTACCGAACAATGTTTGAATTACTCTTTCTGATTCCACAATAAAAGCAATCATTTTTACAATAATTTGTAAATTCAATAAGTCCACGAATATAAATCTTATTTCCATAATACGCTTTTTGTACTCGTCTCGCCCGTTCAAAGAGGAAGTCCGCTAATTCCTCATTTGCTCCTTCTATTAAGCGGATCCATTTTTTCTTCGATAAAGAACGATTTTCCTCTAGTTCATAGATTAATTCTTTCATCTCATCCCACTTCTATTTTATAGTTTTTCTGTATTATAAATCAGATTATCAATAAAATCAAATTTTAGAACAAAAAAGCACCCCTACAGTTTATAAAACAAAACCGTAGAGATGCAATTGATCAACTTTTTATTTAAGCTTTTTTACTCCTGCGAGCTGCTCTTAACATAACAAATGAAGTGTAAATGGTTACACCTACTACAATCCATTTAAGGACGGTAATTGGCAAAGATTTGATTACCAGACATGCGATCAGCGTTCCGATCGATCCAAAAATTGCCATCCAAAAAGCAGAACGACGATTATACGCACCCTCTTTGATGAATTTTACAGATGCTGCTGGCATCAAAAATGCACAAGATC